>DASYJR010000156.1:0-12037 GCA_035996305.1 Amnibacterium sp. | reverse complement strand
GCCGACCGTCCAGGCGAGCCGGGCGCTGCCGCAGGACGTCCTGGAGTCGATCGTCGGTCTGCACCGGGAGCTGCGGCGGCGGGCGACGGCGGCGATCGCGACGCCGGAGGAGGCCCGGCGCGCGAACACCGAGCTGCGGCTGTGGCTGCGGCAGCACGACCACCACCTGGAGTCGTTCGAGCGCGAGGCGGATCGCCTGTGCGGGGTGGTCGGTCACACGGGCGGGGCGCTGACGCACCACACGGTGACGAGGATGGCGCGGCACCTCGGCTTCTCGCTCATCCACGTGAACGACCTGCCCCATTCGACGCGATCGGTGATCGACCTCGAGAACATGCGCATCTACCTGCCGCCCGCCTCCATCCCGGGCGGCCACGGCCTGCGGGCGCTCGCGCTGCAGGCGATGGCGCACCGCGTGCTCGGCCACCACGAGCCGCGCGACTACGCCGAGTTCCTCGAGCAGCGGCTCGAGATCAACGCCTTCGCGGCCGCGTGCCTCATGCCGGAGCCGGCGAGCGTCGAGTTCCTCGCCGCCGCGAAGCAGCGCCGTGACCTCGCCGTCGAGGATTTCCGCGACGCATTCGGCGTCACGCACGAGGCGGCGGCCCTGCGGCTCACGAACCTCGCGACCGTGCACCTCGATCTGCGGGTGCACTTCCTCCGGGTCGCGGGCGACGGCGCCATCACGAAGGCGTACGAGAACGACGACCTGCCGCTGCCGGCGGACGTCTCCGGATCCGTCGAGGGGCGGTTCGTGCATCCGGCCTGGGCCGCTCGCGCCGCGTTCGAGCGCACGAACCGGACGACCGAGTTCTACCAGTACACCGACACCCCGGCCGGCACGTTCTGGTGCTCCACCCAGACCGGCACGTCGGCGTCCGAGGAGTTCTCGATCACCGTCGGCGTGCGCTTCGCGGACGCGAAGTGGTTCCGGGGCCGCGAGACCGCGGAGCGGGCGGACGCCCGGGTCGCCGGCGCCCGGCGCGACGGCCGCGACGCGGAGCTCGCCGACCGGTGGCGCGGCAAGGCGTGGCCGAGCGCGAAGCTGCACGCCCACGTGCTGTCGCCGCTGCCCACCGGCACCTTCCCGGGCGTCGATGACGCCGAGGTGTACCGGTTCCTGGCGTCCCACGCCGGCCGCTGATCATCCCCGGAGCGACAACGCAGCACGCTGCCGCGCGCTGGGTCGTCCGCACCGCGCCGGGATCGGGCGCGCAGCCCCCCTGGCGCACGTCGCGCTAGCCTGCGCGCATCCTCTGCAGGGCGGAGCCGCACATGACCGACGCGTTCGACCGGCGGCGCCTGCGGCTCGGCGCCCGGCGCGTGCTCCACTGGGTGTGGCCGTCGTCGCCGACCACCTGGCGGGAGGTGCCGGCGCGGCTGCAGCCGGAGGCGGGCCAGATCGCCCGGCTCACGGTCGCCGCCGTCGTGGCGTACGTCGTCGCCGACCTCGTCTCGCCGGGGATCCTCGATCTCACCGCGCCGCTGACGGCGCTGCTCGTCGTGCAGGCGTCGACCGTCGGCACGCTCCGGATGGGCCTCGTGCGCGTCGGCGCGGTGCTCACCGGGGTGCTCGTCGCGGTCGCGGTCTCCACCTGGATCGGGCTGTCGTGGTGGAGCCTCGCGCTCGTCATCGCCGCGTCCCTGACGCTCGCGAAGCTGCTCCGGCTCGGGGAGCAGTCGCTGGAGACGCCGATCAGCGCCATGCTCATCCTCGCGGTGTCCGCGCACGACCTCGCCGCCCAGGTCCGGATCGTGAACACGCTGATCGGCACGGCCGTCGGGATCGTCTTCAGCCTCGTCGTGCCCGTCGCCATCCCGAACCGGACCGCGGGCGACGCCGTGCGCCGCGTGGCGCGATCGCAGGCGGCGCTGCTCGACGAGGTCGCCCTCACGCTCGGCGACCGGCCGCCGGATCCGGAGGAGCTCGAGGCCTGGACCGCCTGGGCGGAGCACATCGGGGCCGAGGTGATCGAGGCGTCGCTCGCCATCCGCGCGGTCGAGGAGATGCGGCGCCTCAACCCGCGTGCGCTCGGCGCCGCGGCCCTGCATCCGATGCTCCGGGCAGCGCTCGGCCGGCTCGACCGGTGCCTCGCGGCGGAGCGGGCGCTGCTCGTCGTCATCGGCGCGCAGGACGCGGGACCGCCGGCCGAGTCGTCCGGCCCGACCGCGGGGGAGGTGCGCGGTGCCTTCGCGGTGGTGCTCGACGACATCGCGGACGCCCTCCGCGCCTACGGCGACGGCATCGGGGCTGCGGACCGCGGCGCGGACCGGCACGCCGCACTCGCCCGCACCCTCGAGGCCGTGCGGGAGACGCGGGCCGTGCTCACGGAGCTGCTGCTGCTCGATGTCGATCCCCGCGAGCGGCCCGACCTGTGGATGCTGCAGGGCTCGGTGCTCGCCGCCGTCGACCACGTGCTCACGCAGCTCGACCAGGTGGAGGACGACGTCGCGGTCCGCTGAGCGGCCTCACCACCCGTCGGTCAGCGTGCGGTCGAGGGCATCGACGAACGCGTCGGCGCTGCCCTCCGAGATGCAGAGCGGCGGCTTGACCTTCAGGATGTTCTGACGGTCGCCGGTGGGCTGCACGATCACCCCGAGCTCGAGCATCCGATCGCAGATCCGCGCGGTCTCGGCGGTCGCCGGTTCGAGCGTGGTGGGGTCGCGGACGAGTTCGACGCCCTGGTAGAGCCCGCGGCCGTGCAGGGCGCCGATCAGCGGATGCCGCTCACGGAGCGCTTCGAGGCGCCGGCGCAGCCGCTCCCCGACCTCGCGGGCGTGCTCCTGCAGGTGCTCGTCCGCCATCACGGCGAGCACCTCGGATCCGATCCGCGCCGACAGGGTGCTGCCGCCCGCGGACGAGAAGAAGGAGCCCTGGGCGGCGAGGGCGTCGGCGATCTCCCGGCGGGTGATCACCGCGCCGAGGGGATGCCCGTTCCCCATCGCCTTCGCGACCGTGATGACGTCGGGCAGCACCCCGTCGTGCTGCTGGTAGCCCCAGAACACGTCGCCCTGCCGGCCGTAGCCGACCTGCACCTCGTCGTCGATGCAGATGCCGCCGTGCCGGCGGACGGCGTCGTGGACCGCCGCGAGGTAGCCCGGTGGCACCTCGATCGCGCCCGCGTTCCCGTTGCGAGGCTCGGCGAGGAACGCCCCGGGTGGGGTGCCCGCGGTCGCGAGCCGCTCGATCTCGGCCACCGCGTCGGCCGCGTACCGGGCGCCGGCGTCGGCGCCGCGGTAGCGCCCCCGGTACGCGTTCGGCGCATCGACGACGTGCACCCGGTCGGGTCGGGTCTCCTCGGCGAGCGGATTGTCCGAGACCGAGGTGGAGACGGCGTCTGAGGCGACCGTCCAGCCGTGGTACGACTCCCGCACGACGAGCACGTCGTCGCGTCCGGTGAACGCGCCGGCGAGCCGCAGCGCCAGGTCGACGGCCTCGCTGCCGCTGTTCACGAGCAGCACGGTGTCGAACGGCGCCGGCAGCGTGGCGAGCAGCCGCTCGCTCAGGTCGGCGACGGCGCCGTAGTGGAACCGGGAGTTCGTGTTCAGCATCGACCACTGGTCGGCGGCCGCGGCCGCGATCCGGGGATGGCCGTGCCCGAGCGCCGTGACGTTGTTCACCATGTCGATCAGGTGCCGGCCGTCGGTGTCGATGAGGAACTCCCGCCAGCCCCGTTCGATCCGGGGCGGCGCCACGTAGTAGTGGGACTGCAGGGTCGAGTAGCTGCGGTCGCGGCGGGCGAGCAGCGCGCCGGGCGGCTCCTCCGCCGGCGTGGGCGGCAGGGCGAGCAGCGGCGACGGGTCGGGGCAGCGCACCGCCCAGGCCGCGGCCTCGGCGGCGGGCACGTAGCGCGGGGGGTCGGTGGTCCCGCCCGGCACGACCGCCTGGATCCAGACGGCGGTCTCGACCGTGCCGAGCGGATCCCCGGGCGAGACCGCCCGATCGGCCGCATCGGGCGCGAGGCCGTCGATCCGCAGCTCGAGCCCGTCGGCGAGCAGGCGGACGCCCTGCCCCGCAGCAACGAGGCGCCCGGCGACCGGCGCGCGCAGCACCAGGGGCCGGGCGACCCGCAGGTCGACACCGAGCGGCACGTTCCGCGGGGCGGTCATCGACGGCGCGGGGCTGCGGGTCAGCCGCGCCTCGCCGTGGCGCGTCACCGCCGCGCCCGAGTCGGCGGCCGCCGCGGTGAGCAGCCGCACCTCCGTGCCGAGCGGATCCTCGAGCCAGTCCCCGGCCCGCAGCGCCCGGCTCGACCACCCCAGCTCGACCACGGTCGGAGGGGCCGGGAGCATCGGCGTCTCCGGCGCGGGCAGCGCTGCCGCCTCGACCGGCCGGCCGAGGTGCCGGCGGATGGCCGCCGTCGCCACGTCGGCGTCGAAGGCGGCCGGCACGGCGAACATCAGCCACTCCCGCTCGCGCGCCTCGTCGGCGTAGTCGTTCTCCGGGTCGATCGCGACCTGCTGCTCCCCGGAGACCACGAGGGTGGCGCCGCGCAGCACGAGCAGCGGCCACAGCGCGGCGATCTCGTCGTGCGTGAGCCGGGCCCGCGCGTCGAACGCGGCGAGCACGGGCAGCACCGCGAGCGGGGCGCCGGGATCGTGGTGGAACACCGCGCTGCACGCGACGGCCGCCTCGGCGACGCGCCAGCCGAGGGCGGCGTCGCCGAAGTCGATCACCCCGGTGACGCGCGGTCGCCCGTCGGGACCCACCTCGGCGACCGTGTTGTCGTCCGTCAGGTCGCCGTGCACGACCTGCACGGGCAACCGGTCGACCAGGGGCGCGAGCGCCGCAGCGGCCGCCGCGGTCGCCTCGGCGACCGCCGTCTTGCGGGCGTCGTCCGCGACGAAGGGCAGCAGGTCGGCGACGACGCGCTCCGCGTGCCGCAGGTCCCACTGCAGTTGCCGGTCGAAGCCCGGGTGGGCGACCGTCGCGAGCGCCTGCACGACCGCACCGGCCGTGTCGCCGAGCCCCGTCGCCGTCACGGGGGCGAGGTGCCGCTGCTCGATCAGCGGCGTGCCGTCGACGAAGGTGAGCAGGCGGACGACGTGCGGGATCTCGGCGACCTCGACCACCGGGCACTCCGTGCCGTCCAGCGCCTCGACGGGGACCGGGCAGCGGATGCCGTGCGCCGCCACGGCGTGCATCGCCAGGTTCTGCGCGGTCGCCTCCGCGGGCGGGAACGCCGGGTTCGCGACCTTGAGCAGGAAGCGGCCCCCGGGTCCGTCGATCCGGAAGTTGCGGTCCTGCTGGCTGCCGAGCTCCACCACCTCCCCGGTCACGCCGAAGAGCCGCGAGGCCAGCGTGCGCGCGAGGTCGACGTCCACCTGCGGCCTGGGCAGGCCGCCGAACGCGGGCCGGGGAGGCGATTCGGTCACGCCCTCCAGCCTTCCGCATCCGATCGGCTAGGGACCACCGAGCCAGTGGTCGATGCGGCGCTGGTCGGGGGTGAACCCGTGGGCGACGCCCCACAGCACCGCCTGGGTGCGGCTGCCGGCACCGATCTTGCGGTAGATCGACCGGATGTAGGACTTGATCGTGTTCGGGCTGAGGTAGGTGAGCCGGGCGACGTCGGCGTTGCTCTTCCCCTGCGTGATCAGCGCGAGGATCTCCGACTCCCGGTCGGAGAGGCCGAGCTCGCGTCCCGGCCAGTCCAGCCCGGGAGCGCTGGCGACCCGGCCGAGCGGCTCGGTGAAGACCTCCTCGCCCGCATGCACCCGCTCGATCGCCTCGACGAGTCCCTCGGCGGAGAGCGTCTTCGGCAGGTAGCCGTGCACGCCGAGCGCTCGCGCCGTCGCCACGAGGTCGGGCTGGAAGTTCCAGGTGTAGATGACCACCCGCTTCGCCCTGGGGTTGCGGACCAGTCCGGCGACCTCCTCCTGGTCCGACTCGGGCTGCGCGAAGGAGTCGTACAGCACGACGTCGATGGAGTCGCCGAGTGCGGCGTTCGCGTCGATCTCCGAGACGACGACGCGATCCCGGTACCCGTCGAACAGATGGGCGAGGCCCACCAGCACGACGTCGTAGTCGTCGACGAGGGCGACCGTGACCGGCCGCGTTTGTGTGAGAACGCTGATGATCGGACCGTAACACCCCTAGGGGTGTGCCTGCAGCGCACCTGAAGTGGTCGAGTAGGGCCGCCGCCCCAACCGGGCGGTCCACCAGCACGACGACCGTCGTGCAGTCAGAAGGGAAGGACCATGGGGATCCTCGGCACCATCATCGTCATCATCATCGTGGGCCTCATCGCGGGGTTCATCGCGCGAGCCGTCGTGCCGGGCCGGCAGCACATGGGCATCGGCGCGACGATCCTCCTCGGGATCGTCGGCTCCTTCGTCGGAGGCTTCCTCGGCTTCCTGATCTTCCGCGCGGACCCGCAGGGCGGCTTCTTCCAGCCGGCCGGCATCATCGGCTCGATCATCGGCGCGATCATCGTGCTGCTGATCTGGATGGCCGTCCGGGGCCGCCGCGGCGGCGCCCGCGTCTGACCGCCTCGACCCACCGTGCCGGGCCCTGCGACGTCGACCGACTCGGCGCCGCAGGACCCGGCACCTCCTGTTCGCGGCCGGCCCGTCAGGTTCGGCTGCCGGCCACGTCGCCGCCGAGGCGTTGCGCCAGCGACACGGGCACCACGGCGACGAGCGTGAGCACGGCCGCGACCACGTTCACCACGGGTGCCTGGTTCGGGCGGAACAGGTTCCCGAAGATCCAGATCGGCAGCGTCTGCACCGTCGGACCGGCCGTGAACGTGGTCACCACGATCTCGTCGAAGCTCAGCGCGAAGGCGAGCAGCGCACCCGCGACGAGGGCGCCGCGCAGCAGCGGCACGGTCACCCGCCAGAACGTCTGCCACGGGCTCGCGCCGAGGTCCGCGGACGCCTCCTCGAACGACGTGCCGAGTCGGCGCAGCCGCGCGGCCACGTTGTTGAACACGATGACGATGCAGAACGTGGCGTGGCCGACGATCACCGTGCCGATGCCGAGCGTCACCCCGACCGGTCCGAGCAGCGACGTGAGCGTGGCGTTCAGGGCGATGCCCGTGACGATGCCGGGCAGCGTGATCGGCAGCACGACGAGGAAGCTCACGGCGCGCCGCCCGAAGAAGCGGTACCGCTGCACCGCGAACGCCGCCATCGAGCCGAGCACCAGCGCGATCGCCGTCGCGCAGAGCCCGGCGACCACCGAGGTGCCGAGCGCGTGCAGCGCGCCCGAGCTGCCGGCCGCGGCGATCCACCACCGCAGGGTGAACCCGGACGGCGGGAAGCCGAACGTGCGCGACGCGTTGAACGAGTTCAGCACGACGAGCGCGAGGGGCACGTAGAGCAGCACGAGGCCGCCGATCGTCCAGGCGAGCAGCGCGCGGCGCAGGCCCGGGGACCGGCGGATCACACGTTCTCCAGGGCGCCGGTGCGGCGCATCGCGAGCAGGTAGATCACGATCGCGGCGAGGGGCACGAGGGACAGGGAGGCCGCGAGGGGCTGGTCGTTCGCGGTGACGAGCTGGCCGTAGATCACGTTGCCGAGCATCTGGGTCTTGCCGCCGACGATGGTGACGGCGATGTAGTCGCCGAGCGACAGCGAGAACGTGAAGATCGAGCCCGCCGCGACGGCCGGCAGCACCAGCGGGGCGACGATCCGGCGCAGCGTCGTGGCCATCGCCGCCCCGAGGTCCGCGCTGGCCTCGAGCAGGGAGTCGGGTACGCGGTCGAAGCCGGCGAACACGGGCAGCACCATGTACGGCAGCCACAGGTAGGCGAGGGTCACGACGACCGCGCCGATCCCGTATCCGCTCGAATGCCCCCCGGTGAGCCACGCCATGGGACCGGTCGGCGACAGCAGCACCCGCCACGCGTACGCCTTCACGAGGTAGCTCGCCCAGAGCGGCGTCGTGACGGCCACGACGAGCGCGACGCGGGCGCGCGGCGAGGCGACCCGGCTCATGTAGAGGGCCATCGGCACGGCCACGACGGCGTCGAGCACCGTGACCCCGAGCGCGACGACCACCGTGCGCAGCGTGACGTCGCGGTAGAGCGGATCCGTGACGAGCGCGAGCAGGTTGCCGCTCGTGTAGACCGGCACGACCGCGCCCGTGAACGTGTTCGTGCTCCAGAACGCCGACAGCAGCAGCACCGCCATCGACCCGAGGTAGGCGACGACGAGCCACAGCATCGGTGGTCCGAGCAGCGCGGCCAGGCGCAGGCGGGCGCCCGGCCGCGCGGTCGAGTGGCTGCTCACCGGTCGGTGCTCACCCCTTGATCTGCTGCCACTTGTTCACCCATTCGGAGTACGCCGTGCAGTCGTTCCCGGATCCGTCCACGCACTGCTTCTGCGGCGTCGTCCAGTAGTGGATGTTCGACGCGTAGGCGGAGTCGAGGGCGTGGTAGGTCGTGCAGAACCCCGTGTCGGAGGTCTGGCTGCACGCCTTCGTCTGCGCGGGCGCCTCGCCGAACCACTCCGCGACCTGCGCGTTGACCTTCGCCGAGGTGATGGTGTTCATCCACTCGTACATGCAGTTCGGGTGCTTCGCCTTCGAGGAGACCATCCACGTGTCCGACCAGCCGGTCGCGCCCTCCTTCGGCAGCACCGTCTTCACCTGCACCTTCTTGTCGGCGCCGATGACGTTCGCGATGACCTGCCAGGTCGTGCCGATCACGGAGCTGCCCGACTCGAAGGCCTGCACCTCCTTCGTGTAGTCGGCCCAGTACTCGCCGACGTTCGCGTTCTGCTGCTTCAGCAGCGCGACGGCCGCCGTGAGCTGCGTCTCGGTCAGGGAGTAGGGGTCCTTGATCTTCAGGGACGGCTTCGTCTTCATGAGGTACAGCGCGGCGTCCGCGATGTAGATGGGGGAGTCGTAGGCGGTGACCTTGCCCTTGTAGGCGCTCGAGCCCTCGAACACCGCCCCCCACGAGGTCGGCGCGCCCGTGACGACCTTCGGGTTGTACATGAGCACGTTGGCGCCCCACCCGTGGGGGATGCCGTACATCTGCCCGTTCACCGAGTTCCAGGGCCGCTTCTTCAGGAAGGAGGAGATCGTGGAGTAGTTCGGCACCAGCGCGGTGTTCACCGGCGCCACGTCACCGGCGTAGATGAGGCGCAGGGTCGCGTCGCCCGACGCGGAGACGCCGTCGTACTGGCCGGTGCGCATGAGCTGCACCATCTCGTCGGAGGTGTTGCCGATCTTCACGTTCACCTTGCAGCCGGTCTGCTGCTCGAATGGATGCACCCAGTCCACGGTCTTGTCGTTCGAGCCGTCCTCCGCGTAGCCGGCCCAGGCGATGATGTTCAGCTGGCCCTCGCCGGCGCCGAGCTTCTTCAGCTCCGCCACCTTGGGCGGCGCGACGCCCGCCGTCCCGGTCGTCGTCGTGGACGTGGAGCAGCCACCGAGCAGGACGGCCACGGCCATCGCCGTCGCCGTCGCCGCGATGCGCACGAACGGTCGCTTCATGACGGGGATCCTTCCGGGGGAGAGGTCGGGGAGGCGGACTCGAGGGTCCGGACGGATTCGGGACGCCACGCCAGGACCGTGCGGTCGCCGCGCCGAAGGGCGGTCGAGCCGGTCTCCGCATTCAGCTGGACGACCGAGATGGTGGCGCCCGCGTCGGTGTCGACGAGCAGTCGCGTGGTCGATCCGGCGTAGACGACCTCCGCCACGGTGCCCTCCGTCGTGCGGTGGCCGCTCGCGGCCGCGGCACCGAGCGGGAGCACCTCGAGCTTCTCGGGGCGGATGCCGAACACGCCCTCACGCCCGACCAGCGCGGTGGCGGCGGCGCCGTCGAGCACGTTCGAGGTGCCGACGAAGCCCGCCACGAAGCGGGTCTGCGGGCGCTCGTACACGTCCGCGGCGGCCCCGATCTGCTCGATGCGGCCGGCGTTGAAGACGGCGAGGCGGTCGCAGAGGGTGAGGGCCTCGTCCTGGTCGTGGGTGACGAACACGAAGGTGATGCCGACCTCGCGCTGGATGGCCTTCAGCTCCACCTGCATCTGCTCGCGCAGCTTCAGGTCGAGGGCGCCGAGCGGCTCGTCGAGCAGCAGCACGCGGGGCCGGACGACGAGGGCCCGGGCGAGGGCGACCCGCTGCCGCTGTCCGCCGGAGAGCTCGTCGGGACGCCGGGCGCCCACGCCGGGCAGCCGCACCATCTCGAGCGCCTCGCCCGCGCGCCTGCTGCGCTCGGCGCGACCGACCCCCCGCACGGTGAGGCCGTACTCGACGTTCTGCTGGACGGTGAGGTGGGGGAAGAGCGCGTAGTCCTGGAAGACCGTGTTGACGTCGCGCCGGTGCGGCGGCAGGTCCGTGGCATCGACCCCGGCCAGGCGCACACGGCCCTCGGTGGGCTGCTCGAAGCCCGCGATGATGCGCAGCACGGTCGTCTTGCCGGAGCCCGACGGGCCCAGCATCGCGAACAGCTCGCCGTCGGCGATCTCGAGGTCGACGCGGTCGACCGCGACCACGGACCCGAAGGTCTTCCGCACGCCGTCGAGGGCGATCCCGGGCGTCGCCGCGCCGGAGTCCCGGGTGTCCCGCCGTGCCGCGACTCGTGCCACCGCCGCTCCTTCCGGACGGGATCCGCTCCTCTGCGTTCCCTGGGAGCATGCTAGGGGCGGAGGCGGCTCCGAGACCACGTGATCCGTGTTGCGATCGCGTCTCGGCCACGGGATCCGTGCCGTTCGGCGCCCGCGACGGAGGATCACGCCCTTCTGCGTCCGCGCTCGGCCGGCGGCGGTGAGGCGGTCAGTTGAGCCGGGGCGCGCCCGCCATCGCCTCGAGGCGGGCGATCCGCTCCCGCATGGGCGGGTGCGTGGAGAACAGCGCGCCGACGTCCTGGGCCCGGAACGGGTTCGCGATCATCAGGTGGCTCGTGCTCTGCAGCTGCGGCTCGGGCGGGAGGGGATGGCGCTGGGTGCCCGCGTCGAGCTTGCGCAGGGCGGACGCGAGGGCGATCGGGTCGCCGGTGAGCGCCGCCCCGTCCTCGTCGGCGTCGTACTCGCGGGTGCGGCTGATCGCGAGCTGCACCACGCCGGCCGCGATCGGGCCGAGGATCAGCAGGAGCAGCGCCCCGATCCCGCCGCCGCGGTTCTCGCGGTCGTTCCCGCCGCCGAAGAGCATGGCGCCGTAGGCGAGGTAGGTGATCACGGAGCTGAGCGCGGCCGCGACCGACGACGTGAGGACGTCGCGGTTGTAGACGTGCATGAGCTCATGGGCGAGCACGCCGCGCAGCTCGCGCTCGTCGAGCAGTTGCAGGATCCCCTCCGTGCAGCACACCGCGGCGTGCTCGGGGCTGCGGCCGGTCGCGAAGGCGTTCGGCGCGGCGGTGGGGGAGACGTAGAGGGCGGGCATCGGCCTGCCGGCGCGCGCCGAGAGCTCGCGGACGATCCGGTACATGCCGGGCTGCTCCGCCTCGGCGACGGGGCGGGCACGCATGGCCCGGATGGCGACGGAGTCGCTGAACCACCACGAGCCGAGGTTCACCGCGAGGGCGAGCACGAGGCCGATGGTGAGGGCCGCGAGGCTGCGGCCGAACAGGAGGTAGCTGGCGCCGAGCACGACGGCGCCGAGGAGCCCGAAGAGCGCCGCGGTCTTCAGGCCGTTGTAGTGGCGGTGGGGCATGTCGTTCCTTCCGCGGGCGTCGCATGCGCCCGCATCGAGTTCAACACAGGAAGGCGTCCGGCGCTTCCACGCATCCGTGGGGCGGCATATGGCCGGGCGGTCAGGCCCGGGCTCGCGGCACGAGGCGTTCGAGCTGGGTGACGTGCCGCGGCTCGAGCTCCTCGAGGGAGTGGGCGCCCAGCAGCTTCATGGTGCGGGTGATCTGGTCGGCGAGGATCGCGATGGCGCGGTCGACGCCGGCGCGGCCGCCGGCCATGAGCCCGTACAGGTAGGCGCGGCCCACGAGGGTGAACCTCGCCCCGAGCGCGACGGACGCCACGATGTCGGCGCCGTTCATGATGCCGGTGTCGACGAGCACGTCGAGGTCGCGGCCGACCTCGCGGACCACGTCGGGCAGGAGGTGGAACGGGATCGGCGCGCGGTCCAGCTGGCGGC
>DASYJR010000155.1:0-7368 GCA_035996305.1 Amnibacterium sp. | reverse complement strand
CGCCGCGCGGAGCTTCGCGGCGAACGACGGATCCGCCTTCGCCGCGGCGACGAGCGCCGAGCGCTCCACCGGGATGTCGCCGGGCACGATGTCGAGGAGCAGGTCGCCCCCTGCGGCGACGAACCTCGTCGCGCGCTGCCCGGGCGACCACGCCTTCAGCGCCGCGGCTCCTCCGACGTCGTCGGACATCACGACGCCCGTGAACCGCAGCTTGCCCCGCAGGAGGCCCCCGATGACGGTCGAGGAGAAGAGTGCGGGCTGGGACCCGTCGATGCGGTTGTAGATCGCGCTCGACACCATTACCGCCCGGGCGCCCGCGGCCACGCCGGCGGTGAACGGCTGCAGGCGGGCGGAGTCGACGGTGATCGCGTCGTCGACGACGCGGGCGCTGGTGTCCGTGTTCTGGCTGACGCAGCCGAGGCCGGGGAAGTGCTTCACCGTGGCGCCGACGCCGGTCGCGGCAAGCCCGCGCACGACCGCGGCGACCGAGAGCGCCGCGCTCGCAGGATCGGTGCCGTAGTTGCGGTGGAGGTCCGCGACGGGCGGGTTGTCGTGGAGGTTCGCCGGGCAGGGCGTGTCGGCCACGGGGGCGAGGTCGAGGTTCACGCCGGCGTCGGCGAGAGCCCGCCCCCACCCCTCGGTGGCGGTGGTGAGCGCCGCCGGCGACTCGGCGGCCTGGGCGACGGCCGAGGGGATCGCACCGAACCCGGGTCCGCTCAGCACCTGAACCTCGCCGCCCTCCTCGTCCGTCGCCACGAGCAGCGGGGCGGCGCCCCCGGATGCGGCGGTCACCTGGTGCACGGCGCCCGCGACGACACCGACCCCGGCGCTGCTGCGGCCCCGGATCATGACGCCGCCGACGGCGCCGTCCCGCACGAGGGCCGCGAGGCCCGGCAGCTCGCCGACCGTGCCGGCGGTCATGAGCACGCTGCCGGCCTGCTGGTCGAGGCGCATCCCATGGACGATCGCGGCGGCGCTCGTCGGCGTCGCCGTCGGGGTCGGGGACGGCGACAGGGTCGGGGTCGGGGTCGGGCTCGCGGACGGCGTCGTGACCGGCGCGACCGTGATGCGCGGCGTGTACGTGGAGGCGGGCGGCCTCGCAGCGCACCCGGTGAGCAGCAGCACGCCGGCCGCGACGGCGGCGAGCCGCACCGCCCGGTGACGCCCACGTCCTGCCGTCATGCCGGCCTCGGATCCGTCAGTCCGAGATGGCGCTCTTCGCCCGCCTCGCGAGCGACCGGAACTGGTCCCGGAGCTTCGCCGAGAGGGGCGGCACGTCGGTGACGGGGTCGGTGACGTCCTCGCCGCGATAGAGCCGCTCGAAGACCGTGATCGTGGTGTCGATGTCGTGCGGCTCGAGCAGGCGCAGCGACGCCCGCTGCATGACCTGCCGCTCCTCGTGCGGCATCGTCAGCACCTGCTTGAGGCGGTCGGCGAGCGCCGCCACGTCGCGCGGCGGGAAGAGGAAGCCGTTCTCGCCGTCCCGCACGAGATGCGGCAGCGCCATCGCGTCCGCCGCCACGACCGGCAGGCCGGACGCCATGCCCTCCATCGTGGCGATGGACTGCAGCTCGGCCGTCGAGGGCATCGCGAAGACCGTGGCGCGGGTGAGGATCGCCCGCAGCTCCTCGTCGCTGACGCGACCGGGGAAGTGCACCTGGTCGGCGACGCCGAGTCGCGCCGCGAGCCGCTCCAGGTGGTGGCGCTGGTCGCCGTCGCCGACGATGTCGAGCTGCGCGTTCAGCTCCCGCGGCAGCCGGGACACGGCCTCGAGGAGGTCCGGCAGCATCTTCTCGCCGGTCACGCGGCCGCAGAACACGATGCGCAGATCCGGCTTCGGCGCGAAGTCGGGGGTGTAGTCGCTCATCCGGATCCCGCACGAGATCGCGTGCACGTGCCGGAGGCCGGTCTTCGACTCCAGGTAGGCGGCCGCCCGCTTCGTCGGAGTCGTGAGCGAGTTCGCCTTGCGGTACAGCCGGGCGACGTCCCTCCAGGCGAGCGCGATCGCGAGCGGCCAGATGAACCGCGGCAGCGGCGTGTGCTCGATGAGGTTCTCAGGCATGAAGTGGTTGGTGACGACGAGCGGCACGTCCGCTCTCGACGCCTCCGTGATCACGCCCCGCCCGATGAGCATGTGCGACTGCGCGTGCGCGACGTCCGGCCGCACCTCCTTGATGATGCGCCGGGCGTGCCCGTGGATCGCCCAGGGGTACACGGCACGCAGCCAGTCGTGGAGCGGCCAGCGGAAGCTCTTCAGCCGGTGCACCGTGAGCGTCTGGCCGAGGTGCTCCTCACGGAACGCGCCCTGCCGCCCGTCGTGCGACTGGGCGATGATGTGCAGCTCGTGCCCCCGGGAGGCGAGGCCCGCCGCGAGCCGCAGGCTGAAGTTCGCGGCACCGTTCACATCGGGCGCGAAGGTGTCGCCGCCCATGAGGATGGTGAGCTTCGACTCCCCTTCGGGACGATTCTCGTCCGTCGCGTTCGTGATGGCGGATCCCCTCGACGGTGGTCGGCCCGGTATCGGGTCGGTTCTCCCGGACCGTGCTCGACGGTAGCGCATGCCGCGAAACGCCCGGGCGCCATCTCCGGCGTGCCGGTCACGGCGCGGGATCGGGCTCCTGCGCGAGCTGCGGATGGTGGCGGGCGAGCTGGAACACCCCGAACACGGCGACGAGTCCGGTCAGCACGAACGCGATGGGGGCCCACCAGGGTGCCTGCGACGCCTCCCCGAGTACGACGACGCCGATGCCGACCGCGACGAGCGGGTCGACGACGGTGAGCCCGGCGATGACCAGGTCGGGGGGACCGACCGAGTAGGCGGTCTGCACGAGGTAGAGCCCGACGCCGCCGGCCGCGAGCAGCCCGAGCAGGCAGACGGTGGTCAGCCAGTCGAACTGGGACTGCAGCACCCGGTTGATGACGGTCTTGGCGACCGTCGCCACGAAGCCGTAGAGCACGCCCGCGCCGATGATGTAGGCGATGGGGCTCATGCGCTTGCGATAGACGGCGTAGAGCACGCCGAAGAGGATCAGCACCCCGGCGAGCAGCAGGATGATCGTCACGAGGTCGCTGTCGGAAATGGGGGCGTCGGTCGCGACGAACGCGGCGATCGTGACGAAGACCGCGACCCCGCCCACGCACAGGGCGATCGCCCGGATGACGAGCCGGTTGAGGTGCGTGTGGGTCACCCGCGAGTTGAGCACCGCGGTGACGACGAGAGCGATGGCGCCGAGCGGCTGCACGACGATGAGCGGCGCGAACCGCAGGCTGGTCAGCTGCAGCGCGATCGCGAGCGCGAGCATCACCGTGCCGATCACCCACGAGGGCCGGCGGATGAGCGCGGTCAGCTCCCCCAGCCCGAGGCCTTCGGCGTGCTGACGCAGCAGCCCCTCCGAGTCGAGCGTCAGCCGTCGCTTCTCCATCTTGGTCACGCCGCGCGACTGGAACTGCGCACCGAGGCTGAGGAACACGGCCCCGACGAGCGCGATGGGGATGCCCACGGCCTGGGCGGAGTTGAGCGACACGACGAGATGGACCGCTGCTGTCGCGAGCTGGGGTAGGGCGGGCAGCACGTGGGAACTGTATCCGCAGCGGGGCACGCAGGGCCGGTCGATACGCTGACGTCGTCCCGTTCCCTGCCGCGAAGAGGACCGCTCCCATGACGGTGCTGCCCATCCGCATCTCCGGTGACCCCGTGCTGCACTCCCCCGCGCGCGACGTCACCGAATTCGACGACAGCCTGCGCACCCTCGTCGCGGACATGTTCGAGACGATGGACAAGGCACCCGGCGTCGGCCTCGCCGCGCCACAGGTCGGGGTGCCGCTGCGCCTGTTCGTCTACTCCTACGACCACGATCCGGTCGGGCCCCGCCGCGGCGTCGCGATCAACCCGCAGCTCTGGATGAGCCCCACGCCCATCGGGGAGGCGGACGAGGAGTCGGAGGCGGAGGGCTGCCTCTCCGTCCCGGGCGAGCGCTTCCCGCTGCGCCGCGCCGCTCGCGCCCGCCTCGCCGCGGTCGACCTCGACCGGCAGCCGGTGGACTTGGACGCGTCGGGCTGGTTCGCCCGCATCCTCCAGCACGAGAACGACCACCTCGACGGCGTGCTCTACGTCGACCGGCTCGACTTCCTGCACGGCCGCCGGGCCCGCAAGGCGATCGCCGCGAATCGCTGGGGCAAGCCGGGCAGCAGCTGGCTGCCGGGCGTCGACGACCTGGAGGCGTGATGGACATCGAGCACGAGGGCGATCGCAACCGCTACGTCGGCCGCATCGACGGGCAGGTGGTCTGCGCGCTCGACTACGCGGACAGCGGATCCGTCGTCTCGATGACCCGCACCTTCACCAACCCGCCGTTCCGCGGGCGCGGACTCGCGGCCGAGATCGTCGCGCACGCCGTCGACGACGTGGAGCGGGCCGGCAAGAAGGTGCGTCCGATGTGCTGGTACGTCGCCGACTGGTTCGAGGCGCACCCGGAGCGGGCCGGCCTGCTCGCCTGAGTCGGGGCCCGAGCGGTCGCTCAGTCCGCCGCGCGACGCAGCGCGGCGGCGGCGCGGATCTCGGCGAAGAGCCGCTCGGGATCCACGTCCTTCGGCAGCACGGCGTCGACGCCGAGGTCCCGCCCCACGGCCTCCCAGTGGTCGAGGTCGACGGCGCTGACCAGCACGACCCGGGTCGACGGCCTCCGCTGGACGAGCCGCACCCGCGCGTCCTCCGGCACCCGCTCGGCGACCTGCACACCGCTCATCCGGGGCAGCCGAACGTCCAGCACGGCCACGTCGACCGGCACCCGGCGCAGCTGGGCCAGGGCCTGCACACCGTCGGCGACCTCGACCACGACCTCGAGGTCGTCCTGCGAGTCGATGACGAGCCGCCACCCGGAGCGCTGCAGCGGCTCCGCGTCCGCGAGCAGAACGCGGACGGGCTCGGTGCCCGTCACCGCCTGGTGAGGTCGACGCCGTGCACGCCGTTGTGGAAGCGGATGGTGGGGAAGGTGGCGGCGATCGAGAAGCCGACCCCGGGGACCTCGTTGGCCGTCACGGTGCCGCCGAACAGCTCCGCGCGGGCTCGCATCTCCGTGATCCCCCGCCCGGTGATCTCCTGGGTGAGGGCTTTCAGGTCCTCCTCGACCGTGTACGAGAGCTCCTCGGCCGTCTCGTCCGGGCCGAGTCCGCGCCGGAGGACCGCGTTGCGGAACCCGTTGTCGTCGACCCGGACCGCGAGGCCGTTCGCCGTCCAGGTGAACGCGACCCGCACCTCGGTGCCGTCGCCCCCGTACCTCAGGCAGTTGCTCAGCGCCTCCTGCAGGATGCGGTAGACGGCGAGCTCGGCGCCGGAGTTCAGGTCGTACGGCTCCCCCGCCTCCTCGAACTGCACCTGCAGGCCGGCGTCGCGCATCACCTTCAGCAGCTCGCGCGTGGATTTCAGGCGCGGCTGCGGCAAGGCCTCCGCCTCGCTCTCTCGCACGAGCGTCATGACGCGGCGCATGTCGGCGAGCGTCGCCCGGCCGGTCTCCGCGATCGCGTGTGCGGCGCGCACGGCGGCCGTCGGGTCCGTCGCACCCGCGTACCGGGCGCCGTCGGCCTGCGCGATCATCGCGGACACGCGATGGACGGCGAGGTCGTGCAGCTCGCGGATGATCCGCAGCCGCCCGCTCTGATCCGCGACGGAGAGCTCCAGCCGCGCGAACTCGACGTCGTCGTCGACCAGCTCGCGACGCGACCTCTTCAGCTTCGCGCTCGAGCGCAGCCAGAGCACGAGGAAGACCGCCGCGAGCACGGCGAGCACGCCGGTCGTGACGAGGCCCCAGACGCCCGGGACGGAGGGGGGAAGCATGGCGGGAGTCTAGGGACGCGCGACGCTCCGGCCGTGGAACCGGATCGCATCGCGCGCCTTCGGGTACACTGTTCAGGCGCGGCGTTCGGCGCCCGTGATCCTCGATAGCTCAATTGGCAGAGCAGCCGGCTGTTAACCGGCAGGTTCTTGGTTCGAGTCCAAGTCGGGGAGCCAAAGACGCACTTCATCAGGCATTGCTCTGGCGCCCTCAAAGTCCACCAGACCGCTACCACACGATTGCCGCAGGATTCCCGCCGCGCCGGGGCGCCCCGCATGGCGAAGCCGCTCGGTCTCCGTCCCGCACGTTCGTAGCGCCGTGACACTCCCCTCGTCACCTTCGCCGTCGTCCACAGCGTGATCCTCGCCTTGCCCGGGGGTGAGGGCAGAGGGCGCTTCGGCTTGTGCGGGGAGCCGGCGAGGCGCGGCGTTCGCCGTAGCGCGCCTTGGGGCCTAGGGCTTCGGCCAGGATGAGGATGGCCGGGCGCTGGATGAGACGTGCGAGCGCGGCCATCCCCACCTCATCGGGTCCGACGCAGCGGGGTTCGACGCCCTTCTGTTCGGAAGGTTGGCCGGCCCGAAGGGTGTTCAGTGCGGGGCCCGCTCCGCCTCCTCGATGGCGTCCGCGATCGCAGCGGGATGGTCGAGAAAGCCCATGTGACCACCCGGAACGGTGCGGCGGGTGACACCGCCGCGGGTGGCGAGCCAGTCGGCCGCCTCCGCGAAGAAGGGCGCTGTCTCCTCGGCGGTGAGCACCGAGAGCATCCCGTGGAGCGCATGCACGGCGGTGGGCTCCGGACGCCAGGAGGCAAAGGATCCGAACTCGGCCTCGAGCAGCACGTCGGCGTTCTGTCGTAGTCGCAGGACGAACGGAGCAGGGAGGTCGCCCGCCGCGTTCCCGGCGGCGAAGCGGAGGAACGCCTCCGCACCACCCGGGGGCCCGCCGGCCTCCATTCCGGCCGCGATCACCGGCTGCACCGTCGCCACGGCCGAGCCTGGGTTCTGCAGCACGCCGAGCAGGGCGGGCTCGTGCAGTACGACCGCCGAGAAGCGCGAGGGCTCGCTCATCGCCGCCGCCAATGCGACGAGCGCCCCCGTGCTGTTGCCATACACCGCGACCCGCTCAAGCCCGAGGCCGTCGAGCAGGTTGAGCAGATCGTCGGCCTGTTGCTCCACCGATGTCGCGGTCCAGTCCGCAAGCCTTGGATTCCGCCCGTTGTTCCGCCGGTCGTACATGACCACCGTGTGGCGGGCCTCCAGACGCTCGGCAAGCGCCCCGTACTGGTCGGCGTCGCCTCCCGCCCCGGGCACGAGCACTACTGGGTCTCCCGCGCCACGCACCTCGACATGGAGGGTCGCTTTCCGGGATGTCACCGGGCGGCCGCTGTCAATCGTCGTCATCTCATTCCCGCTTTCGACTCGTTGTGCACTGACAGGCCATTGCACGCTGGCCGACGGCGGCGCGTCCAATACCGTTCTGGACTCACCTGATCAGGAATTCCTATGATCGGTCATGGAGATCCGCCAGCTCCGGCGAT
>DASYJR010000154.1:0-9665 GCA_035996305.1 Amnibacterium sp. | reverse complement strand
CGCTGGGCGTCGAGATCGCGTTCGCGAGCCGCAGCGACTCCACCTTGCGCGGGCACTTCCCGCTCGAGACCGACGTGCTCGCAGAGGTGGCCCGGGAGCACGGCAGGCCGGTCGACGCGGTGCTGCTCGTGCCCGCGTACGTCGACGCCGGCCGCGTCACCGTCGGCGGCGTGCACTGGGTCGTCGACGGCGGCGCGTGGACACCGGTCGGCGACAGCGAGTTCGCCCGTGACGCGACCTTCGGCTTCCGCAGCTCGCGCCTGGCCGACTGGGTCGCCGAGAAGTCCGGCGGTCCCGTGCCGGTGACCGAGGTGCCGCTGGCGGCGCTGCGCAGCGGCGACGGGTCGCTCTCCGCCGCCCTCCACCTGCCGTCGGCATCGGTGGTCGTCCCCGACGCGGTCACCGACGACGACCTCCGGGCCGTCGCGGTCGCCGAGCTGGACGCCGAGCACGCGGGCCGCCGTCTGCTGCTGCGCACCGGTCCCTCCTACGTGCGCGCCCGCCTCGGCCAGGCCGCGGCGCCCCCGATCGGCGACGACCGCCTCGCCGCCCTCGTGCGGGGCGGCAGCGCCGGGCTCGTCGTCGTCGGCTCGCACGTGGGCCGCACCACCCGGCAGCTGGAGCGGCTGCGGGCGGCCGTGCCCGCGACGGAGGTGCTCCTCGACGTGCGGGCGGTGCTCGCGGATCCGGTGGGCGTCGGCGAGGACGTCCGCGACCGGGTCCTCGCCGCCGAGGACGGCGACCTCGTCGTGCTGAGCACGAGCCGCGCGCGGATCGCCGGCACGGACGAGGCCGACAGCCTCGCGGTCGCCCGTCGCGTCAGCGCGGCCGTGAGCGAGGTCGTGGCCGAGGTGGTGCGACGGCGGCCGCCCGCGTTCGTCGTCGCGAAGGGCGGGATCACGTCGTCGGACACGGCGACCGACGCCCTCGGCATCCGCCGGGCGTGGGCCCGCGGCACCCTGCTGCCCGGCATCGTCTCCCTCTGGGAGCCGGTGGACGGGCCGGCGACGGGCCTGCCCTACGTCGTGTTCGCGGGCAACGTCGGCGACGACGACGCGCTCGCGACGGTGGTCGCGCGGCTCGTCGCTGCCAGTCGAAGGAGGAACGGATGAGGGTGCTGATCACGGGTGGGGCCGGGTTCCTCGGGCAGCTGCTCGCCCGGCGGATCCTCGCAGCGGGGACGCTGGTCGTCGCCGGCGCGGACCCGGCCCCGGTCGACGAGCTGGTGCTGCTCGACCTCGTCGAGCCGCCCGGAGACCTCGCGGCCGACCCCCGCGTCCGCGTGCGCGTCGGCGGGCTCGTCGACCTGATGCCCGCCGAGGCCGACGTGGACGTGGTCTTCCACCTCGCCGGCGTGGTGAGTGGGGCGGCGGAGGCGGACTTCGACGCCGGGATGGCGGGCAACGTCGACGGCACGCGTGCGGTGCTCCAGCGCTGCCGCGCGCAGGCCGTGCCCCCGGTGCTGGTGTTCTCGAGCTCCGTCGCCGTGTTCGGGCAGGATCCGGCGCTGCCCCAGGTCGACGAGGTCGGGGACGAGACCTTCCCGCGTCCGCAGACGAGCTACGGCACCCAGAAGCTCATCGGCGAGCTGCTCGTGGCCGACTGCACGCGCAAGGGCTTCGTGCGCGGCCGCAGTGTGCGCCTCATGACCGTCTCGGTGCGGCCGGGACGCCCCAACGCCGCCGCGTCGGGCTTCCTCTCCGGGATCGTGCGTGAGCCCCTCGCAGGCGTCCGCGCCGTGTGCCCGGTGCCGCCGGACACCCCGGTGGCCCTCTCGTCGCCGCGCCGCACGATCGAGGGCATCCTCACCGCCGCGGCCACCGACGAGGCGACGTGGGGGAGCCGGGCGGCCGTGACCCTGCCCGGCCTCACGACGACGCCGCGGCGGATGGCGGAGGCGCTCGACCGCGTGGCCGGCCCGGGCACCAGCGACCTCATCGACTGGCGGGTCGACCCGGCCGTCGCCGCCATGGTGGCCTCCTGGCCCGCCCGCGTCCGCACCGATCGCGCCGCCGCGCTCGGCCTCGAGCCGGAGCGGTCGTTCGACGACATCATCCGCGCCTACCTCGAGGACCTGGGGTAGCCGCGATCGTCAGGGAGCTGCGAGCCGCCGGTCCGTAGGCTCGACCGCATGGAGTATCGGCAGCTCGGACGGTCGGGCCTTCGGGTCTCGACGATCACCCTCGGCACGATGGGATTCGGCGGCACCGGATGGGCGAGCCCCATCGGCCACCTCGACGTGCAGGGCGCCAGGCGGCAGGTCGACATCTGCCTCGAGGCCGGGGTGAACCTCTTCGACACCGCGGACGTCTACTCGAGCGGCCTTTCGGAGCAGATCCTCGGCGAGGCCCTCGGCACGCGGCGCGAGGACGTGCTGATCGCCACGAAGGTGCGCGGCGACATGGGGGAGGGGCCGAACGACGCCGGGCTCTCGCGCCATCACATCCTCCGTGCGGCGGAGGCGAGCCTGCGACGCCTCGGGACCGACCACATCGACCTCTACCAGGTGCACGAGTGGGACGGCCTCACCCCGCTCGACGAGACCCTCGCCGCCCTCGACGCGCTCGTCACCAGCGGCAAGGTGCGCTACATCGGCTCGTCGAACTACACCGCCTGGCAGCTGATGAAGGCGCTCTGGACCTCCGACAAGCACGGCTACGAGTCGTTCGTCTCCGAGCAGATCTACTACTCGCTGCAGGCCCGGGACGCCGAGACGGAGCTCGTGCCGATCGCGATCGACCAGGGGCTCGGCATCCTCGTCTGGAGCCCCCTCGCGGGCGGACTGCTGTCCGGCAAGTACCGCCGCGGCCAGGACGCGCCCGAGGGCACCCGCCGCTTCGAGGGCTGGACGGAGCCACCCGTCCACGACGAGGACCGGCTGTACGACACCGTCGACCGGCTCGTCGCGATCGGTGAGCACCACGGCGTCTCGGCCGCTCAGGTCGCGCTCGCCTCCACGCTGGCGAAGCCCGCGGTGACGTCGGTCATCGTCGGTGCACGGACCGAGGACCAGCTTCGCGACAACCTCGCGGCCGCCGAGCTCACGCTGTCGGCCGAGGAGCTGCAGGGCCTCGATGAGGTGAGCGGCGTGCCGCTCCTCTACCCGTACTGGCACCAGGCCAACACCGGCAAGGGCCGGCTCGGCCCGGCCGACCTGAGCCTGCTGGAGCGCCACCTGCCGTAGCGCGCCCCGCCCTGCTGTGGTGCTCGGGCCGGGTGAGGGCTACTTCTTCAGGTGCCAGAACTGGATGCGCAGCGGCGTCGTCCAGTGCTGGGCGAGCCACTGCGTGCTGCCGCCGTACTGCCGATTGGTCGTGTGCTCGACGTAGTAGATGTCGTGGTGCCCGTTGGGCAGGGTCACGACCTTCGAGACCACCGCGGTGTGCTGCCAGGCCCCGGGGTACTTCTTGGTGTCCCAGTTGAACTGCACGATGTCGCCGACGACGACCTGGTCGCGGTCCGCCTGGCCGTAGCCGAGGTGCACCGCGAGATCGGTGCGCGCGTGCAGCCAGTTGCTCATCGCCGTGGAGGACACCCAGGTCGCGCTCGCGATCGGCAGCTTCGACTTCGCGGCGGCGCCGGAGTCGAACCACTGCGACGACTGCGTCCACCCGCGGGCGAGCAGCGTCTGGCTCGTGAAGTTCACGCAGTCGTTGCCGGTGATGTACCCGAATCGCGCGCTCGAGACGTCGTTCCAATGAGCGAAGGCGTACGCCATCTGCTTGTCGAGCGGGCTCACCGCCTTGTAGGTGAACGTCACCCGCGTGGGCACGATCAGGCCGTCGTCGGACACCAGCGAGATGGCGACCACGCCCGGCTGGTAATCGGGCGCGATGTCGAGGAAGAAGGTGGCGGTCGAGTCGTTCAGCACCGTCAGGCCCGTGGCCGGAATGCCGTCCACCAGCACCTGCGCGAGATGGGTGAAGTCGGAACCCGCGAGGCTGATCATGCGGCTGCCCGCGCTGTGACCGCCTCCGTGCGTCAATCCGGTGGCCCAGGGCTCGCCGGGGATCTGCGTCGGGACGGGCGCAGGCGTGGGCGTCGGCGTCGAGGTGGGAGCGGGCGTCGGGGAGGCGGTGCTGGTGTCGGCGATCGCCGGAACGGCGACGAGGGCGCACGCCCCGACGGTCAGGGCGGCTGCGACGGAGACGATTCGGAAGGAGTGCATGAGTAGCGGTACGTCGATCTGTGTGGTGGAAGAAGGCAGAGGGACTCCGCAGCGAACCGTGACCGGTTCAGGTGAAACGCGCCGATAGGATGCGCTTTCCGGGCCCCCGATCGAACGTACTTGCGGGTGCGGAGGCTGGGGGTCCCCAGTGCGAGGCACGTTCCGACCCGGGAAGTGGGGGCAACACGGTGGAATCACCGCAGATCCGTCCCCTCGCGCAGCACGGCCGATTACCGAGCCCGAGTCCTCTCGCCGCCGTGCTCCGAATCGTCGCGATCGGCCTCTGCGTGGTCCTCGTGTCCGCCGTGTGCGTCGGCGCGATCGCCTTCGCGCGGGTGGCGGGGGAGCTGAACGCCCACCAGGTCGACATCGGCACCGGTGGCCGCTCGGTGCCCACGATCGGCGCCTATTCCGGCGCGGTGAATCTGCTCCTCGTCGGCAGCGATACCCGCAACGGCCAGAAGGGCCATTACGGCGAGAATCCCGGCAGCACGCTCAACGACGTGAACATCCTCATCCACGTCAGTGACGATCATTCGAAAGCCACCGTCATGAGCTTTCCTCGGGATCTCTATGTGAATGTCCCCGCCTGTGCCGATCCCGATCACCCGGGGCAGGAACTCGCGGCCGAGACCGACGTGAAGATCAACTCGACCCTCGAGTACGGCGGAGTCGGCTGCGTGCGCGACACGGTCGCCGCGCTCACCGGGATCACGATCCCGTACGCCGCGCTCATCACGTTCGACGGCGTCGTGGAGATGTCGAACGCGGTCGGCGGCGTGCAGGTGTGCGTGGCGAAGGCGATCAACGACGACTACACGCAGCTGCACCTCTCGGCCGGCACGCACACCCTGCAGGGCGCGACGGCGCTGAAGTTCCTGCGCACGCGGCACGGCGTGGGGGACGGCAGCGACCTGACCCGCATCAGTTCGCAGCAGGTCTTCCTGTCGGCGCTCGTCCGCAAGGTGAAGAGCAGCTCGACGCTCACCGACGTGACCAAGCTCTACGGCCTCGCGAAGGCGGCGGCGAACAGCATGGTGCTGTCGTCCACGCTCGCGAAGCTCGACACGATGGTCTCCATCGCCCGAGCGGTGGCGCCGATCTCCCTCACCAGGTTCGTGCTGGTGCAGTACCCGACGGTCGTCTCGGGCGACGGGCTCACGCCGAACACCACGGCGGCGACGGCCCTCGTCGACGCGGTGAAGGCGGACAAGACGCTCCGGCTCAGCACGAAGCAGAAGGGTGCGACCGACGGGCAGGGGTCCGTCGTGCAGGGCGGATCCTCTGCCTCACCCGGCCCGACGCCGACCCCCTCGAAGTCCGCCCCCTCGGGCGACGCCGTCAACCTGCCCGACACCGTCGTCGGCCAGACGGCGGCCCAGCAGACCTGCTCGGTCGGCAACGACCTCGGGAGCCGCTAGGGCGACGCCACCACCCCGCCGAGCAGGGCGCCGAACATGGACCGGGAGTCCTGCCGCGGGAAGCAGAGGCGGTCGACACTGCCCGACGAGCGCCCGGTGGAGCGGTCGCTGATGGAGGCGTGGTCCTCGATGCGGGCGGCCATGGCGGCCGGTCTCTTCCAGACCCGTGCGGCGTCGGTGTGCGTTCGATGCGAACGCCACCCGCCGGGGGCGGGGTCGGGCCAACCTGGACCGGCTCGCCGTTGAGCCCGGTCACGGGCTGGGCGCGCACTCTGGCAACAGTTGCAGCACGGAAGAGGAACGAGGAGGAACCATGGGCAAGGGTGTCGCCGTCGTGACGGGTGGGACCGCCGGCCTCGGCCGGGCCGTCGTGCGGGAGCTCGCGGCGCGTGGCTGGGACGTGGGAGTCCTCGCCCGCGGCGAGGACGGGCTCGAGGGGGCGGTGGCCGACGTCCGGGCGACGGGCGGCCGGGCGATCGGCATACCGACGGATGTCGCGGACCGCGTCGCGGTGGAGGCCGCCGCCGATCGGATCGAGGCGGAGCTCGGGCCCATCGACGTGTGGATCGACAACGCGATGGTCGGGGTCTTCGGCGAGTTCGTGACGACGGAGCCGGACGACTTCGAGCGCGCGGTGCAGGTGAACTTCTTCGGGTTCGTGAACGGCACCCGCGCCGCCCTGACCCGCATGCGGACGCGCGGGCACGGATCCATCGTCCAGGTCGGTTCGGCACTGGCGCACCGAGGCATCCCGCTGCAGTCCGCCTACTGCTCCTCGAAGCACGCCATCAAGGGCTTCACCGACAGCCTGATCACGGAGCTGCGGCACGAGCACTCGGCGATCACGGTGAGCGAGGTGGACATGCCGGCGATGAACACGATCCAGTTCGACTGGGTGAAGTCGCAGCTGCCCCACCATCCGCAGCCCGTCCCGCCGATCTACCAGCCGGAGATCTGCGCGAAGGTCGTCGTCGACACCGCCGAGAAGCCGCGCCGGCGCGTGTGGGTGGGGGAGTCGACGGTCTTCACGATCATCGGCAACCGGGTCTCGTCCCGCTTCGCCGACTGGTACCTCGCTCGCACCGGCTACCAGGGGCAGCAGGCGCCCGGCCTGCACCAGCCCATGATCGGCCCCAACCTGTACGAGCCGGTGCCGGGCGACCACGGCGCGCACGGCGCGTTCGACGACAAGGCGATGAGGATCTCTCCGCAGACCTGGGCCATCCGGCACCGGCCGTTCGCCTGCACGGCGGCCGTAGCGGCCGCCGGCGGCGTGCTGGCCGCGGTGGTGGCAGGCGTCCGCAAGGCGGCCTGACCCCCGACGCCCCATCGCGCCGTTCCGGAGAAATCGGACGACCCGCCGCCGCACGGCACTCCGGAACGGCGTGATCGCGATCGGCGCTGCCGGCGCGGGGTCAGCCCGCGGTGCCGCCGATCAGCAGGCCGAGCAGGTAGGTGACGGCCGCCGCGCCGTATCCGATGAGCAGCTGGCGCAGGCCCCGCCCGAGTGGTGAAGCGCCGGAGAGCAGCCCCACCACGGCGCCCGTCGCGAGCAGCGTGACGCCCACGAGGCCCGCGGAGACGAGCACCGCAGCGAGACCCTGCATGCCGAAGAGATAGGGGATCACCGGCACGGCCGCGCCCGACGCGAAGAAGCAGAAGCTGGAGACGGCCGCGCCGAGGCCGGTGCCGACGGCCTCGTGCTCGTCCACGTCCGCAGCGACGTTCGGTCCGCTCGAGACCGACCGCCGCCCCGCGAGCACCTCGGTGGCGTGCGCCTCCGCCTCCTCCGGGCTCATCCCCCGCGATCGGTAGAGCAGCGCCAGCTCGTTCTCGTCCACGTCGAGCTCCGTGACGATCGCGTTCGCCCGGGGATCGGGAGTGGAGGCGGCGAGCAGCTCCCGCTGCGACCGCACTGAGACGTACTCCCCCGCGCCCATCGACAGCGCGCCCGCGAGCAGGCCGGCGAGGCCGGTGAGCAGGATCACGTGCGTGGGCACGCCGCTCGCGCCGACCCCGAGTATGAGCGAGAGGTTGCTGACCAGGCCGTCGTTGGCCCCGAACACCGCGGCGCGGAAGCTGCCGGAGAGCCGGTTGCGGCCCCGCGTCGCGAGCGACCGGACGACCTCCTCGTGCAGGCGCTCGTCGGCCGCCATGGTCGAGGTGGCGTCCGGATCGTCGGCGTAGGGCGAGCGGCCCTCGGCCCGCTGGGCCAGCGCCAGCACGAAGACGGAGCCGAAGCGGCGGGCGAGCACCCCGAGCAGGCGCGTGCGCAGGTCGCCGCGGAGCGGCCGGCCCACGTGCGGGCCGAGGAGGGCGAGCCAGTGCGCCTCGTGGCGCCCCTCCGCCTCGGCGAGGCCGAGCAGGATCTCCCGCTCCTCACCGCTGCGGCGTGACGCGAGGTCGCGGTAGACGGCCGCCTCCGCGCGCTCGTCGGCGAGGTGCTGCCGCCAGCGGCGGACGTGGCTGGGGGACGCCGGTGCGTTCGGGTCGGTGTCGGGGGTGGTGGGCATCGGTGAGCCTCCGGTCGAGTCGGTCGCGCATCCGGAACGGCCCGGATGTCGGCGGTCTGGCCGAAGGTCTCGCTCGCCCGCGACGGGTGGCGCGCCGGGCCCGATCGGGCCGGTATGTCGACGCGCCGCCGCGGAGCCCTGCGGCCGCCGCGGGAGCTACTCCCCTTCGCCGACCAGGGTACCGGCGGCCGTTCCCGGTACCCGCCCCGTTCTGGGGGTGCTCCCCCGCGTACCCCCGGCGGCCGCCCCCTCGATTACGCGTGCAGAGGCGTGGGGACGCCTTCTCCACCACCACTCCAGACATCCATCAGAGGGGATCCTGATGTCACTCTTCACCACGTTCGTCGGCGGCAAGCTGCTGATCGGCGCACTCGCGGTCGGCTCCGTCGCCGTCGGCGGCACCGCGGCGGCCGCCTGCACAGGCGGGCTCCCGACGGCCCTGCAGCAGCAGGTGCACAGCGCCTTCGGTGCTCCCGCCCCGGCGTCGGGCGGAAGCCCGGAGCCGGATGCGACCGAGACCGCGACGCCCGAGCCGACCGAGACCGCGTCGCCGGAGCCGACCGGTTCTCCGTCGCCGGACCCGACGGAGACGCCGAAGGCGGAGCCGACCGAGACCCCGTCGCCCGCGCCCGTGATCACGGAGTCGCCCGCACCGGAGTCGACCGCGGTTCCGGCCTCCGCGCACGGCCTCTGCATCGCCTGGTCGAAGGGCGGCCTCACGGTGACGTCGGTCGCGTACACGACCCTGCTCACCGCCGCCGGCGGATCCGCCACCGACATCCCGGCCTGGTGCGCGACGCACCTCGACGCGCCCGGTCACACGAAGCACGAGTCGGGCAGCGACGACGGGGACGACGACAGCGTCACCGCCGGGACGGGCTCGTCACACGGACGTCACCACTCGAGCGGCGGCACGACCACGGCGTCGGACGACCAGCAGGGCAGCGACTCGGACGACACCTCGGCCTCGCAGCCGAGTGGCGGCACCACCCCGGCGTCGGACGACCAGCAGGGCTCCGACAGCCAGTCGGCCTGGCAGCACGGCGGCTCGGTCGGTCAGCGCGACGGCGGCCGCTCCGGCGGCTCGCACGGCTCGAACGACTGACGACGATCGGCCGCCCGCAGGCCGGGCGGCCGATCACCACGACCATCGCGGAGCGCCGCCGCGGCAGGCGGCCGTTCCGCCGTTATGGTCCGGGCCAGGAGGTGGCCGTGCGCAACGAGAGGGATCAGCGTCCCGAGCGGGACGTGCATGCCCTCGTGTTCACGACCGCCTACCGCCGCTTCTCGCCCGTCGTGCTCGGCTATCTGCGCGCCAGGGGCGTGGACGACGCCGAGGCCGTCACGCAGGACGTGTTCCTGGCGCTCTATCCGCGGCTCGCGGACCTCACCGGAGGGATCGAGGGGATGCGCACGCTCCTGTTCTCGATCGCCCACGCCCGCGTGGTCGACCACCACCGCTCCCGCGGCCGCGCGCCGCAGCTCGTCGAGTACGTGCCCGATGAGGACCTGCGCACCACCGCCTCCGCCGAGGAGGACCTGCTCGCCTCCGGCGGCGGGGGG
>DASYJR010000153.1:0-4267 GCA_035996305.1 Amnibacterium sp. | reverse complement strand
GAGCCGCTTGCCCTGCCGGAGCGCGGCGGTCTGTTCGGCCGTGAGCGGGAGGGCGGGGAAGAGCCGGGTGGCGACGTCGGCGGGATCGGTGACCTCGAGCGGGGCCTCGAGCGGCACGGCGTCCTCGACGCGGAACGGTCCGATGCGTGTACGGCGGAGCGCGGTGAGATGGCCGCCGACGCCGAGCGCGGCGCCGAGGTCGCGGGCGAGGGCCCGCACGTAGGTGCCGGACGAGCAGTCGACGACCACGTCGAGGTCGCTCCCCCGCACGGCCTCGACGTCGAAGCGGGAGACGGTGACGCGCCGGGCGGGCAGCTCGACGCGCTCCCCCGCCCGGACCAGCTCGTGGGCGCGGCGACCGGCGACATGGATGGCGCTGACGGACGACGGCACCTGGTCGATCTGGCCGGTGAGCGCGGCGACGGCCGGACCGAGGCCGGTGAGCACCGCGGCGTCGACGGTGCCGGGCTCACCGAGCGGCTCGCCCTCGGCGTCGTCGGTCGTCGTCGACGTGCCGAGGCGGATGGTCGCGCGGTAGGTCTTGTCGAGCCCGACGAGGTGCGTCAGCAGGCGGGTCGCGGACTCGATCCCGAGCAGCAGCAGGCCGCTCGCCGCCGGATCGAGGGTGCCGGCGTGGCCGACGCGCCGGGTGCCGGCGAGACGCCGGACCCGCTGCACGAGGTCGTGCGAGGTGGGGCCGACGGGCTTGTCGATGAGGAGGATGCCGGCGGCCGTCACGGGAGCCCATGCTGCCAGTCCGCGGCGGTGTCTCCGAGCCGCTCGGAACCGGGTGCGGATCCACGGCCTAGAGTCGGGAGTCGTGCGCATCGGGATCGTGGGAGCGGGCGCCGTCGGCGGCACCTTCGCCGCCCTGCTCGACCGGGCGGGCCACGAGGTCGTGGTGACCGCCCGCGGCGAGCATCTCGACGCGATCCGGGAGCGCGGCCTCGTGCTGCACGGCGCCTGGGGCGAGCATGTCGCGCGCATCGGCGCAGCGCAGGTGCTGCCCGAGTCGCCCGACCTCGCCCTGATCACGGTGAAGGCGCAGGACGCTCCCGCAGCCGCCGCGGCCCACGCGACGCTGCTGGCCGGCGTGCCGGTGGTCGTGATCCAGAACGGCCTGAACGGCCCGCAGGCGCTGCGCCGCACCCTGTCCGCCTCACCGCTGATCGGCGGGCTCTCGCTCATCGCCGCCTCGTACCTCGAGCCCGGCGTGGTCACCGTGACCGCGCCCGGCACCACGGTGCTCGCGACGGACACCGCCACCCGCGGTGAGCTCGCCGCCGCTGCCGCCGTGCTCCGCCAGGCCGCGCCGGTCTCGATCGCGGCCGACCTGGTCGGCGCGCAGTGGTCGAAGCTCGTCGTGAACCAGCTGAACGCCGCCGCGGCGATCACGGGGCTGCCCGCGCAGCAGGCGCTCGCCTCCCCCGCGATGCGGCGCGTCGTGGCACTGGCGATGCGCGAGACGCTACGGGTCGGCCGGGCGGCCGGCGCCCGCTTCGGCGGGATCCCCGGCCTCACGCCGGGCGTGCTGCGGATGCTCGACCTGCTGCCGCCCGCCGTCTCCGGGCGGCTGCTCGCAGGCCGGATGGTGGACCGGATGGGGTCCGTGCCGAACCCGGGCAGCACGCTGCAGAGCATCCGCCGGGGACGGCCGAGCGAGATCGACCACCTCTCCGGCGCCGTCGTGGCCGAGGGCGAGCGGTTGCAGGTGCCGACCCCGGTGAACGGGCGCATCGTCGCGCTCGTGCACGAGGTGGAGGCCGGCGGCCGGTTCGTCCCGCCGGACGCGGCGGCCCGCCGCATCCTCGCCTAGGCCCGGATCCGGGCCGCTTCCGACATTCCGGGCGTCGTTCCGCGCCCGGAACGTCGGAAGGCGCCCGGATTCTGCGCGCAGGGTCAGCGGGGTCAGCAGGCGTCGGCGAACACGCGGCGCGGGTGGGCCACATCGCTGAGGTCGAACGTGGCGTTCGCCCTCGTTCGCGGCACGGTGCGGCGGCGGATGCGCTCCGCATCCGGCACGTCGAGCCAGGCCGTCGTGTGCCAGACGCCCACGAGCCCCGGCTCGAGCAACCCCCGACCGCCGACCACGAGCACCGCGCGCTCCCCCGGCAGGAGGACGCCCGCGCGGAACGGCGCGAGCACCTCCGTGCGGAAGGCCGCCCCGTCGGCGACCGTGGCGGTCCCGGCGGGCACACCCCAGCCCGCGACGGCGGCGGCGAGGTCCTCGGCGAACGCCGCCCCCGCTGCTGGATCGTCGGCGTCGAGGCCGATGAGGATCCGCCCGGAGGGGAAGAGCTCCACCACCTCCGTGGCGTACTCGCCGATCACATCCGCGCGCGCCGGCGTCCACCGTGCCATGCGCCCACGGTACGTGCGGTCGCTCCTACGCTGGGCGGGATGGACACCGGCGCGGTCGTCGACTGGTTCGGGGCGCACGCCCGCGACCTGCCGTGGCGGCGGCCGGGCTTCAGCGCCTGGGGCACGCTGGTGTCCGAGTTCATGCTGCAGCAGACGCAGGTGTCCCGCGTCGTGCCGATCGTGGAGGCGTGGCTCGAGCGCTGGCCGACCCCGGCCGACCTCGCGGCGGCGCCGCCCGCCGAGGTGCTGCGGGCGTGGGGCCGGCTCGGCTACCCGCGACGTGCGCTCGCCCTGCACGCGTGCGCGACGGCGATCGCGGAGCGGCACGGCAACCGTGTACCGGCGGACGTCGACCAGCTGCTCGCGCTGCCCGGGATCGGCGACTACACCGCCAGGGCGATCGCCGTCTTCGCACACGGCTCCCGGCATCCGGTCGTGGACACGAACGTGCGCCGCGTGCTCGCCAGGGCGGTGACCGGGGTCGCGCAGCCCGGCGTGCCGAACGCGCGGCGGGACCTGCCGGCGATGGCCGCCCTGCTGCCGGACGACCTGGCGGCGCAGCGCGCGTTCAACGCGGGTGTGATGGAGATCGGCGCCGTCGTCTGCACGGCGCGGACGCCGCGATGCGGGCAGTGCCCCCTGGCTCCCGGCTGTGCGTGGCGCGCCGCCGGGTATCCGACCGCCGACGCGCCGCCCGCCAGGCGGCAGGCGCGGTTCGAGGGTTCCGACCGGCAGCGGCGGGGCCTCGTGCTCGCGGAGCTCCGGGCGAGCGACGTGCCGGTCACGGAGGCCGAGCTCGGCGCAGTGGTCCCGGACGTGGCGGCGCGGGATCGGGTGCTCGCAGGACTCGCGACCGACGGCCTCGCGGAGCGCGCCGAGGGCGGCTGGCGCCTGCCCGGCGGCTAGCGGGTCGCAGCCCGCCTGCTCGCGAAGACCCCGGTGAGCACGAGCGCCGCCGCGGCGACGAGCTGGCCGAGGGCCCAGGCCTTCCCCGCGAAGGGGAACGGGATCGCCGGGTTCCAGAGCACCGCGATCACGACCGGGCCGGGCAGCCAGGGCCACCGCCGGGCCTGCACGACGAAGACCGCGACGATCAGGCTGAGGATGGCGACGGCGTAGCGGATCCAGAGGAAGGCGTCGCTCCCGAGCAGCGCGAGGCCTGCGAGCAGCAGGATCGCCGCGAGGACGGCGGGCGCCAGGGCGCGCCGCTCGGGACGCCGTCCGTAGCGGTCGGCGCTTCCCCCGCGCTCGGGTCCGGCACCCTGCCCCGCGGCACGCCGCTCGGCCCGGTTGCCGCTCATTCGTCGTCGTCGCGCTCGCGCGGCTGCACGTACGGATCCGGGTCACCCGCGTACTCCGCGCGCGCGGCGAGCGCGGCGGCGGCCGAGTCGCGCTCGCGCGCCTCGGCGAGGAGCGATGCGACGTGGGCGGCGTTCTCGGGGATCGCATCCGGGATGAACTCCAGCGTCGGCGTGAGCCGGGTGTGGATGTTCCTGCCCACCTCGGTGCGCAGCATCCCCGTCGCGGCCTTGAGCGCCGCAGCGCTGTCCTCGCGCTCCTGCTCCGTGCCGTAGACGGTGTAGAACACCGCCGCGTGCTGGAGATCGCCGGTCATCCGCACGTCGGTGATCGTCACGAAGCCGAGGCGCGGGTCGCGCAGCCCCTTGTCGAGCCGCTTCGCGATGATCTCCTTGACCTGGTCGCCGAGCTTCGCGGCGCGTCCGTGGTCGGCCATGGGTGGGCTCCCTTCCTCGACTTCTTCGGATGAGTAAGGGGGCGGATCCTGCGCTGCCGCTGGATCCGCCCCCTCAGAACTCGAACCGGAAGGTTTCGAGCGGCCGGCCGGAAGGCCGGCCCCTCGACCTCCGGGCGTGCCGACGCTCTCGCGTCGTCAGGCCCGGACCTT
>DASYJR010000152.1:0-13038 GCA_035996305.1 Amnibacterium sp. | reverse complement strand
GATCCCGTCGTCCACATCACTCCTCGTCGGCGCCGCCTCGTCCGCTCCTCGGGCAACGCTCCCACCGCTGCCTGATGACTCGCCACGCCCGATCCGGTCAGGGGCACGAAGCGCCGCGTCGCGCCGCGCCGCGTCTCAGCGCCCTGCGGACCATCCGGCGCGCTGCAGCATGCCGAGTCGTCCGCACGACGCCAGCAGCCGCGCCCCGCCCGAACTACACCTCTGTGATTCGGCGGCTGATCAGCGGTTCCCTTGCCGATGTCGAACGCGTGTTCGATACTGTCGGCATGGGCTACAGCAACCCGCCGATCCCCTGGTCCGAGTTCGAGCGCCGGCTCTCCGACTCGCGCCGTCCGGGCGGCCCACCGCTTCCGGCGGACGGCGGCGACAGCCCCGCGTGGTCGCAGAAGCGGCACCCCTACCGGGCGGATCCGCAGCCGCCGGTCCCCGACGCCGACGCCGTGCCGTACGCGGAGCTGCACGCGCACTCGAACTTCAGCTTCCTCGACGGCGCCTCGAGCCCGGAGGAGCTGCTGGAGGAGGCGAGCCGGCTCGGGCTCACCGCCCTCGCCCTCACCGACCACGACGGCTTCTACGGCGCCGTGCGCCTCGCCGAGGCGGCCGAGCAGCACCCGGTCTCCACGGTGTTCGGCGCGGAGCTCTCGCTCGGCCTCGGTGCCCCGCAGAACGGGGTGCCGGATCCGGAGGGGTCGCACCTGCTGCTCCTCGCCCGGGGGGCTGCGGGCTACCACGCGATGGCGGCGGCGATCACCGAGGCGCAGCTCGCGGGCGCCGAGGGGCCGCGCACCGGTGGGGCGGAGAAGGGCAAGCCGGTCTACGACGAGGAGGCGCTCGCCGACCGGCTCGCGGGCCGGGCGATCGCCCTCACCGGCTGCCGCAAGGGGCGGGTGCGGCAGGCGCTCGTCACCGGTGGCGGCCTCGATCCCGCGGCCGCGGGCCGCGAGCTCGACCGGCTCGTCGAGGCGTTCGGGCGCGACGGGGTCGTCGTGGAGCTGTTCGATGCGGGCGCTCCGCTCGACTCCGCCGCCAACGACGTCCTGTTCGCGCTCGCGGGTGCCCGCCGGCTGCCGGTCGTCGCCACCGCGAACGCCCACGTCGCCACCCCCTCGGGCCGCCGGCTCGCCACGGCGCTCGCCGCCGTGCGTGCCCGCCGCAGCCTCGACGAGATGGACGGCTGGCTGCCCGCGACGGCCGCACCGCTCTACAGCGGTGCGGAGCAGCGCATCCGCTTCGCCCGCTACCCGGGCGCCGTCGAGCGCACCGTCGAGATCGCGGAGGCGACCCGGTTCGCCCTGAAGAGCCTGAAGCCGGGCCTGCCGAAGCTGCCGGTGCCCGAGGAGCACACGCCGATGACGTGGCTGAAGCAGCTCGTCCACGACGCGATCCCGCAGAAGTACCCGCGGGCCTCCCCCGCCGACCTCGCGCGGATCGAGCGGGAGCTCGCCGTCATCGAGGAGAAGGACTTCCCCGGCTACTTCCTGATCGTCCACGACATCGTGCGGTACGCGAAGTCGCAGGGCATCCTCTGCCAGGGTCGCGGCAGCGCGGCGAACTCGGCCGTCTGCTACCTGCTCGGCATCACCGCGGTCGACTCGATCTTCTTCGACCTGCCGTTCGAGCGGTTCCTGTCGAGCATGCGCGACGAGGAGCCCGACATCGACGTCGACTTCGACTCCGACCGCCGCGAGGAGGTCATCCAGTACGTCTACGCGACCTACGGGCGGCGCAACGCGGCGCAGGTCGCGAACGTGATCACCTACCGGCCGAAGAACGCGGTGCGCGACATGGCGAAGGCGCTCGGCGCCTCCACCGGGCAGCAGGACGCGTGGAGCCGGCAGGTGGAGCGCTGGGGCGCGGTCACCTCGAGCGACGACCACGACATCCCGGCCTCCGTCGTCGAGCTCGCGGAGCAGGTGCTGAAGGCCCCCCGCCACCTCGGCATCCACTCCGGGGGCATGGTGCTCACCGACCGGCCCGTCGGCGAGGTCGTGCCGGTCGAGCGCGCGCGCATGCCGGGCCGCACCGTGCTGCAGTGGGACAAGGACGACTGCGCGTGGATGGGGCTCGTGAAGTTCGACCTGCTCGGGCTCGGCATGCTCGCCGCGCTGCAGTACGCGTTCGATCTCGCGGCCGAGCACGTCGGCGAGCGGTGGACGCTCGAGACGATCCCGAAGGAGGAGCAGGGTGTCTACGACCAGCTCTGCCGCGCCGACTCGATCGGGGTGTTCCAGGTGGAGTCCCGCGCGCAGATGGGCACGCTCCCCCGGCTGCAGCCGCGCCGCTTCTACGACCTCGTGATCGAGGTGGCGCTGATCCGGCCGGGCCCCATCCAGGGCGGCGCCGTGCACCCGTACGTGCGCCGGCGGCTCGGCGACGAGCCCGTCACCTACCTGCATCCGCTGCTCGAGCCGGTGCTGGCCCGCACGCTCGGCGTGCCGATCTTCCAGGAGCAGCTCATGCAGGTGGCGATGGCGGTGGGCGGCTGCTCGGGCGAGGACGCCGACCTGCTCCGCCGGGCGATGGGCTCGAAGCGGGGCGTCGAGCGGATCGAGTCGCTGAAGGAGAAGCTCTACGCGGGGATGGCGGCCAACGGCATCGAGCAGGCGACCGCCGACGAGATCTACCTGAAGATCCAGGCGTTCGCGAACTTCGGCTTCGCCGAGAGCCACTCGCTGAGCTTCGGGCTGCTCGTCTACGCCAGCTCGTGGATGCGGCTGCACTACCCGGGCGTGTTCCTCGCGGCGCTGCTCCGCGCCCAGCCGATGGGCTTCTACTCCCCCGCATCGCTCACCGCGGATGCGCGCCGGCACGGGGTCGTCGTCCGCCGCCCCGACCTCAACGCGTCCCTCGCCGACGCGACCCTCGAGCCGATCGGCGCGGCGACCGGGCCGACGGGGATGCCCGGCTGCCTCGACGCCGACCAGCCGCCGGTGGCGCCGCACTTCGATCCCGCGGCACCGATCGGCGACGCGGAGCACCGGCGCGACGGCAACCACGCGGTGCGGCTCGGACTCGCCGGGGTCACGGGCATCGGGCAGGCGCTCGCGGAGCGGATCGTGCGGGAGCGCACCGCCAGCGGCCCCTACATCGGCATCCGCGACCTCGCGCGCCGCGTCGGCCTCACCGCGCCGCAGCTCGAGGCGCTCGCGACGGCCGGCGCCTTCGAGTGCTTCGGCATGAACACCCGGGAGGCGCTTTGGGCTGCCGGCCCCGCCGCCGAGGAGCGGCCCGAGTACCTGCCGCACACGTCGATCAGCGTGCAGCCGCCGCTGCTGCCCGAACCGTCCGGGATGGACCGGGTCGCGGCCGACCTCTGGGCCACCGGCATCTCCCCCGACGACCATCCCGTCGCCTACGTGCGGAACGACCTCGCCCGCCGGGGCGTGCTCACCTCGAGCGCCCTGCGGTCGGCGGAGAGCGGGCGCCGCATCGAGGTGGGCGGCGTCGTCACCCACCGGCAGCGGCCCGCGACCGCGAGCGGCATCACGTTCCTGAACCTCGAGGACGAGACCGGGATGATCAACGTCATCGCGAGCGTCGGGGTCTGGCAGCGGTACCGCCGGGTGGCCCGCGAGGCGCCGGCGATGATCGTGCGCGGCATCCTCGAGCGCTCCCCGGAGGGGGTGGTGAACGTCGTCGCGGACCGGTTCGAGCGCCTGCCCATCGGCGCGCGGCACGTCTCCCGCGACTTCCGGTGATCCGCATGCCGCGACCGCGAGCACCGCAGCAGGATCAGATCCCGGCAGCAGGATCACACGGGCGATCTCGTCCTGCTGCAGCGGGTTCGTCCTGCTGCGGTGCTGGTGCGACGTCAGGGGTGCAGGTCGCCGGCGGGCGCCCGGACGGCGTGCGACGACGCGACCGGGAACAGCCGGCGGGGGTTCTGCAGGCTCGACGGCACCGGCAGCGACGACCGGTCGACGTTCCCCTCGAAGTGCGCCGAGCGGGCCAGGAAGTCCTCGCCGTCGAGGGTCGCGGTCGCGGCCGGGCCCGTGATGCGGGCGAGGTGCAGCAGCGCCGGGTCGGGTCCGAGCACGCCGATGAGGGTCCCCGGCCGCACCTCGTCGGTGAAGTGATCGAGCTGCTCCCGCCACGCCCGCGTGAGCCGGCCATTCGCGTTCGCCAGCGGGACGCCGACCAGCCCCGCGTCCCGCCAGGAGTCGAGGTCGTCCACCCGCAGCACCCAGAGGCGGTCGCCCGCCGGCTCCGGAGCGAGCTCCGCCTGCTGCGGCCAGACGTACTCGAGCCCTTCCCGCGTCCCCGGGAAGGCGGATCCGTAGAACGCCGGGTCCTTCGCGATGAGGCGCGACCGATGGCTCTCGTGCACGGCCGGATCCCCGACCCACGGTGGCAGCAGGCCGTCGGCCGCGAGCGACTCCTGGCTGCGCCCGTCGACCTCGGGCGCGAACTCCCGGATCTGCGGCCGCACCGTGTCCGCGTGGCCGCGCTCCAGCCACGCGTCCGTCACGGCGAGCCCGTAGGCGGTGAGGGCCGGCACGTGGCCGCGCCACATGCCGACCACCGGATGCCGCTGCCAGCCGTACGTCGGGAAGCTGAGGGCTCGGAGGATCTGCATCGTCTCGATCCGCTGCTTGCCGAGCCGACCGGTGTCGAGCACGCGCGCGCTGTCGGCGAACGACGGATAGGGCAGGAACGTCTGCATCGCAAGGAACCATAGGCGCCCGGGCTCAGCCGTTGATGCGCTTGCGGAGCAGGTCGATGCGCGCCTGCAGCTGCTCCGGCGACGCCTGCGCGACGGCCGGGCCCCCGCAGCTGCGCCGCAGCTCCGCATGCACGGACCCGTGCGGGGCGTTGGTGCGGTGCGCCCACAGCCCCACGAGGTCGTTCAGGAGGGCCCGCTGCTCCTTGATCCGCTTGTGCAGCGGCAGGTCGTGCACGGGCTGCTGCGCCGACGACGGTGCGGTGGGCGGCGCGGGGCGGCCCTTGCCGCGCCGCTGCTGCTTCGCCTGCCGGTGCCGCAGCAGGTCCCGCACCTGGTCGGGCTCGAGCAGTCCGGGCAGCCCGAGGAAGTCGAGCTCCTCCTCGCTGCCCACCTCGGCCTCGAAGCCGAACTCGCCGCCGTCGTAGAGCACCCGATCGAACTTGGCGTCGCTGCCGAGCGCCTCGAAGGCGCCGTCGAGCGTGAGGGTCTCGGACGCCGTGTCCTGCCGGTTCGCGGCGGTGAGGGCGTCCTCGTCGAGCGTTCCCCCCTCGTCGTCGGACGACGGCCGGTCGAGCGCGTGGTCCCGCTCGAGCTCGAGCTGCTCGGCGAGCTTCAGCAGCACCGGCACGTTCGGCAGGAAGACGGATGCGCTCTCGCCGCGCTTCCTCGCCCGCACGAACCGCCCGATCGCCTGGGCGAAGAAGAGGGGCGTCGAGGCGTTCGTCGCGTAGACGCCGACGCAGAGGCGCGGCACGTCGACGCCTTCGGACACCATCCGCACCGCGACGAGCCACCGCGACGTGCCGGCGGAGAAGTCGGCGATCCGGTCGCTCGCCTCCTTCTCGTCGGACAGCACGACCGTGGCCGGCTCCCCCGTGATCGCCTGGAGCCGCTTCGCGTAGGCGCGGGCGGTGGTCTTGTCGGACGCGATGACGAGGCCACCCGCGTCGGGCACGTGCCGCCGCACCTCGGTGAGCCGCTGATCCGCGGCCTGCAGGACGGCCGGGATCCAGTCCCCCTCGGGCGACAGCGCCGTGCGCCACGCCTGCGCGGTGACGTCCTTCGTCGTCGCCTCGCCGAGGCTGGCGCTCATCTCCTCGCCGGCCGACGTGCGCCAGCGCATCCCGCCGCCGTAGACCATGAAGAGCACGGGCCGCACGACGCCGTCCTCGAGCGCCCTGCGGTACCCGTAGGTGTAGTCGGACACGGAGGTGCGGAGACCAGCGGCGTCCGGCGCGTAGCTCACGAACGGGATCGGCGCGGTGTCGCTGCGGAACGGCGTCCCGGTGAGCAGCAGCCGGCGGGTCGCGGTGCCGAACGACTCCCGCATGGCGTCGCCCCACGACAGGGCGTCGCCGCCGTGGTGCACCTCGTCGAGGATCACGAGCGTCTTCGCCGACTCGGTCATCCGCTTGTGCAGCGCCGCGTCCACGCCCACCTGGGCGTACGTGAGGGCCGCCCCGTGCCAGTGCCGGCCGAGCCAGCCGTCGGAGTTCTTGAACACCGGATTCAGGTGGATCGCGACCCGCTCGGCGGCCTCCGCCCACTGCCGCTTCAGGTGATCGGTCGGCGCCACGACCGTCACCCGGTCGACGGTGCCGCGAGCGAGCAGCTCCTTCGCCAGCCGCAGCGCGAACGTGGTCTTGCCCGCGCCCGGCGTGGCCGCCGCGAGGAAGTCGCGGGGCTCGCGCTCGAAGTAGGCGGCGAGCGCCTCCTCCTGCCACCGGCGCAGGGATCCGGCGGTGCCGCGAGGCGCGCGATCCGGGAAGGCGGGTGGGAGGCTGGCCGCCTGGTGGGCGCCGGGAGCGGCGTCGAACAGGTGGGTGCTCATCCGGCTGTCGACCCTAATCGACCCCTCGTCGACACGCCGACGGCCCGCGGCCGCCGGGCGCGTCCCCGGCACGGAGCCCATCGGCGGCGGGCCGATAATCGTCGGTCGGAGGACGGATGACGGACACGGTCGAGACCATCGAGCCCACCCCGGACGCGCGCACCCCGCCGTGGCGGCGGTACGTCGCGATCGGCGACTCGTTCACCGAGGGGGTCGGCGACCCCGACCCGGACAGCCCTGGCGGGCTCCGCGGCTGGGCCGACCGCGTCGCGGAGGTGCTCGGCGCGCGGACCCCCGACTTCGCGTACGCGAACCTCGCGGTCCGGGGGAAGGTGCTGCGGCAGGTCGTCGCGGAGCAGATCGAGCCGGCCCTGGCGCTGCAGCCCGACCTGATCACCGTCTCCGCCGGCGGCAACGACGTCATCCGGCCGGGCACGGACCCCGACGAGATCGCGGCCCGGCTCGACCCCGCGCTCGAGCGGCTCGCCGCGACGGGCGCGACGCTCGTGCTGTTCACGGGCGTCGACGTCGGGTTCTCCCCGGTGTTCCGCCGGATCCGCGGCAAGACCGCCGTGTACAACGAGCACCTCCGCGTGCTCGCGGCCAAGCACGGCGCCCTCGTCGCCGACCAGTGGGGGCTGACGGCGATCCAGGACGCCCGCTTCTGGTGCTCGGATCGGCTGCATCTCAACACGCTCGGCCACCACGAGGTCGCCCGGATGGTGCTCGACACGCTCGCCGTCGACCACGGCCTCGAGCCCGGCAAGCCGGAGCCCCACCGGGCGCAGACGTGGCGGCAGGCGCGGCGCGAGGACCTCGTCTGGACCCGCGAGTACTTCGTCCCGTGGGTCGTGCGGCGCATCCGCCGGGTGTCGTCCGGCGACCACGTGCAGCCGAAGCGTCCCGGCTTCTGAGCGTCAGCGAAGCGGGTGGGTGAGCCGCCACCAGACGGGCGCGGCGAGGACGTTCCGGTCGAGCACCAGCGGCACGGTGACCGTGCGACCGGCGACCCGGAAGGTCACGGATCCGACGCGCTCGTCCTTGCGGCCGCCGCGGATCGCCGCGACCTGCGTCGCGCGGGTCACGTTCTGCTTGCCCCAGACGAGCACGGCCGCGTCGGCGGCGGCGACGGCCTTCGCGGTGCCGCCCCACTTCGTGTGGTAGGTCGCGAACGACTCCGCCTTCGTCGACAGCGGTAACTCGTGCAGGCCCGCCACGACGCTCTTCAGCAGGCCGGGCACCGTGGCGTCGAGCTGCGGATGGGAGGGAGCGCCGAGGATCACGCCGATGACCTCGACGGGCCGGCCGTCGACGGTCACCTTCGCGCTGAACAGCAGGCAGGCCCCGGCCTGATCCGTCGTGCCGGTCTTCATCCCGTCGACACCGGCCTGGCCGAGCAGCGCGTTCGTGTTCGTGAGCAGGCCGATCTGCGGCTCGGACACGTTCTGCATCGAGACGATCTGCGCCAGCACCTGGTTCGCGTGGGCGAGCTTGCCGAGCGCGACCAGGTCGGACGGCGTGCTCCTGTCGGCGGGGTCGAGCCCGTTCGCGTCGACGAGGGTGGTCTGCGTGAGGCCGTGCGCCTTCAGGAACGCGCGCGCCGCGGTCAGGTAGGCGGGCACCGAGCCGTACGCCCAGATCGCGAGGGACTCGGCGTAGTTGTTCGCCGACGGCAGCATCGTCGTCTCGATCGCCTGCCGCTCCGTGAGCTTCCAGCCCGCCTGCACCGGCGCGTTGGAGCCGTTGACGGCGACGACCGCGTCGTAGATCTGCACGTCCCGCTGGGTGAACGTGATGACCGGGCCCTCCTGCGTGCCGGTGAGCGGCTTCCGCTCGAGCACGACGAGCATCGTGACCACCTTCGTGATGCTCGCGATCGAGTGCGGCGACTGGCTCCCGGAGTGCGCGAGCACGCCGGGGAGGCCCACCGCTCCGATCGCGCCGTCGCCGAAGGACGGGAACCTCGGGTGCGCGTCGGGGGTCGTGGTCGGGGCCGCGGCCGGCACGCTGGCATCGGCCTTGGGGACCGGCGCGAGGATCGCGACCGGCACCCCCACCGTGACGACCAGGATGAAGACGGCCAGGACGGCGACGACGAGTCGGCGGAGCCGGTGGTTCGGCGTCTCGTCGTTCGGCACCGCAGAAGGATACGGAAGAAGCCCGACGACCCCCGGATGGGGGTCAGCGCACGCGTGTCGCCCAGAGCGCGACGGCGGCCGCGGCGGCCACGTTCAGCGAGTCGACGCCGTGCAGCATCGGGATGCGCACGGTGAGGTCGGCCACCGTGAGCGCCGCCCTGCTGAGTCCGTCGCCCTCCGTGCCGAGCACGAGGGCGAGCCGCTCCGGTGCGCGACGTTCGAGCTCGTCGAGGTCGATCGCGTCCTCGGCGAGCGCGAGCGCCGCGATGGTGAAGCCCGCGTCGTGCAGCAGCGGAGCGGCGGTGCGCCACTCGGGCAGCCGTGTCCACGGCACCTGCAGCACCGTGCCCATGCTCACCCGCACGCTGCGCCGGTAGAGCGGATCGGCGCACCGCGGTGTGACGAGCACGGCGTCCGCACCGAGCGCCGCGACGCTGCGGAAGGCGGCGCCGACGTTCGTGTGGTCGACGACGTCCTCGAGCACGACGACGCGCCGCGCGTCGCGGAGGAGGTCGGCGGGCTCCGGGAGCTCCGGCCGGTGCATGGAGGCGAGCGCGCCGCGGTGCAGGTGGAATCCGGTCATGGCGGTGAGCGCGTCGTCGTCGCCGACGTACACGGGCACATCGGGGAAGGGCGCGAGCAGGGCCTCGAGCTGCGGCAGCCACTCGGCGCGGCTCAGCACCGCCCGGGGCCGGTGGCCCGCGGCGAGTGCCCGCTCGATGACCTTCGTCGACTCCGCCAGGTAGAGCCCTCCGGCCGGCTCGAGCCTGCGGCGCAGCGCCACGTCGGTCAGCCGCACGAAGTCGTCGAGCGCCGCGTCGGCGAGCCCGGCGGGTGGCAGGGGCAGGACGTGCAACAGGATGCTCCTCTGGCCGAAATCTGCACGAAAACTCGCCCGATTATGCTGCCCCGCATGAGCCTGACCACCGGCGTGGCCCCGGCGGGGAGCCCGGCGGAGGCGCCCGCGGGGCTCGAGGAGGCCCTTCCGCTGCTCAGCGGCCGGATCGCCGTGCTCACCGGCGCGGGCATCAGCACCGACTCCGGGATCCCCGACTACCGCGGTCGCGGTGCCGTCCCACGGAACCCGATGACGATCCAGCAGTTCGTCTCCGGGGTGCCGTTCCGGCAGCGGTACTGGGCGGGCAGCTACCTCGGCTGGGCCCGCTTCGTCGGCGCGGAGCCGAACGAGGGGCACCTGGCGCTCGCGCGGCTCGAGGAGGCGGGCCGCGTCAACGGCGTCGTCACCCAGAACGTCGACGGGCTGCATGCGAAGGCGGGCTCGCGTCGCGTCGTCGAGGTGCACGGCTCCGTGCACCGGGTGCTCTGCCTCGACTGCGGGCAGACCTTCGCGCGGTCGAGCATCGCGGCCCGCATCGAGGCGGCGAACGCCTGGTTCGTCGAGCGGGGCGCGGCGGCCACGCTGAATCCCGACGGCGACGCCGACGTCGGCGACGTGACCGACTTCGTCGTGCCGGACTGCACGGTGTGCGGCGGCGTGCTGAAGCCCGACGTCGTCTTCTTCGGCGAGTTCGTGCCCACCGAACGGTTCGTCGAGGCGAGCGCGCTGGTCCGCGGCGCGGACGCACTGCTCGTCGCCGGCTCCTCGCTCGCCGTGAACAGCGGCATCCGCCTGCTCGAGCAGGCCCGGCGCAAGCGCATCCCGATCGTGGTCGTGAACCGGGGCGACACGAAGGGCGACAAGGTGGCCGCGGTTAAGATCGACGGCGGGACCTCCGAGATCCTGGGCGCGCTCCGGAAGCACCTGACCGGCTGAGCTCGCCCTGCCGACCGGGGTCCCTCGATCCCGGGAGCCTCTTCATGACCGACCTCGTCCTCGTGCGCCACGGCGAGACCGAGTGGAACCGCCTCGGCCGCGTCCAGGGCCTGTCCGACATCCCCCTGAACGAGACCGGCCGCCGTCAGGCCCTGCAGGCGGGCCGCCGCCTGCGGTCGGAGCACTGGGACGCGATCGCGTCGAGCCCGCTCTCGCGCGCGGCCGAGACCGCGGAGATCATCGCGCGCGAGGTCGGACTGCCCGGGCCCGAGCTCGTCGAGGCGCTGGTCGAGCGCAACTACGGCGAGGCGGAGGGGCTGACGGGCGAGGAGATCGACCGGCGGTGGAACGGGGTGCTGAAGGCGCGCGAGTCGCGGGAGGCGGTGCTCGAGCGCGTCGTGCCCGCCCTGCTCGCGCTCGCGGAGCGGCATCCGGATGACCGGGTGCTCGTCGTGAGCCACGGCGGGGTGATCGGCTCCCTCGTCCGCATGGCGACGAACTGGAGCTGGCCCGAGCACGGCGTGCGCATCGAGAACGGGTCCGACCACGTGTTCCGCGTCGAGGACGGCCGCATCTCCCTCGTCACCTTCGCCGGGCGCCCGTGGTCCGAGGACCTGCTGCCCGCCGACGAGCCGGTCGCCACCACCGACTGACCTCGCCGACGGGCCGGTTCGGGCAGAACGGGCGTCCGATGACGGCCGGAGGTGTCCGAAATGGCCCGCGCCGACGGGATCAGCGGGCGCTGCGGCGCCCCGCCACCCGCTCGAGCACCGGCAGCAGCCGGGCGGCGGAGCCGTCCCAGCTGTACGAGGCCACGTGCGCGAGGGCGGTGACCGAACGCCGGCGCCACTCCCCCGCATCCTCCAGCCGGTGGATCGCCGATGCGAACGAGGCCGGGTCGCCGACACGGGCGTACAGGGCCGCGTCGCCGCCGACCTCCCGGAAGATCGGGATGTCGCTGAGCACCACCGGCACGCCTCGGCTCATGGCCTCGACCACGGGCAGACCGAAGCCCTCGTCCCTGGACGCCGACACGAGGGCCGTCGCGGAGTCGAGCAGGGCGGCGTACTCCGCCTCGTCGACCCCGTTGTGGAAGACGACGTCCGCGCCGCCCGCCTCCGCGGCGACGGCCTCGAGCGAGGCCCGCTCGCCGACCGAGATGCGGCTCGCGAGGTGCAGCGTCCAGCCGGGCAGCAGCGCCGCGGCCCGCACGAGCGTCGCGACGTCCTTGTAGCCGATGAACGCGCCCATGTAGACGACGGACCGCTCCCGGGGACCCGGCGCCGCCTCGGGCAGCGGCGCGGCGTCCGGCGCGTTCGGCACCACCGTGACCCGCTGCCGCGTGAGCCGATGGCGGGCGATCTCCTTCGCGACCGTCGCCGAGACGGTGACGACCTCGTCGGCGCGGCCGAGGAGGATCCGCTGGGGCAGGTAGCTGAGGTACGCGATCCGCCACAGCAGCCGCACCCACCACGCGAACTCGGCCGGCGGCGTGCGGTGCCGGTAGTAGATCAGGTCGTGCAGCGTGAGCACGAGCCCGTACCGCCGCCCGATCGAGCCGGACGTCTGCATCGGGCTGAAGACGACGTCGGGGTGCAGGCGGTTGACGACGCGTGGGATGAGCGGCTCGAGCGGATGCGTGACCGGCCGGGTGCGCGCCCACGGCAGGTCGGGCAGCAGCTGCAGCTGCCGCTCGTCGTCGATGAGCATCGTGAGCGGCACGAGCCGGCCGAGTCCCCCCGTGATGCCGGCCGTGTACCGGCTGATGCCGTCGTGGCGCCCGTCGCGGCGGATGTAGCGGCAGTCGACGACGAGGCGCATCGGCGTGCTCACACCGCGGGGACGCCCGCGAACCGCGCGATCTCGCGGGCGGCGGCCTCGGGGGTCTCGTAGTGCACGAGGTGGCCGACGTCGGGGATCACCGTCAGGGTCGCGTCGGGCAGCATCCGCTGCAGCGCCTCGACGTCCTTGACGAAGGTGATGTCGTCGTGCTCCGCCGCCACGAGGTGCACCGGGAGCGATATCCGGGCCGCGTACTCGGTGACGTCGTGGGTGACGGAGGCGCGGAACGCCTCGAGCACGACGCGGCGGTTCGCGTAGCCGGAGAAGTACCGGTCGTGCTGGTTGTGGATCCAGCGCCGCAGCCGCGGGTCACGGGTCTTCGCCAGGACGATCGACGACCCGCGCACGACGAGGCGGTTCTTCAGCAGGGCGCCGCCGATGCGCTCCGGCAGCAGCCCGCCGACCCGGTAGTAGAGCGACGCGAGCCGCGTGCCGAGCGCGTTCGGGCCGGCCAGCGCGGGTGCCGCGATCGGGTTGACGAGGATCGCGCGATCCGCCGGCAGGCCCGCGGCGAGTGCCGCCGCCACCACGATGGTGCCGAAGGAGTGGCCGAGCACGATCGCCGACCCGTCGAGGCCGACCGCGTCGACGAATCGGGCCAGCCATGCCGCGTAGCCGTCGATCGAGTGCTCACCCGGCAGCGGCGCGGAGAGCCCGAAGCCGGGCAGGTCCGGCGCGACGATGTGCACCCCGGGCAGGTACGCGATCACGGGCTCGAGACCGTGGTGATCGCCGCGGAACCCGTGCACGAGCAGCAGCGTCGGACCGG
>DASYJR010000151.1:0-4294 GCA_035996305.1 Amnibacterium sp. | reverse complement strand
GCTCGTCGCCGCGGCCGCCGCGAGCGACGAGCGCCGCGAGCTGCTCGACGTCATCGGCGCCCGCCTGGTGACCGCCGATCCGGCGGGGCAGGCCGCGGCGCTCACCGCGTTCGCGCCCGACCTCGTCGTGGTGAGCCCCGGCTACCACCCCGACGACCCCGCCCTGCGGGCCGCCGACGGCGTGCCGGTGCTCGGCGACGTCGAGCTCGCCTGGCGGCTCCGCGACAAGACCGGCACGCCCGCGTCGTGGATCACGATCACGGGCACGAACGGCAAGACGACGACGACCCGGCTGACGACCGCGATGCTCGCGGCCGACGGCCGACGGGTCGCCGCCGTCGGCAACATCGGCACGCCGGTGCTCGACGCGGTCCGCGACCCCGCCGGCTACGACCTGCTCGTCGTCGAGCTGTCGAGCTACCAGCTGCACTGGATGGAGCAGGTCGCCCCGGTCGCGAGCGCCTGCCTGAACGTCGCCGACGACCACCTCGACTGGCACGGCTCCTTCGCGGCCTACGCGTCGGCGAAGGGCCGGGTCTACGAGCGCACGCAGGTCGCCTGCGTCTACAACCTCGCCGACGCGACGACCGAGCGACTCGTGCGTGAGGCGGACGTCGTCGAGGGCTGTCGGGCGATCGGCTTCACGCTCGGGGTGCCCGCCGTCTCCGACCTCGGCGTCGTCGACGGCGTGCTCGTCGACCGAGCGTTCCTCGACGACCGGCGCAGCTCCGCACTCGAGCTCACGACCGTCGCCGAGCTCGCCGAGCAGGGCCTGTCCGCACCGCACGTCGTGGAGGACGTGCTCGCCGCGGCCGCCCTCGCCCGCGCCGTCGGGGTCGCGCCGCGCACCATCCGCGACGCCCTGCGGACGTTCCGCCTCGATCCGCACCGCATCGAACCGGTCGGCGAGATCGGCGGGATCGTCTTCATCGACGACTCGAAGGCGACCAACCCGCACGCCGCGGCCGCGTCGCTCGGGGCGTTCGAGCACGTCGTCTGGCTGGCGGGCGGCCTCACCAAGGGCGTCGACGTCGCGCCGCTCGTGCAGGCGGCGGCGGGGCGCCTCGCCGGCGTCGTGCTGCTCGGGGCGGACCGCTCCGCCTTCCTCGCGGCGCTCGAGCGACACGCGCCGGGCGTCCCGGTCACCGAGGTGACGGCGGGGGAGACTGGTGACGTGATGGCCGAGGCCGTCCGTGCGGCGCTCGACCTCGCGTCACCCGGCGACGTCGTGCTGCTCGCGCCGGCGGCCGCGTCGATGGACCAGTTCACCGACTACGCCGATCGCGGCAGGCGGTTCGCCGAGGCGGTGCGCGCGGCGGCCGGCTGATCGACGAGGGGAAGCGGATGGACACCGAGACCGCGACCGGCCGCGCCACCGCGCCCGTCGTGCCCCTGTTCGGCCCGCGCCGATCGACGACATTCCGGCTCCGCCTGCCGCCGATGCCGAAGGTGGGCACCGGCGACTACTACGCGCTCGGCGCGATCACCCTGTTCCTCGCCGTGTTCGGCCTCGTCATGGTCCTCTCGGCGTCGTCCGTCGAGCAGGGGCAGAACCTCGGCAACCCCTACTTCGACTTCGGCAAGCAGGCGATGGCCGAGGGCCTCGGCGTCGCCGCGATGCTGCTCGTCTCCCGGCTGAAGCCCCGGGTGCTCGTCGTGGCCGCCCCGTGGGTCTTCACCGCCGCCCTGGTCCTGCAGCTGCTCACCGTGCTCACGCCGCTCGGCACCACGGTGAACGGCAACAGGAACTGGATCCGGATCGCCGGCACCAGCATCCAGCCGTCCGAGTTCGTGAAGCTCGGGCTCGTCCTCGTGCTCGGTGCGTTCTTCGCCCGCAAGCGGGCGGAGCGGCTCGGCGTTCCCGGACTCGCGCCGGTGCTGATCCCGTCCGGACTCGCGATCGTCTCGGTGCTGCTCGGCAAGGACCTCGGCACGTCGCTGATCATCGGCGGCATCGTCTTCGCCGGCCTGTTCTTCGCCGGCGTCCGGGTGCCCGTGCTGCTGCTGTTCGGCGGCTCGGCCGGCCTCGTGTTCGTGATCATGGCGCTCACCCGAGGGTCCCGCGTCGACCGCCTCGCCGCCTGGTCGGGGGCGGGCTGCGCCGGCGACGTGCTCGGCACGTGCTGGCAGTCGCAGCAGGCGACCTGGGCGCTCGCCAACGGCGGCCTGTTCGGCGTGGGCATCGGCAACTCGGTCTCGAAGTGGTTCTGGCTCCCGGAGGCCGACAACGACTTCATCCTCGCGATCATCGGCGAGGAGACGGGGCTGATCGGCCTCGTCGTGCTGCTCGCGCTCTTCGTGGCGCTCACCGTGGTGTGCTTGCGCGTCGGCAGCAGCACGCCCGACCGCTTCACGCGGGGCGTCACCGGCATGACCCTCGCCTGGCTCGTCGGCCAGGCGTTCGCGAACATCGCGGTGGTCCTCGGCATCGCGCCCGTGTTCGGCGTCCCCCTGCCGTTCATCTCGTCCGGTGGCTCGTCGATGATCGCGAACCTGCTCGCCGTCGGCTGCGTGATGGCCGTCGCGAACCAGGCCCGGCCGACCTCGCGCGAGGCGTCGCCCGCACCCCACCATCCGTCGATGCGGCAGCGCCCGTGACCCGCTGGCTGCTCGCGGGCGGCGGCACCGCCGGGCACGTGAACCCGCTGCTCGCCGTGGCGGACGAGCTGACCGCGTCGGGGGACGAGGTGCTCGTGCTCGGCACGGCCGAGGGCCTGGAGGCGCGGCTCGTGCCGCAGCGCGGCTACGAGCTGCTCGTGATCCCGCGGCTCCCGTTCCCGCGCCGCCCCGACCGCGCGGCGCTCCGCTTCCCGCGGGCCATGGCGGGCTCGCTCCGCACGACCCGCGGCCACCTCGAGTCCCGCCGCGTCGACGCGGTGCTCGGTTTCGGCGGCTACGCCGCGGCACCCGCCTACCTCGCGGCGCGGCGCTCCCGCCTGCCGTACGCCATCCACGAGCAGAACGCGAAGCCCGGCCTCGCGAACCGGCTCGGCGCCCGCTTCACCCCGGCCGTCGGGGTCACCTTCGCGGGCACGCCGCTGCCGCATGCGCAGGTCGTCGGGATGCCGCTGCGCCGGGAGATCGCCGACCTCGACCGCGCCGCCCGACGCGCGGAGGCCGTGGCGTCGTTCGGGCTCGACCCCGACCGTCGCGTGCTGCTCGTCACGGGCGGCTCGCTCGGCGCCGAGCGGCTCAACCGCACGGCGGTGGCGAGCGCGGCAGCGGTCCTCGCCGCCGGCTGGCAGGTGCTCCACCTCGCGGGCGACCGCACCGAGGTCGCCGATCCGCGACTGCCCGGGTACCGGATGCTGCCCTACGCGGACCGGATGGACCTGGTGCTGTCGGCCGCCGACCTCGCCGTCTCACGAGCCGGCGCCTCCACCGTCAGCGAGCTGTCCGCGCTGGGGCTGCCCGCCGTCTACGTGCCGTACGCGGTCGGCAACGGCGAGCAGCGGTTCAACGCCGCCGGGGTCGTCGCCGCCGGCGGCGCGCTCCTCGTGCCCGACGCCGACTTCACCCCGGACACGTTCGCGCGGATCGTGCTGCCGCTGCTGGCGGACCCGGACCGCATCGCCCGGATGGCCTCCGCGGCCGGCGGCAACGGGCTGCGCGACGGCGCCCGGCGCATGGCACGCCTGGCCAGGAGCGTGCTCTCGCCGACGCGCCGCGTAGGGTTCCGCGCATGACGATCAAGCCGGACCTCTCGGTGCCGATCCCGGATCGGCTCGACCGCGTGCACTTCGTCGGCGTCGGCGGGGCCGGCATGAGCGGCATCGCGCGGCTGTTCCTCGCGCGCGGCGCGACCGTGTCCGGATCGGACCGCAGCCGCAACGCGAACACGGACGTGCTCGGTGACCTCGGCGCCACCATCGCGATCGGCCACGACGCCTCCCACGTCGGCGACGTCGACGCGATCGTGGTCACGAGCGCCCTCTGGCCGGACAACCCCGAACTGGCCGAGGCCCGCCGTCGCGGCGTCCCGGTGCTCCACCGATCCCACGCGCTGAAGGCCCTGATCGGGGACGACCGGCTCGTCTCCGTGGCCGGCGCGCACGGTAAGACCACGTCGACGGGCATGATCGCCACGGCCCTCGAGACGCTCGGGGCCGACCCCAGCTTCGTCAACGGCGGCGTGATCGCCGATCTCGGCGTCTCCTCGCGCGTCGGCCGCGGGGACCTGTTCGTCGTCGAGGCGGACGAGTCGGACGGCTCCTTCCTGCTCTACGACACCGCCGTCGCGCTGATCACGAACGTCGACCCCGACCACCTCGACCACTACGGCAGCGCCGAGGCG
>DASYJR010000150.1:0-10488 GCA_035996305.1 Amnibacterium sp. | reverse complement strand
AGCGGCACCCCCATCCCGCCGAGGATCCGGGCCGCTTCCCGCGTGCGCTCCGGCGAGTAGCTCGAGATCCCGGCGTTGAGCGCGCGCCCGGACTGCACGGCGGTCGCGAGCGCTCCCATCGTCTCCTCGAGCGGTGTGGTGGGGTCGAAGCGGTGGCTGTAGAAGACGTCGACGTAGTCCACGCCCATCCGCGCCAGTGACTGGTCGAGGCTCGCCAGCAGGTACTTCCGCGAGCCGAGGTCCCCGTACGGGCCCGGCCACATGTCGTAGCCCGCCTTCGTCGACAGCACGAGCTCGTCACGGAACGGCTTGAAGTCCGCGGCGAAGATCGTGCCGAAGTTCGACTCGGCGGATCCGTAGGGCGGCCCGTAGTTGTTCGCGAGGTCGAAGTGGGTGACGCCCGAGTCGAACGCGCGCCGCAGCACGGCCCGCTGGGTCTCGAGCGGGGTGCCGTCACCGAAGTTGTGCCAGAGCCCCAGGGAGATCTCGGGCAGCAGCAGACCGCTGCGTCCGGTGCGGCGGTAGGGGAAGTCGTCGTAGCGCGTCGGGGCGGGTTCGTAGGCCATGGAACGAGCCTGGCACGACGCGCCCGTGGCCGTTCGCAGGGGTCCTGGGCGGGCGGAAGGGCCGTGCTAATGTCTTCCTCCGGCGCCGCGAGGCGTCGTGCGAGTCCGGGTGGCGGAATGGCAGACGCGCTAGCTTGAGGTGCTAGTGCCCTTTATCGGGCGTGGGGGTTCAAGTCCCCCCTCGGACACCGACGAAGGCCCCTGCGAGAGCAGGGGCCTTCGTCGTTCCGCCGCGGATCCGTCACCTGCGCGATCGAGGGGGTTCCCGCGCAGAACCGCCTCCGATCCGGATGAACATCGCGCAGCGGTCAGGCGTGCGCGGGCACGTCCGCGGGCCAGCGCAGCAGCGCCGCGGCCGGCTCGCCCGCCAGATCGGCCGAGCGGGCGAGCAGCACGGTCGCGTCGGTGAGGAGGGCCGACCGGATGAGCGCCTCCGCGGCCGGTACGGCCGCGACGACGCCGGCGCCGGCCACATCGCCCTCCTCTGCGGCGACCCACGGCTGGTCGTCGAGTGCGAGCAGCTCCCGGTCGGCGAGCGCGTCGATGTCGAGCAGCAGCGTGTCGGCCTGCGCCTGTCGCAGCGCCTCGACCACGGACCGCACCCCGGCGCTCGCGGCGCTGCGCTGCTCCTGCCCGAGCCGCGTGTGCAGCAGGTCGAGCACGTCGTGCTGATCGCGCTCGAGCAGCGCCTGGATCTGCCGCTCGGTGAACTCGACGAGGGCGGAGGGATCCGCGCCACCCGAGCGCGTGTCCTTCGGCAGCTCGACCGCGATGCCCCGGCTGCGGTCCGCGAGCGCGTCGAGCAGCAGCCTCCGCGCCTTGATGTCGCCCGCCACCACCACGAGGCGCGGCCGGTGCTCGAGCACGAGCCGGTCGACCTCGGCGGACAGCTCCATCTGGGTCTGCTTCCAGATCTCCTCGACGTGCTCCTGCTGGTTCAGGTGCGCCCAGCCGCCGCCCTTCACCTTGTGCAGGGTGTCGGTGCGGCCCTGCATCGTGCTCGAGAGCTCCGGGAAGAACGCGCCCGTGCGGTGCACGGCGATGTCGCCGCCGTCGCGGGACACCTGCACGACGAGGTACGAGAAGTCCTCGACGCCGCTGCGGATGAGGGGTGCGATCAGCGGGGCCGGACCCACCGAGACCACCTCGGCGCCGGCGGGCGTGCCGGGGATCGCCTCGTCGACCTGCACCTCGTCGTCGCGCACGAGCAGGTAGCGGCGGAACGGGGCGGGCAGCCCGGTCGGCACGGTCAGCCGGTCGTCCACGTTCGTGACCGCCGCCTCCGACGCCCCCAGCTCGCGCAGCCGGTCACGGATGGACCGTCGTCGCGACTCCTGCAGTCCCTCCGGGTTCTCCCGGTCGTTGGACAGGTCGAGGTACACGGTCGTCCAGCGGCCCTGCCGCCGCACCGCCTCCGTCAGTCGCGCCCGTAGTCCAGCCGTCATCGTCGTCGCTCCTTCCCCATCCGGCCGTTCCGCCGCGGTGTCGGCGAGCAGCCGGTCCTTGCGATCCGACGCTAGGCCGATCCGGGCACGCGCGGAACAGGCGTCCACGGGTTTCGCCGCGGCTTCCCAGAGCGGTCCGATCGGGGCGTCAGCGAGCGGGCGGCGGTGGCGTCGGAGCGCAGGTCGCGTCGGCGGTCCGCCCCGCCTTCCTCGCCGGCAGACCGCCGTCGTCGAGGTATCGGGCGATCGTGCCGTCGACGCAGCTGTTGCCCGAGAGCGTGTCCGCGTGGCTCAGGCCGCCGGGCTCGGCGAGCAGCCGCGCCTGCGGGAACCGCGCCCGCACCTCGAGGCTCCCCTGGTACGGCGTGGCCGCGTCGAGCGTCTCGTCGACGAGCAGCACGGGCGGCGCGGCGGCGCCGTCGACCGTCACCGCGGTGTGCGGCTTCGCGGGCCAGGTGCGGCACGGCATGTTGAACCACGTGTTCGGCCACGTCTCGAAGGACGCGGATCCGTCGATGCGGTCGGCGTCCCGCCGCCAGGTCGCGAACGAGGTCGGCCAGGACGTGTCGGTGCACTCGACGGCGAGGTAGACGGCGTAGCCGTTGTCGTCCTGCGGGGAGTCGACCGCCCGCCACTCGTCGATCAGCCGGGTCGGGTCCCCGGCGACGAGCTCGGCCCAGGCGCCCGCGATCGTCGGGTACTCCGCGGCCACGTAGCCGGCCTCGAGCACCGTGTCGGCCAGCTCGTCCGGTCCGATCACCCCGCCCGCCGGGGAGGAGGCGAGCGCCTTCGCCGTCTGCGCGTAGTGCTGCTCCACCGCGGCCGTGGTGGCGCCGAGGTGGTAGGTCGAGTCGGCCGCCGCGACCCAGGCGAAGAAACGCTCCACCGTGGTCTGGAAGGCGACGTCCTGATCGAGGTTGGAGCCGTACCAGACGCGCCGGGGATCCACGTTCGAGTCGAGCACCATCCGGTCCACCTTCGACGGGAACAGGGTGGCGTAGACCTGCCCCAGGTAGGTGCCGTACGAGTAGCCGTAGTAGCTGATCCGCGGAGCGTGCAGCGCGAGCCGCAGGTACTCCATGTCCTTCGCGCCGTCCTCCGTCGTGATGTGGTCGAGGAGCGCGCCGCCCGCCGTCCGGCAGGCGGTCGCGTACGCGGCGCTCCTCTGCAGCCACGTCGCGATCGTGCCCGGCGTCGGCGGCGCGAACAGGGGCCGCGGACCGGCCGAGTAGTGGGGGTCGCAGCTGAGGCGCGGGGTCGAGGCGCCGACGCCCCGCGGGTCGAAGCCGATCCAGTCGTACCGGTCGCCGACGCGGCCCGGCACCTGCGAGCCCACCGTCGACAGCGCGAGTCCGCTCACGCCGGGACCGCCGGGGTTCACGAGCATGACGCCTTCGTAGGGCGTGACCGTGTGCACGACCCGCGAGATCGCGAGATGCACGAGCTTGCCGTCGCGGGGCGTGGCCCAGTCCATCGGCACGGCGACGGTCGCGCACTGCGCCCGCGCCAGCGACCGGTCGGAGCAGGCGTGCCAGCCGATGGGGGCGGGCGTCGGCCAGCCTCGCTCCGCCTGCTCGGCCGTGGTGCTGCGGGTCGGGGCCGGCAGCGCCCGGGGCGACCCCGAGGTGGCCCCGAAGGACCGGAACGCGATGCCCAGGGCGGCCACGAGCACGCCGGCGACGCCGACGCACAGGATCGCGAGGAGCAGCGGATGCCGGCGCATCAGAGGCGCTCGTCCGTCGCCGGATCGGCCTCGGACTCGAAGTAGCGGTCGAGGACCGCGGCGAAGGCCGGTTCGTCGGGCGCCGCGCGGGCGAAGAGCGTCATCGACGAGCGCAGCTTCTGCCCGTCGATCGGGCCGAGCAGCGTCTCCGCATCCGGCGCCGGTCCTGCGGCGATCACCTGCGCGGCCGTCACGAGCCGGGGGCCGAGCACCGGATGCGCGAGGTAGGCGCGCGCCTCCTCGAGCGAGCGGATGGCATAGCGCTGCGCCATCGGGCTCGAGCCCAGCCCGGCGATCTGCGGGAGCACGAACCACATCCAGTGGCTCGTCTTGCGGCCCGCCTCGAGCTCTGCGAGCGCCCGGTCGTAGGTGCGGCCGTCGTCCTGGGCCGCGACGAAGCGCTCGAGGTCGAACGGGTCGCTCATCGGGCCGTCCTCCCGGCCAGTGGCAGCAGCTCGAGCACCCGCTGGATCATCCGGTCCCACGCCTCCCACTCGTGCCCGCCCGGGCCCTCCTCGCTCACGATCGGCAGCCCGAGGGTGCGCGCGTGCTCGCCGAAGCGCCGGTTCTCGTCGAGCAGCGCGTCCTCGGTGCCACACCACTGGTAGAGCGCCGGGCTCTCCGCCGGGTCGGCCGCCTCGGCGAGCGCGAACAGCTCGTCGCCGGCGGCGACCGCGTGCTCGGCGTCGCCGAACGTCGCGCGCCACTCCCCCGCCGCCTGATCGGTGTCGAGCACGTCGACCTTGCCCGAGAGGCTCGCCGCCGCCGCGAGGTCCTGCGGGCGGCGCAGCGCCCACTTCAGCGCGCCGTACCCGCCCATCGAGAGGCCCGCCGCGAACGTGTCCTCCCGGCGGTCGGACAGGGGGAAGAAGGAGCGCATCACCTCCGGCAGCTCCTCCGTGAGGAACGTCCAGTAGTCGTAGCCGGTCACCTGATCCGTGTAGAAGCCGCGGTGGCCGGTGGGCATCACGACGGCGAGGTCGAGGTCCGCGACGTACCGCTCGAGCGACGTGCGGCGGGTCCAGATCGTGTGGTCGTCGGAGCGGCCGTGCAGCAGGTACAGCACCGGGTGCGCCCCGCCACCTGCGACGCCGCCCATGCCGATCTGGCGCGTGGTCGCCTGCGGGAGCAGCACGGTGGCCTCGGTCGACTGACCCAGGACGTCGGAGAAGAACTCACAGCGCAGCAGGGCCATGCGCTCCATTCTCCGCGTGCTTCGATTGCAGGATGACGGTCGCGCGGCGGTTCACGGTCACGGGCCAGGTGCAGGGCGTGGGATTCCGGTGGGCCGCGCAGGGCGAGGCGGACCGCCTCGGCCTCGTCGGCCGCGTGCGGAACCGTACGGACGGCGCGGTCGAGGTCACCGCGCAGGGCGACGAACGCGCGATGCAGCGCTTCGGGGACTGGCTGGAGCGCGGCCCCAGGTGGGCGGAGGTGGCCGACGTCGACGTCGAGCCCATCGACCTCTTCGAGGCCACCTCCTTCGAGATCACCCGGTGACGGTGCCCGACCCGCGGATCCACGCCGCGGCGTCCGCCGGCAGCATCCGGCCGGCGAGCGGCGCGCTCGTGAGCAGCACCTCCCCGGCGGGCAGGGGCGCGGACGCCGTCCCGAGGTTCACGACGACGTGCCAGCCGCCCGTCCGCTCGAAGTGGAGCACGTCCGGGCCGGAGTCGCGCCACTCGAGGCCGGGATCGGTGTGCAGCCGGTGCCGGAGGGCGAGGGCCGCACGGTAGAGCTCGAGCATCGAGTCCTGGGCGCCGTCCTGCGCGTCGACCGCGTGCTCGGCGAACCAGGCGGGCTGCGGCAGGTGGGCGCCGTCGTCGCCGAAGCCGAAGGAGGATCCGCTCGCGGTCCAGGGCAGCGGCACGCGGCAGCCGTCGCGGCCCTTCTCGGTGTGCGACGAGCGGATCCAGATGGGGTCCTCGAGGTCGTCCGGTGCGAGATCCGCGACCTCGCGGAGCCCGAGCTCCTCCCCCTGGTACACGTACGCGGATCCGGGGAGCGCGAGCAGCAGCAGCACGGCGGCGCGCGCCCGGCGGGCCCCCAGGGCGACGTCCTCGACCGGCTCCGTGCCGTTCGAGAGCAGCCAGGCGTTCAGGTCGGTGCCGGCGGGCAGGCCGAACCGGCTCGCGTGCCGCACCACGTCGTGGTTCGAGAAGGTCCACGTCGACGACGCACCGGCCGCGTGGGCGCGCTCGAGGGAGTCGACGACGACTTCGCGGAACTGCTCGGCGTCCCAGTCGGCCTTGACGAGATCGAACTCGAACGCCTGGCCCAGCTCGTCGGGCTTCGCGTAGAGCACGCGCCGCGAGGTCGGCACCCACGCCTCGGCGACGGCGCTGCGGGGCGGGTCGTACTCGTCGAACACACGGCGCCAGCCGCGGTAGATCTCGTGCACGTCGTCGCGGTCGAACAGCGGGTTCGTGCCGTCGATCTCGATGTCCATCGAGTTCACGTGCGGGTGGCTGCGGAGCGGTTCGCCGAGGTCCTTCGCGAGCGCGTGCGCCACGTCGACGCGGAAGCCGTCGACGCCCCGGTCCGCCCAGAAGCGCAGCGTGCGGTGGAAGTCCTCCCGCACCTCGTCGTTCTCCCAGTTCCAGTCGGGCTGCTCCGGGGCGAACAGGTGCAGGTACCACTGGCCGTCGGCCACCCGGGTCCAGGCGCTGCCGCCGAAGTGCGACACCCAGTCGGAAGGCGGCAGCTCCCCGTGCTCGCCGCGCCCGTCGCGGAACACGTAACGGCCGCGTTCCGGCGAGCCGGGCGCGGCGGCGAGCGCCGCCCGGAACCACTCGTGCCGGTCGGACGAGTGGTTCGGCACGATGTCGACGATCACGCGGATGCCGGCGGCGTGCGCGGCGGCCACGAGCCGGTCGAAGACCTCCAGGGTGCCGATCCGCGGATCCACGTCCCGGTAGTCGTCCACGTCGTAGCCGCCGTCGGCGAGCGCGGACGGGTAGAACGGGCTCAGCCAGACGGCGTCGACGCCGAGTCGCTCCAGGTACGGGATGCGGTCGATCAGGCCGGCGAAGTCGCCGATCCCGTCGGCGTTCCCGTCCGCGAAGCTGCGGGGGTAGACCTGGTAGACGACGGCGTCGCGCCACCAGGTGGGGTCGGTCAGGTCGCTGCGATCGCGCTCGGGCACGGCGCACCATCCTAGGGAGACGCGGAGGGTTCTTCCGGAGCGCGCTGAGGGACGCAGCGCACGATCCCGACATGGCATTCACACCGAGGATCGCGATCGTCACCGGCTCCGACTCCGGCATCGGCAAGGCGACGGCGGTCGCCCTCGCCGAGGCCGGGATGGACGTCGGCATCACCTACCTCGACGACGCCGAGCGGGAGGGCGCGGAGGGCACCGCGGATGAGGTGCGCGCCCTCGGTCGGAACGCCGTCGTCATGCAGCTCGACGTGAGCGTCGGGCCTGCGGCCGGGGACGTGATCGACCGGCTCGCCGAGCAGCTCGGCGGGCTGGACGTCTTCGTGAACAACGCCGGCACCGGCGACAACGCGCCCCTGCTGGAGATGACCTGGGAGCAGTGGCGGCACACGGTCAGCACGGACCTCGACGGCGCGTTCGTCTGCATCCAGCGGGCGGCGAGGCGGATGGTCGCGGCGGGCAACGGCGGCCGGATCATCGGGATCACGAGCGTCCATGAGCACCAGCCGAAGGTGGGTTCCTCCGCGTACGACGCCGCCAAGCACGGACTCGGCGGACTGCTGAAGACGGTGGCGCTCGAGCTCGGGCAGTACGGCATCACCGCGAACGCGGTCGCACCGGGCGAGATCGCGACCCCGATGACCGGCCAGGAGGACCAGGACCCGACGAAGGAGCAGCGCCCGGGCGTGCCGCTCGGCCGTCCCGGCGCCGCGAGGGAGATCGCGGCCGTCGTGGCGTTCCTCGCTTCGCCCGCGGCCAGCTACGTCACCGGCGCATCCTGGCCCGTCGACGGCGGCATGCTGCAGATGGGCCCGCAGGGCGCGTCCGGCCTCCCGAGCGACGACTGGCGCAGCGCCGCCTGAGGGACCCCCGGTCAGGCGAAGCGGACCGCCGCCTGAAGGCGCGTGCGCACCTCGAAGATCTCGGTGCCACCGACCGCGCGGCCGCCGGGCAGACCGTCGCGGAGCGCCGTGAGCAGGGTGGACGCCTGCAGCACCACGAGCTCCGCGCCGCGGGAGGTGCCGAGCGACTCCGCGGGGGTGTCGAGCGCGTCGTCGGGCAGCACGAGCAGGAGCGCCGTGAAGCGCACCCGCGCGGCGCGGGCGACCGCCCTCGCCCGCTGGGCGAGCTCGCGCATCGGGCGCTCGCCCGCGAGCGCCTCGCCGATCAGCTCGCCTCGCCGCACCCGCACCGGGCCGCCGAAGTCCTCCGACTGGATCGCGAACAGCCCGGTGGGGCCGAGCACGAGGTGGTCGACCTTCTCGTCGGAGCTCCCCGCGGCCACGTCGTGCCAGACCGTGTACCCGATGCCGAGCGTGGCGAGCCGGCGGGCGGTCGCCTCCTCGGCGAGCGCGTCGGCGAGCAGGTGCCGGATCTCCCGCGGCGCGCGGCGGACGAGCACGGGATCGTACGGGTCCGGAACGTCCACGCCGCGGCCGACCCACTCCCCCAGCAGCTGCAGGTAGCGCTCGCGCCGCCAACCTCCCGGGTGGCCGTAGGAGCGGGCGGTCGGCCGGTGGTGCTGGGCCTCGGCGCGCGGCGGCGCCCACGCCGGCCCCTCCGCATCCGCGACGAGGTGCCCGGCGTCGTACCGGCGCCGCGCGTCCGGGCTCCCGATGCGCTCCCACGCGACCTGCACGGCGATGAACCGCTGCGGATCCCCGCCCGTGTCGGGATGCGTCTCCCGCAGCAGGCGCCGGTAGGCGCGGCGCAGGTCCTCGTCGGAGGCGGTCGCCGGCACACCGAGCACCTCGTAGGGCGACGCCGACATGGGGCTGTCCGGCATCGCGACTCCTTCCCGGGGTGTCGCTCGACCGTACCCGAGGGGGCCGGATCGTCAGCGGGCTCTCGCAGTCCCCTTGGCCGGCGTGCAGGTGGCACGGCGGTGGCGCCCATCCGCCACGCCTACCGTCGCGACCCGTCGGGAGGAAGTGCGGATGAGCGGATTCTGGGCGGCGGCGCGCGAGCCCGAGAGGTACGAGGCGGCGGAGGCGGCGATCCCGAACCTCGAGGTCGTGCACGAGTTCACCGAGGGGCCGATGCCGACCGGCGTCAGCGTCTCGGCCGAGGGACGGATCTTCGTCAACTTCCCGAAGTGGGGCGACGACGTGCGGTGGACCGTCGGCGAGCTGCGGGACGGCGTGGTCGTGCCCTACCCCGACGAGGCGTGGAACTCGCCGACGGGCGACGACGACGCCGAGGCGCTCGTGTCGGTGCAGAGCATCGTCGTCGATCCGGTCGATCGGCTCTGGATCCTCGACACGGGCAGCCCGATGTTCCGGCCGACGAGGCCCGGGGGCCCGAAGCTGGTCTGCGTCGACCTGGCGACCGACCGGGTCGAGCGGGTGATCCTGTTCCCCGATACCGTCGCGCTGCCGACCTCGTACCTGAACGACGTCCGCTTCGACCTGGGACGCGGCCTGGCCGGCGCGGCGTTCATCACCGACTCCTCGGATCAGGGGCCCAACGGGATCGTCGTGGTCGACCTCCAGTCCGGCGAGTCGTGGCGGCGGCTGCACGACCACCCGAGCACCAAGGCGGTGCAGCCGCCCGAGTACGTGGCGCTCGCCGAGGGCAGGGTGCTGCTGAAGCGGGGCGAGGACGGAGCGACTGAACCGGTCACGATGGGGTCGGACGGGATCGCGATCTCGGCGGACGGGGAACGGCTCTGGTACTGCCCGCTGCTGTCCCGCCACTGGTACGCCGTCAGCACCGCAGCGCTCTGGGACCGGGACGCGGAGGAGGTCGACGTCGGCCTGCTGGTGACGGACGAGGGCGACAAAGGCGGTGCGGCCGACGGGCTCGAGTCGGACGACGCGGGCCGGATCTACGCCACCGACTGGGAGCACGACTCGATCGTGCGCCGGCTGCCCGACGGCCGGATCGAGACCGTCGCGCACGATCCGCGGATGCTGTGGCCCGACACCATGTCGGTCGCGGGCGACGGCCACCTCTACTTCACGGCGAACCAGCTGCACCGGCAGGCGCAGTACCAGGGGGGCCGCGACCTGCGGGTGTACCCGTACCGCTTGTTCCGCTTCCCGATCGACGCGGGGCCCGTCCGGCTGCGGTGACCGGCGGCGGGCCGCTTCGGACGGTTCTGGGCGTCATCGGACGCCCGTCGTGCCCGAAGTGGCCCGCCTCGCCGGGCACAGGCGGCGGGCCTAGCATCCGCAGCATGCCGCAGACGATCTACCTCGCCTCCGCGGAGGGTCACACGGGCAAGTCCGCGGTCGCGGTCGGGCTGCTCGAGGCCCTCGGCCGCCGCATCGGCCGGGTCGGGGTGTTCCGGCCGGTCAGCCGCTCGGCGGAGGGCGACTACGTGCTCGATCTGCTCCTCGCGCACGCGACCGTCCCCATCGATCCCGCCGACGCGGTCGGCACCACGTACGAGGCCGTGCACCACGACCCGGATGCGGCGCTCGCCGTCATCATCGAGCGGTTCCGGGCGGTCGCCGATCCGTGGGACGCGGTGCTGGTCGTCGGCAGCGACTACACCGACGTCGGGACGCCCACCGAGCTGCGGTTCAACGCCCGCGTCGCCGCGAACCTCGGCGCCGCGGTGGTGCTCGTGCTCGGCGGCCGGCGCTCCTC
>DASYJR010000149.1:0-15862 GCA_035996305.1 Amnibacterium sp. | reverse complement strand
CGCTGATGCGCGGGCCACTCGCCTCGACTCCGTCGTGTTCGACACGGTCTTGATGGGTCGGTCGCGAGCGCGACCGGCCGGCGAGGGGAGCGTCGCGCGCTGATGCGCGCCCCAGCGCACTCCGACCGCCCGTTCCCGGATCACCGGGGGCGGGCGGTTCTGCGTGGTGGGGTGGACGGTCGGGGCTTGCCCTGGCTTTCCCGGGCACACAGGCCCTCGATACGGCGTGTCCAGATCACATTCTGATAACGCCCAGGGTGTGCGCGAGCGCGAAGTCGCTGCTACCGTCATGCCCGGCAGTCCTCCCCAAGGCTGCGCATCGCGACCCACCCCGTCCGCGACCCGTCCGGCGATACCCCGTCGGCGCCTTGTTCCGAGGCACCGGGTCGACCCCACCCGATGGATCCCCATGCGATGCGGATCCACGCAGGAGGCCGCCCCGTGCGACGCCGAACCACGCGCCGAATCGTGTCCACCACCGTCACCGCACTCGTCGCGGTCGCCCTGACCGGGGTCGGCCTGGGCTCCGCCGAGGCGCTGCAGGCGCCTCAGCCGGCCTGCCAGACGATCCGGCCGGCGTCGAAGAACGCGGCGGACGTGCGGGCAGCGGTGGACAAGCTCACGACGTGCCTCGACGGGCTGCAGAAGGCGTCGGACTCCGCGGGCCGCGCGGCTCAGGTCGCCGACGAGCGCTTCCTCAAGGCCAAGGCGTCCGCCGCCGCCGCCGAGAAGCGCTACGCCGGCGCCCAGCACGTGGCCGCCGCCGCCACGGCGAAGGCACTCAAGTCCCGAGCCAGGGCTGCGCTCGTCGCAGCGAACCTCGCCCGGTCGAGCAGCGCGGATCAGACGGCGAACCTTCTCCTCGACGGGGGCGGCGCGACCCGCGTGCTGTACCGCGTGAGCCGTATGTCGCAGCTGTCGGTGCAGTCGAGCCAGATCTTCAGTGACGCCAAGACCGACGAGCGCACCGCGAAGGTGCTCGCCGCGAAGGCGTCGGATGCCGCGGCCTCATCCCAGAAGTCGGCGGACGCCGCGAAGTCCGCGTTCGCGGACGCCAAGCAGCAGGCGAAGGCGGCCGCATCGGTCGTCTCGCAGCAGCGCAGCCGCCAGCGCGCCCTGCAAGCGCAGCTCACCGCCCTCGCGGCGCCGGCCCCGTCCGGCTCCGGAGGCGCGTCGGCCGTGCACCTCGCGAACCTGCCGGTGAACTCGTCCGTCGCCGCCCGGGTGATCGCCTTCGCTCGGGCTCGGATCGGCGACCCGTACGTGTTCGCCGCCGCCGGCCCCCACGCCTGGGACTGCTCCGGCCTCACCATGGCGGCCTACGCCGCGGCGGGCATCGGCATCGGGGGCCACGGCGCGACCGCCCAGTACAACCTCGCGGCGAGCTCGGGCAGGCTCGTGTCCTACGCGAACCGGCGGCCGGGCGACCTGCTGTTCTACTCGGACGGCGCCGGCAACATGTACCACGTCACGATCTACTCCGGAAACGGCACCATGATCGAGGCGCCGTACGAGGGCCAGAACGTGCGCGAGGTGCCGGTTCGCGGCTACCAGCTCGTCGGCCAGGTCGCCCGCTTCAGCGGCTGACGGTCCCCGGTGGCGCCGCGCCACCGCTGACTGCGCGTTCGCCACGAGGGGTGGCGCCCGGGTGCGATCCGGAGTGTGATGAGCAGGATCCCGGCGCCGCCCCCAGCGGCGGGCCGAGGTCCGAGCCCGACCCCTCGAGCGGACCCACCGCTCAGCAGCCCGCCCGCGTTGCGCCCGGGCCGCTCCCGGAGCCGGGAAGCGGGAAGGGCGGACGGGTGGCCCACTCGGCCGGGCGCATCGGTGCCGGAGCGACGTCGCTCGCACTCACGCTCGCCCTGGTCGCCGGCGGGAGCAGCGCCGCGCTCGCCGCGACGCCACCCGGCACGAGCCCCGCGGCCACCCCGCATGCGACCCCGACGTCCACGACGGCCCCCGCGGGCCGCCCGTCGGCTGCGGTCGTCGCTCCGAGCCGCGCCGAGCTGCTCGCCGCCCAGAAGGACGAGAAGGCGAAGGCCGCGGAGGTCGCCCTCATCGGCGAGCAGGTCATCACCCTGCAGCACCAGGCCGACCGGGCGGGCAAGGCCTCGCAGCAGGCCGACGAGCGCGCCCTCAGGGAGCGGGCCGCCGCCGACACCGCGCTCGCCGCGCGCCACGCCGCGGAGACCGAGGCGGAGGCGGTGGCCGCCACCGCTCTCGCGTCGCGCACCCGGGCGAGCGCTCTCGCTGCGAACCTCGCCCGGACCGACCTCGGCACCCTCCCGCTGTCCCTCGTGCTCAACAGCCGCATCTCCGCCGGCACGCTCCGCGGCCTGAGCACGGCCTCGCAGCTCTCGTCGGTGGCGGACCGCGTCTACCGCCGGGCCCAGGGCGACGAGGCGACCGCGAAGCGCGCGAAGGCGGCGGCCGAGGCGGCCGCGACGCGGGCCGACGCCGCGAGCGCGGCCGCCGCGTCGGCCGCGGCCGCCGCGAAGAAGGCCTCGGAGGCCACCGCGCACGCCCTCCGCAGCGCCCAGAAGCAGGAGCAGGCGCTCGTGCTCGACCTCGCCGTGCTGCGCCGGACCACCGAACAGGCGGCCTGCGACTCCCTCGCGGCCATGCACCACCGGCCGCGGTGCGACGCGAGGACCGTCGCCGCGACCGCGAGGACCGCCGCCGGCAGGGCGGTCGCGTTCGCCCGCGCCCGGATCGGCGACCCCTACGTGTTCGCGGCGGCGGGTCCGCGCGCCTGGGACTGCTCGGGGCTCACGATGGGCGCCTACGCGTCGGTCGGCATCGACATCGGACCGCACTCGGCGACGGCCCAGTTCCGGCTCGAGCAGGCGGCGGGACACCTCGTCCCGTTCTCGGCGGTGCAGCCGGGCGACCTGCTGTTCTACAAGGACGGCAGCGGCGACATCTACCACACGACGATCTACTCCGGCGACGGGATGATGATCGAGGCGCCGTACGCCGGCGCCGACGTGCGCGAGGTCCCCGTGCGCACCACCGACCTCGTCGACGAGGTGGCGCGGCCCCTGACGTAGCCTCGGGGCGATGAGTCCCGAGCTCGCGGCCGCCGGACGACGCCGCGCCGTCCGCCTCACCACCGTCCGCAGGTCCGCCGTCGCGGTCGCGACGCCGGTCCGCACCGTTCCGGCCGGCACGATCGACGCCGCCGGGCGACGCGGTCGCCGTGTCGGCCGCTCCACGCCCCCGTCGACCGTCGTGCTGTGCAGCACGGACCCCGGCCGGCTGCGAGGATCGTGAGCACCATGCCGGATCCGGAGACCGACGACGACGCGCTGACCTGGGCGGGCGACGAGCAGCAGATCGCCCGGCCGGCCCCGCCGGCGCCGGTCGCCGCCGCGGTCCGCGAGAGCGGGGCGCCGACCCTCGTCGCGCTCGGGATCCTCGGCGGAATCGCCCTGCTCGAGTCCGCCGGGTGGGTCCGCAGCATCCTGTCCGCCACGCTCGAGGCCACGATCGCCCCGGGCTCGGGCGCGCTCGCCTCCGCGGCGTTCGCCGTCAACCTGCTCGGCCGCCTCGCCGCGGTGGCCGCTCCCGTGCTCTGGTTCGTGCTGGCCGCCTGGCGCATCCGCACGCCGTCCCGCCGCTTCGCCTGGCTGGCGCTCGGCGCCGTGCTCCTGCTGCCGTGGCCGGCCCTGATGGGGCTGCTGTGACCGCCGTGGTCGAGGCGCCGCCGACGCGGCCGGGGCTGCGGCTCGCCATCGCCCTCGCGTTCCTGCTCGCGTTCCTGTGGGAGCTGCTCGGCGCCGTGTCGAACCTGCTGGCCTGGGCGGGCTTCGCGGCCGCGCTGCACCGCCAGCTCTCCGCGTTCGCCTGGCTGGTGCTCGGGGGAGGCGTGCTCGTGCCCGTCGTCGCGTACGCGCTGGCGGTGCTGCTCGGCCGCCGACGCACGCCGGGCACGTTCGCCCTGATCCTGCTCGTCGCCTACGCCGCGTCCCAGGCGCTCACGCTCAGCCTGCTCGCCTTCTTCCAGGTCGGGATCGGCGTCCGCTGAGCCGCGTCCCGCCTGCTGGAGTAGCGTGCCCGGGGTGAAGGCGGTGCATTTCGGAGCGGGCAACATCGGGCGCGGCTTCGTCGGCCAGCTGCTCCACGAGAGCCGCTACGAGGTGGTGTTCGCCGACGTCGCCGACGCGCTGATCGACGCGCTCCGCGAAGCCGACTCGTACACCGTGCGGGAGATCGGGCAGGACGGTCGCAGCCACGTCGTCACCGACTTCCGGGCGCTGAACAGCCGCACCGAGGAGGGCGCCCTCATCGAGGAGATCGCCTCCGCGGACGTCGTCACCACCGCCGTCGGCCCGCGGGTGCTGCCGTTCGTCGCCCCAGTCATCGCCCGGGGCATCCAGCGCCGCATCGAGACCGGCGACGACGTCGCGGACGGCGAGCGGCTCGCCGTGTTCGCCTGCGAGAACGCGATCAACGCGACCGACGGCCTCAAGGCCCTCGTCCGCGCGGCGCTGCCCGAGGCGCTCGCCGACTCGCTCGACGCGACCGCCGTCTTCGCCAACACGGCGATCGACCGCATCGTGCCGGCCCAGGACCCCGGCGCCGGGCTGGACGTGACCCTCGAGCCCTTCTTCGAGTGGGTCATCGAGCGCACCCCCTTCGGCGGGGAGCCGCCCGCGATCACCGGCGTGCACTGGGTCGACGACCTCGCGCCGTTCATCGAGCGGAAGCTCTTCACCGTGAACACCGCGCACGCCACGGCGGCCTACCACGGGTTCCAGCGCGGCATCCACGCGATCACGGACGCGATGACCGATCCCGCGATCCGGGCGGAGGTGGAGGCGGCGATCGCCGAGACGCGGTCCTTGCTCGTCGCGAAGTTCGGGCTCGACGAGGCCGAGCAGCGCGCCTACGGCGAGAAGATCCTCGGCCGGCTCTCGAACCCCGAGCTGCCTGACACGGTGGAGCGCGTCGGGCGCGGACCGCTCCGCAAGCTGAGCCGGGCGGAGCGGTTCATCGGCCCGGCCTCCCAGCTCGCCGAGCGCGGCATGGGCCGCGACGCCCTGCTCCGCGCCATCCGCGCGGCGCTGGCCTTCGACGTGCCGGAGGACGTGGAGAGCGTCGAGCTGCAGGCGATCCTCGCCCGCGAGGAGCCCGACGGCGCCGTGACCGTGATCACCGGGATCGAGCCCGCCCATCCGCTGTTCGCCGACCTGCTCCCGCTGTTCCAGGCCCGCGCCGGCGCTTGACCGCGGGCGTAACGGGCCGGAAGCCTCCCGGACACCCCCAATAGGCTGATGCCCGCTCGTTCGCCTCGCCCGAGCGCCGTGGAGGGACGCCCGTGACCAAGCCCGTCGTACTGATCGCCGAACAGCTCTCGCCCGCCACGGTCGACGCCCTCGGGCCCGACTTCGAGATCCGGGAGGTGGACGGCACCGACCGGCCCGCGCTGCTCGCCGCGCTCCCCGACGCCGACGCCCTGCTCGTGCGCTCCGCGACGCAGGTCGACGCGGAGGCCGTCGCCGCCGCCCGCCGGCTGACCGTCATCGCCCGTGCCGGCGTCGGACTCGACAACGTCGACATCCCGGTCGCCACGAAGGCGGGCGTGATGGTCGTGAACGCGCCCACCTCGAACATCGTGTCGGCCGCCGAGCTCGCGATCGGCCACCTGCTCGCGCTCGCCCGGCACATCCCCGAGGCGCATGCGTCGCTGAAGGCGGGGGAATGGAAGCGGTCCAGGTTCACCGGCGTCGAGCTGTACGAGAAGACCGTCGGCGTCGTCGGCCTCGGCCGAATCGGCACACTCGTCGCGCAGCGGCTGGCCCCGTTCGGCGTGCAGCTCGTCGCCTACGACCCGTACGTGACCCCGGCGCGCGCCCAGCAGCTCGGTGTGACCCTCCTGTCGCTGCCGGAGCTCATGGCGCAGAGCGACTTCATCACCGTGCACATCCCGAAGACGCCCGAGACGACCGGGCTCATCGGCGAGGCCGAGTTCGCGGTCGCGAAGCCGTCGCTGCGGATCGTGAACGCGAGCCGCGGCGGCATCGTCGACGAACGAGCCCTGAGCGCGGCACTCGCGAGCGGGCGCATCGCGGGGGCGGCGCTCGACGTCTTCACGAGCGAGCCGCCGACGGATCGCGAGCTGATCGGGCAGCCCACCCTCCAGGTCACCCCGCACCTCGGTGCCTCCACCGACGAGGCGCAGGAGAAGGCCGGCATCGCGGTGGCGCGCAGCGTGCGGCTCGCCCTGAGCGGTGAACTGGTGCCCGACGCGGTGAACGTCGCCGGCGGGATCATCGATCCGTACGTCCGTCCGGGCATCCCCCTCGTCGAGAAGCTCGGTCAGGTGTTCGCCGGCCTCGCCGACGGGCCGATCGTGAGCATCGACGTCGAGGTGCGCGGCGAGCTCGCCGACTACGACGTGAGCGTGCTCGAGCTCGCCGCCCTGAAGGGCGTCTTCATGAGCGGCGTGAGTGAGAACGTCTCCTACGTGAACGCGCCGCTGTTCGCCGAGGAGCGCGGCATCCAGGTGCGGCTGCTCACCGACCCGGTCAGCGCCGACTACCGCAACGTCATCAGCCTCCGCGGCGCCACGACCGCCGGCAGCACCCACTCGGTCTCCGGCACCCTCACGGGCCCGAAGCAGATCGAGAAGATCACCGAGATCGAGGGGTACGACGTCGAGGTGCTGCTCGCCGGCCACCACGTCGTCTTCACCTACACCGACCGGCCCGGCATCGTCGCCCAGTACGGCGCGGCATTCGGCGAGGCCGGGATCAACATCGCGGCCATGCAGATCGCGCGGCGGGCGGCCGGCGCGGAGGCGCTCAGCGTGCTCACCATCGACTCGCCCGCCGCCCCCGCCGTGCTCGACGACGTGCGGCAGCGCATCCGGGCGACGACGCTGAAGGCGATCGACCTCATCGAGGACTGAGCCGCATACGGCGGATCTCGTCGCGGAATGTCGCGTCGACGGACGAAACGGTCATAGGATCACGCCCACGACCGCGTAATCCGTACGCAACACGGACTCGATACGGTGGCGCGATCCGGTGGTGGACATCGTCGTCCAGCACTCATCGAGTGGAAGGCGCAGCGTGGCCGAGACCTTGATCAGCAACTCCGCATCGAACGCGAACCTCGAGGGCAAGGGACTGAAGTCCGGCGCCATCGGGCTGCTCGGGAGCGTCGTCGTCGGCGTGGCCTCCACCGCCCCGGCCTACAGCCTCGCCGCGAGCCTGGGCTTCATCGTGGCGGACGGCGCGGGCGGTCTGCTCGCGGGCAAGCAGTCCCCGGCGATCGTGCTCCTCGCGTTCATCCCGATGTACTTCATCGCGCAGGCGTACAAGGAGCTGAACAGCGTCGACCCGGACTGCGGCACCACCTTCTCGTGGGCGTCCCGGGCCTTCGGCTCGATCACCGGGTGGATGGGCGGCTGGGGCATCATCGTCGCCGACATCATCGTGATGTCGAACCTCGCGTACATCGCAGGTCAGTACACGTTCACGTTCATCGGCGGCTTCGGCCTGCCCGGCATCGCGGCGCTCGCGAACAACTACTGGTACTCCACGATCCTCGGTCTGCTCTGGATCGCGGTGATGACCTACATCTGCTACCGCGGGATCGAGATCTCCGCCCGCATCCAGTACGTGCTCCTGGGCTTCGAGCTGATCATGCTGCTGACCTTCACGCTGATCGCCCTCGTCCGCGTCGGCACCGGCCACGGGGTGGCCGGGCACTCGATCCCGTTCTCCTGGGACTGGTTCAGTCCCCTCGGACTCGACTTCGGCAGCGTGATCGCCCCGGCCGGGCTGACGGCGATATTCATCTACTGGGGGTGGGACAGCGCGGTCTCCGTGAACGAGGAGACCTCGAGCCCGAAGAGCACGCCGGGTCGCGCCGCGGTGCTCTCGACCCTGCTGCTGCTCGCCACCTACGCCCTGGTCACCGTCGCGACGGTCTCGTTCGCGGGCACCGGCACCAAGGGCATCGGCCTCGGCAACCCCACCACGTCCGGTGACGTGTTCTCCGCGATGGCCCCCGCCGTGTTCGGCGACGGGGTGGTCGGCCACATCCTGCAGGTGCTGTTCGCGGCGACGATCCTCACCAGCGCCGCGGCATCCACGCAGACCACCATCCTCCCGACCGCTCGGACGAGCCTCTCGATGGCGGTGCACAAGGCCCTGCCGAGCCAGTTCTCACGGATCCACGCGAAGTACCTCACGCCCACCTGGTCGACCATCGGGATGGGCGTGGTCTCGGCCGCGCTGTTCCTGCTCTTCACGGCGGTGAGCCTCAACCTGCTGAACGCGCTGATCGGCTCGCTCGGGCTCATGATCGCCTTCTACTACGGGCTGACCGGCCTCGCCTGCGTCTGGTTCTTCCGCAGGACACTGTTCTCGAGCGTGCGGAACTGCGTGTTCCGCGGCCTGTTCCCGGCCCTCGGCTTCCTCGCGCTGCTCGCGATCTTCATCTACGGACTGAAGTCGTTCGCGGCCCCGAACTGGCTGACCGACGACGCGGGCAAGAACATCACCATCTTCGGGATCGGCGCGGAGGCGGTGGTCGGCGTGCTCGGCCTGCTGCTCGGCTTCGTCGTCATGGGCATCTGGTGGGCCAAGAACCCGACCTTCTTCCGTGGGCGCATCATCCCGCGGGGGGCCTACGTCGAGGGCGAGGAGTTCGAGGGCGAGGCCGTCGTCTGACGGCTGCGCGCGGCGGTGCGACCCGGGCCGCCGCCCGCGCCCGGCGGGATCCCATCCGGCTCGCTAGCCTGAGGGGACCGCGGAACCGAGGGAGGGACGGCCATGACCCGCACCATCCGGCTCGCCGTGATCGGCGGCGACGGCATCGGACCGGAGGTGGTCGCCGAAGCGCTGAAGGTGCTGCGCGGCGCGGTCGCCTCCGACGTCACGGTGGAGACCACCGAGTTCTCGCTCGGGGCGGCCCGGTACCTCGCGACCGGTGACGTGCTCCCCGATGCGGAGCTCGCCGAGATCGCGCGGCACGACGCGATCCTGCTCGGCGCCGTCGGCGGCGAACCCGGCGACCCGCGCCTCGCCGGTGCGAACATCGAACGAGGCCTGCTGCTGAAGCTGCGGTTCGCGCTCGACCACTACGTGAACCTGCGGCCCACCGTGCTCTATCCGGGCTTCGCGAGCCCGCTGAAGGATCCGGGGGCCGTCGACTTCGTCGTCGTGCGGGAGGGCACCGAGGGGCCCTACGTCGGCAACGGCGGGCGGCTGCGCGAGGGGACGCCCGCGGAGGTCGCGACCGAGGTCAGCGTGAACACCGCGTACGGCGTCGAGCGGGTCGTGCGGTACGCGTTCGCGAAGGCCGCGGAGCGCCGCAACCGACTCACGCTCGTGCACAAGACGAACGTGCTCACCTTCTCCGGCGCGCTCTGGCGCAGGATCTTCGACGCGGTGGGGGAGGAGTACCCCGACGTGGTCGTCGACTACCTCCACGTCGACGCGGCCACGATCTTCCTGGTCACCGATCCCGCACGCTTCGACGTGATCGTGACGGACAACCTCTTCGGTGACATCCTCACCGACCTCGCCGCCGCGATCGGCGGCGGCATCGGGCTCGCCGCCTCCGCGAACCTCAACCCGTCGGGCGCGTTCCCGTCGATGTTCGAGCCCGTGCACGGGTCGGCACCCGACATCGCGGGGACCGGCGCGGCGGATCCGACCGCGGCCATCCTGTCCGCGTCGCTGCTGCTCGACCACCTGGGGCTCACCGAGGCCGCCGGCCGGGTCGCCGCAGCCGTGGTCACCGATCTCGGCGTGCGCGCCGGCCGCACTCGCACCACCACCGAGATCGGGGACGCGGTGCTCGCCGCGTTGCCCTGAGAAGGAGCCCCATGACCGACACCGCGACCTTCCCGCTCACCTTCACGACCACGCCGTCCGCCCGGGTGAAGGCCGCGGCCGAGCGGGAGGCGATCCTCGCCGACCCCGGGTTCGGCAGGTTCTTCACGGACCACATGGCGACCATCTCCTGGTCGATCGAGGAGGGCTGGCACGACGCCCGCATCGTGCCGTACGGGCCGCTGCAGCTGGATCCGGCCGCCGCCGTGCTGCACTACGCGCAGGAGATCTTCGAGGGGCTGAAGGTCTACCGGCACGCCGACGGCTCGATCTGGGCGTTCCGCCCGGAGGCGAACGCGCGGCGGATGCAGCGCTCGGCCGAGCGGCTCGCGCTGCCGCAGCTGCCGGAGTCCGCCTTCGTGGAGGCGGTCAAGCGGCTGGTCGAGGCCGACGCGGAGTGGGTGCCGAGCGCCCCCGAGACGAGCCTCTACGTGCGACCGTTCATGATCGCGAGCGAGGCGTTCCTCGGGGTGCGATCGGCGCACGGGGTCGACTTCCACGTGATCGCCTCGCCCGCCGGGGCGTACTTCCCGGGCGGCGTGCGGCCGGTGTCGATCTGGCTGTCGCAGGACTACACGCGGGCCGGCCGCGGCGGCATGGGCGCGGCGAAGACCGGCGGCAACTACGCCGCGAGCCTGCTGCCCCAGGCAGAGGCGTACGAGCAGGGCTGCCAGCAGGTGGTGTTCCTCGACGCGGAGGAGCGCCGGTACGTCGAGGAGCTGGGCGGGATGAACGTGTTCTTCGTGTACGCGGACGGACGGGTGGTCACGCCGGCCCTGTCCGGCACGATCCTCGAGGGCATCACGCGGGAGAGCGTCATCCAGCTCGCGAAGGAGCGCGGCCACGCGATCGAGGAGCGGCGGGTGTCGATCGACGAGTGGCGCGACGGCGTCCGCTCGGGGGAGATCACCGAGGTGTTCGCCTGCGGGACCGCGGCGGTCGTCACGCCGATCGGGCTGCTGAAGGCCCGCGACTTCGAGGTCGGCTCGCTGGACGCGCCGGCGGGGGCGCTCACGATGAGCCTCCGCGAGGAGCTCACCGACATCCAGTACGGCCGCCGCGAGGACCACCACGACTGGATGCTCCGCCTGGCCTGACCCCGACGCACACTTTCCACTCTCTGCCCTCATCCGACCCGTTTGAGGTCGGAAAGTGGCAAGTGAGCGCTCAGGCGCGGGTCGCCAGCGCCTTGCGGACGCGGGCGACGACCTCCTCCGAGTGCAGGCGCAGATCGTCGATGGTCACGCGGATGACGCGCCAGCCCTGGTCCTGCAGCCGCTCGTACCGCGTGATGTCCTTCCGCGCGACCTTCGCGTCGGCGAAGTGATCCGCGCCTTCGTACTCGATGACGATCCGCGCGCTCCGGTAGACCAGGTCGCACTCCGCCAGGAAGTCGCCGGCGGAGTCGCGGATCACCGCGTTGATCTCGGGTTCCGGCAGACCGGCTCCCACGAGCAGGAGCCGCAGGACGGTCTCCCAGGGGGAGCGGACCCCTTCGCGGAGGTCGGGAAGGGCGCGTTCGAGCATCTGCTGGCGCGGGCGGTCCCCGGCGGCGACCGCATCGACCAGCCGGTGGAGCGGAACGCGCCGAGGGCGACCCTTGGCGAGAAGACTCTCGCCAGCGACGACGAGGTCGAGCATGCCGAGGACGGTCGCGAGCTGACACCACGCCTCGACGGATCCGGCGACGCGGAGGCCGTCCCGCACCTCGACGAGTCCGGGTCGGTCGACGAGATGATGACCACGCACGCGACGGTCGCGCGGTGCTCGCGACGGCGGCGTGACCGAGACGTGGAGCAGCTGCTCGCGCTGCTGTGCGAGCGGCAGCCACATGTCATGCAGGATCGCCGCGGTCGTGTGGCTGAAGAACGCGCTCGGATGCATCTTCGCTGCGTACGCCCGCGCGAGCTCCGCCACGGTCATCGGCCGTGCCGTCGATCGCACGCCGACGAAGGGCCGCTCGAACCGGGTGGAGAGCAGCTGCTTGGGTGTGAGGCCGGCGGCGACGCCGTCCGTGAGACGGAAGGCGCGGTCGGCGAGATCGTCGGGCAGGGGAGCGGAAGGGCGCGGCATGCGGGAACGATCGCGAGTCCCGCGCTCCCGTGGGCCGTCCTGGCCGCCCGCGGTGGAGTGGTTCCGGTGCTGCGCTCCTGGGGAGGAGTGAATGGCGCGCCCTTGCCACTTTCCGACCTCAAACGGCTCGGATGAGGTCGGAAAGTGGCAAGTGTGCGTGGGAAGGAGGTCAGGTGAGCGGGATGCCGAGGCGGCTCAGCGCCCGGTCCGCCAGCGGCTTGCCCCCGGTCTGGCAGGTGGCGCAGTACTGCAGGCTCGAGTCCGCGAACCGCACCTGCCGCACCACGTCGCCGCACACCGGGCACGCCTCGCCCGTGCGCCCGTGCACGCGCATCCCCGACTTCTTCTCGCCCTTCAGCTCCGCCGCGGCCAGGCCCTCCGAGCGCGCCACCGCGTCCGCCAGCGTCTCCCGCAGCGCGACGTAGAGGCGCGCGACGTCCTCCGGCGGCATCGCCGCGGGCTTGAACGGCGACATCCTCGCCACGTGCAGGATCTCGTCCGAGTAGGCGTTCCCGATCCCGGCGATCACCCCCTGGTGCCGCAGCACGCCCTTGATCTGCGCCCGCCCCGAGCCCGCGAGGATCGCCGCGAACCGCTCCTCCGTGAACGACGGATCCAGCGGATCCGGTCCCAGCGTCGCGATGCCGGGGACGTCCGCCGGGTCGTGCACGATCCAGATCGCCAGGCGCTTCTTCGGCCCCCATTCGGTGACGGTGACGCCGGAGCCGTCCTCGAGCGCGAGCCGGGCCGCGGCCGTCGTCTTCCGGGCGCTGCGTGCCAGCGGCGGCAGGGTGTCGCTCCACCGGATCCAGCCGAGCTTGGCGAGATGCACGACGAGGTGCAGGTCGCCGATCGTGAGATCGAGGAACTTCCCGTGCCGCTGCACGTCGACGACGGGCGTCCCCGCCAGGTCGGACGGCGACGGGTCGAACGTCTTCAGGGCCGCGATCGACGTCACGAGCAGCGAGCCGACGGTGTGCCCCGTCATCCGCTGCCGCAGGTCGGCGGCGAGGGCGTGCACCTCGGGCAGTTCGGGCATTCGACGATTCTGCGCTCATCAGCGGATCCGTGCACGCATCCGGCAGGTCGCGGACACCCGACGGACGCTCGACCGCGGCGCTCTAGGCTCGTTCCTGTGAAGATCGCGCGGTTCACCTCCGGCGGCGCCGACCCGCAGTTCGGCATCGTCGACGACGAGGATCTCGTCGTCCTCGCCGGCGACCCGATGTACCAGGGCTTCGAGACGACGGGGGAGCGGGTGCCGCTCGCGGAGGCCAAGCTGCTCGCGCCGGTGATCCCGCGGTCGAAGATCGTCTGCATCGGCATGAACTACGCGGAGCACAAGGAGGAGCTCGCGCCGGGCTCCAGCGACCGCCCGGTCATCTTCCTGAAGCCCAACACGGCGATCATCGGCCCGGGGGATGCGATCCAGATCCCGCCCGTCGAGGGCCGGATCGTGCACGAGGGCGAGCTCGCGATCGTGATCGGCGCGGTCGCGAAGCGCGTGCGCGCCGAGGACGCCGACGACGTGATCTTCGGCTACACGATCGCGAACGACGTCTCCGCCCGGGACCAGATGTTCGCCGACGGCCAGTGGGCGCGCGCGAAGGGCTACGACACGTTCTGCCCGATCGGCCCCGTCATCGAGACGGAGATCGACCGGCGCGGCCTCGAGATCCAGACCTTCGTCGACGGCGAGCCGCGCCGGCACGGCAACACCCGCGACATGATCCACGGCATCCCCGAGATCATCGAGTTCGTGTCGGACATCTGGACGCTGCTGCCCGGCGACCTGATCCTCACCGGAACGCCTGCCGGCCTCGGCGGCTTCGTGGACGGGCAGACCGTCGAGATCCAGATCCAGGGCATCGGCCGCCTCGTCAATCCGGCGCGCAACCGCGGGTGACCGGCCGCACACTCGCGCACGCATCCGGGCTGGCCGTCGCCCTCGCGGCGGTGGGGGTCGGTGCGCTCGTGCACCTCGCGCTGCCCGCGGTGCCGTTGCTCACGGTGTGCGTGCTGCTCGGCGTGATCGCGGCGCAGGTGCCCGCCGCCGTGGTCGTGCTCGACGGCCCCCTGAAGCCGGGGATCGCCACCGCAGCGAAGCGCTGCATGCGCATCGGCGTGGTGCTGCTCGGCCTGCAGCTCGTCGTCGGCGACCTGCTCCGGCTCGGCTGGCTCACCATCCTCGCCGTCATCGGCGTGACGGCCTTCGCGTTCGCCGGCACCTATCTCATCGGGCGGCTCGCGCGTCTGCCCGGTCACGAGCCGATCCTGTTCGCGGCCGGCTTCGCGATCTGCGGGGCGTCCGCGATCGGCGCGATGGCCGCCGTCACCCGCAGCGACGAGAGGGAGCAGTCCCGGCCCGTCGCACTCGTCACGCTCTGCGGCACGCTCGCGATCGTGGTGCTGCCGCTCGTCGCGACCGCCGCCGGCATGAGCGTGCCCGCCTTCGGCCGGTGGACCGGCGCCGGCGTGCACGACGTGGGGCAGGTCGTGGCGACCGCGCAGGAGTGGGGCCCGGCCGCGCTCACCGTCGCGATCGTCGTGAAGCTGCTCCGGGTGCTGCTGCTCGCACCCCTCGTCGCCGGCACGGGGCTCGTGCTGCGGATGCGCGGCGCGGCGCAGGGCGGCGTCACCGCCCCGATCGTGCCGCTCTTCGTCGCCGGCTTCGTCGTCGCGGTCGCCGTGCGCAGCCTGCTGCCGATCCCGGCGCCCCTGCTCGGCGCGGCCCAGGTGCTGCAGACCGTGCTGCTCGGCATGGCGCTGTTCGGGCTCGGGTCGGGCATCCGCTTCCGCGCCCTCGCCGGTACCGGCCTCCGCACCGCCGCGGCGGGCCTGTCGGCATGGGCCCTGATCGCGGTGGCCGCCCTCGCCGTCGTCTACGCCTGACCGCACCGCGCACTTGCCGCTTTCCGCCCTCAAACCGGCCGGATGAGGGCAGAAAGTGGCAAGTGTGCGCGTCGGTAGAATGGCTCGGCCATGAGCGAGCGCCATCCCGTCACGTCCGCGACCGGCTCCGACGTACGGGTGCGCTTCTGTCCGTCGCCGACCGGCCTGCCCCACGTCGGCCTCGTGCGCACCGCGCTGTTCAACTGGGCGACGGCCCGCCACACGGGCGGCACCCTCGTGTTCCGGATCGAGGACACCGACGCCGCGCGCGACACGGAGCAGTCCTACGGGCAGATCGTCGAGGCCCTGACGTGGCTCGGCCTCGACTGGGACGAGGGGATCGACGCCGGCGGCCCGGACGGCCCGTACCGGCAGTCGCAGCGCGGCCCGATCTACCGCGACGTCGTGGAGCGGCTCACCGCCGCCGGCCACCTCTACGAGAGCTACCTCACCGCCGACGAGATCGAGGCCCGCAACCGCGCCGAAGGCCGCGCGGTGCAGCTGGGCTACGGCAACTGGGAGCGCGACCTGTCCGACGCCGACCGCGAGCGCTACCGCGCCGAGGGCCGGCAGCCCGCCCTGCGCCTCCGCGTGCCCGACGAGGACCTCTCCTTCGACGACCTCGTGCGCGGCCCGATCACCTTCCCGGCGGGTTCGTTCCCCGACTTCGTGCTCGTGCGTCCCGGCGGCCAGCCGCTGTACACGCTCGTCAACCCGGTCGACGACGCCCTCATGCGGATCACCCACGTGCTCCGCGGCGAGGACCTGCTGCCGTCGACGCCGCGGCAGATCGCGCTGTACCACGCGCTGATCGACATCGGTGTGGCCGACTGGATCCCGCGCTTCGGTCACCTGCCGCTCGTGCTCGGCGAGGGCACGAAGAAGCTGTCGAAGCGCGACCCCGAGTCGAACCTGTTCCTGCACCGCGAGCGGGGCTTCATCCCCGAGGGGCTGCTCAACTACCTGGCGCTACTCGGCTGGTCGCTCGCGCCCGACCAGGACGTCTTCAGCCGCGAGCAGATGGCCGCCGCGTTCGAGCCGACGCA
>DASYJR010000148.1:0-7743 GCA_035996305.1 Amnibacterium sp. | reverse complement strand
CCCCGGGGTCCACGGCCGCCCGACCCCCCAGCCCTCCTTCGAAAGGCCCCGACGTGCGCAACGCCGCGAACCTCGTCGACGAGCTCCCCTGGCGCGAGCAGAAGAAGCGCCTCACCCGGCAGTCCCTCCACGACGAGGCGCGCCGGCTCGTGCTCGAGTCCGGCCTGGGCGCCGTGACCGTCGAGGCGATCTGCTCGGCCGCGGGCGTCTCGTCCCGAACCTTCTTCAACTACTTCCCGTCGAAGGCCGCCGCGGCGCTGGGTGTGCCGGAGTTCTCCATCGGCGACGAGCAGCGCGCCGACTTCCTCGGCCGCCCGAGCGGCTCGGTGGTGCGCGACCTCTGCGCGCTCGTCGCCCGCGGCCTCGACGGCTCCGGCGGCCTCTCCGACCGTGACGCGATGCACGAGCTGCTGCACCGGCGCCCCGAGCTGAAGCCCGAGCTGTTCCACTGGATGGGCGGCATCCGCCGCGGGTTCATGGACATCGCCGAGCAGCGGCTCCCCGTCGAGGACGCGCGGCGCGCGGTCACGCTCGTGATGGCGTCGCTGGTCGAGAACCTCGAGCAGGATCAGCCCGGCATGCGCCCGCTCGCCGACCGTCTGTGGGACGGCGTGGTCGCCATCTGCGCCGTCGTGACGGATGCCGCGCCTCTGGCCGACGGGGTGGCGGGCCTGCAGACGGCCTGACCTCCCCCTCAGCCCCATGGCGCCTGGCCACGAGCACTTCAGCAGGATCAGATCACTTCAGCAGGACGAAACCGCCCTTTTCGTCCTGCTGAAGTGAAATCGTCCTGCTGAAGTGCTGTGCCGTAGGACGGATTCGATCGAGAGGGAAGCCGCGTGCCAGCACCGTTCCGAACCGTCACCGTGCTGGGCGCAGGTGTGCTCGGTGCCCAGATCGCCTTCCAGGCCGCGAACCACGGGTTCCCGGTCGCCGTCTACGACGTGGACGCCGAGGCGGTCAGGCGGGGCGCGGCCGCCTCGACGCGATCGTCGCGCAGTACTCCCGCGAGGTCGCGGACGACGCCGGCGCGGCTCGGCGCGCGGCGGACGGCATCGACGTCTCCACGGATCTCGCCGAGGCCGTCCGCGACGCGGACCTGGTCATCGAGGCGGTCCCCGAGGACCTCGACCTGAAGCGGTCCGTCTACGCGGCGATCGCCGAGGCGGCGCCCGAGCGCACGATCTTCGCGACGAACTCCTCGACCCTGCTGCCGAGCGACCTCGCCGATGCCACCGGCCGCCCGGACCGCTTCCTCGCGCTGCACTTCGCGAACCACATCTGGGCGCAGAACACCGCCGAGGTGATGGCCACGCCCCGCACGGACCCGGAGGTCGTCGAGCGGGTGGTCGCATTCGCGCACGCGATCGGCATGGTCCCGATCAGGCTGCAGAAGGAGCAGCCCGGGTACGTGCTGAACTCGCTGCTCGTGCCGTTCCTGAACGCGGCGGCCGACCTGCTGGTACGTGGCGTCGCCGACGTCGAGACCATCGACACCACATGGCGGATCGCGACCGGCGCACCGGCCGGCCCCTTCCAGATCTACGACACGATCGGCCTGCGGACGCCGTATGCGATCGCGAGCGCGAACGCCGCGAAGGGGGAGCGGCGGGCGGCGGTGTTCGCCGAGTACCTGAAGACCGAGTACCTCGACAAGGGCAGGCTCGGCCGCGAATCCGGCGAGGGCTTCTACCGCTACCGCTCCTGACGCCCGCCGCCCTGGCGGGTCAGGCGCGGGGGCGGCGCCCCGACAGCCCCAGCAGGCGGTCCTGCTCCGACGCGCCCGCCGGCACGGGCACCTCGGGGGCGAAGACGCCGATCGCCCGCCATGCGTCGATGTGCGGCTCGAGCTGCGCGCGCACACCCCGGACGAGCCCGATCGGGAGCGTCGGATCCACGCCGATCAGCACCGCGAACTCGTAGGCCCGGAACGTTCGGAACTGTGTGATCTGCCAGAGGTACTCCCGCACGGTGAAGTCGCCGAACGAGAGGTGCGCCGTCCGGTCGAGGTCGTCGGTCGTCAGCGCCTCGACGGCGGCCACCGACCGCTCGACGATCCGCGAGAAGCCCGCCTTCGGGTCGTCGCCGAGCAGGTCCTCGCCCTTCCAGCGGTCCGCGCCCACCTCGGCCATGGTGCGACCGGCCACGATGTCCGGCACCCAGGCGTCGTCGTAGGCGTGGTAGTCGATCAGGGTCCGCAGCGTGAGCGTCGACCGGTCGGTGCTCGAGGCGAGGCGGATCCACTCCGGGACGGCCAACGACCACTGGTCGTCGCGGATCTGCTGCACGACCTCGTCGAGGCGGCGGTCGGCGAGGACGAAGAGCTCGGGTTCCTGCATCCCGCCATCCTGCTGACCCGCACCGACGACCTCAACGGGCACGAGCCCGCGTTCGCCGGGGGGCGCCGTCGCGCGGCTCGGAGGGGCGGGCGTGCGCCGGTGGTCCGTCGCTACGGGCAGATGAGCCGGGTCGCGGTGGTCTGATCGGCGGCACGCTCCACGGTGTGGTCGGCGAGGCGGCCGCCGCAGATCGGGCAGCGCGGATCGGCGGGCGCCCGGTACGGCTGCTCCGGATGACCGGCGCCGAGCTGCGCCGGTCCCATGAAGGGGAAGAGCCCCCGGTCGAGCCGGCGGGCGATGTTGAAGAGCCGCGTTCCCACGGTTCCAATACTAACACTTCGCACACGAACAGTGAGTACACTCGGAGGATGGATGTGGACCCGCTCGCGCTCGACCGCCAGGTGTGCTTCGCCCTGGCGGCGACCAGCCGCAGCGTCATCGGGCTCTACCGGCCGGTGCTCGAGCCGCTGGGCCTCACCCATCCGCAGTACCTCGTCATGCTCGCCCTCTGGGAGCGCAGCCCGCGCACGGCGAAGGACATCGCCGACGCCCTCTTCCTCGAGCCGCCCACGCTCACGCCGCTGCTGAAGCGCCTCGAGGCCGCTGGGCTCGTCACCCGCGCGCGCAACCCCGGGAACGAGCGAGAGCTGCGCATCGAGCTCACCGCGGCCGGCAGGGCGCTCCGGACGCGAGCGGAGGCGGTGCCCGCCCGCATCGTCGAGCGGCTCGGCGTGCCGATCGAGATGCTCGAGCAGGTGCGCGACAGCCTCACCCACCTGCTGCGCGCGACCCTGGGAGCGCAGGAGCGCGAGCCGGAGCGCGCTGCCACCTGACCGATCCCACCCACCAGGGATCGGGCACGGCGGACGAGGCGCTCAGCACCGGTCCCGCCGCATGCCCTTGAATGCTGGGGGCGCCTCGGGCGCCGCGACGAGTGAGGACGTGGGATGGACCGGCTCTGGTACGGCGGCGACTACAACCCGGAGCAGTGGCCGAGCGACGTCTGGGACGACGACGTCCGCCTCATGCGGCGCGCCGGCGTCACGGTCGCGACCGTCGGCGTCTTCTCATGGGCGAAGCTCGAGCCCGCCGACGGCCGGTTCGAGTTCGGCTGGCTCGACGAGGTGCTCGACCGGCTGCACAGCGGCGGCATCCGCGTGGACCTCGCCACCGCGACCGCCTCCCCACCGCCGTGGCTGGTCCTGGCGCATCCGGACGTCCTCCCCGTCACGGAGGACGGGGTGCGACTCTCGGTCGGCAGCCGCCAGCACTACAACCCGAGCTCGGCGACCTACCGCCGGTACGCCGACCGGCTCGTCCGGGCGATCGCCGAGCGGTACGGCAGCCATCCGGCGCTCGAGGCCTGGCACGTCAACAACGAGCTCGGCTGCCACGTGCACCGCGACTACTCCGACGAGTCGGCGGACGCGTTCCGGCGGTGGCTCGAGCACCGCTACGGCACCGTCGACGCGCTGAACGAGGCGTGGGGCACCGCGTTCTGGTCGCAGGCGTACGGATCCTTCGACGAGGTGATGCCACCCCGGGCGGCACCCACGTTCCGGAACCCGACGCAGCTGCTCGACTTCGACCGGTTCTCCTCGGACGCGTGGCTCGAGGTGTACCGGGCGGAGGCGCGCGTCCTCCGCGAGGTCAGCCCTGACGTGCCGGTCACCACCAACTTCATGGGCTTCTTCAAACCGATCGACTACTGGGCGCACGCGGCGGAGCTGGACTTCGTGTCCGACGACCACTACGTCGATCCCGCGGATCCCGTGGCGCCCGCATTCGCGGCGATGACCCGTGACCTGATGCGCTCGCTCGGCGGCGGGAAGCCCTGGATCCTCATGGAGCAGTCCACGAGCGCCGTGAACTGGCGACGCCGGAACGCCGCCAAGCGTCCGGGCATGCACCGGGCGCTGAGCCTGCAGGCGGTCGCCCGCGGCGCGGACGGCGTGATGCAGTTCCAATGGCGCCAGTCCGCAGCAGGGGCGGAGAAGTTCCACTCGGCGATGCTGCCGCACGTCGGCGAGGACAGCCGGATCTTCCGGGAGACGATCGCCCTCGGCGAGGAGCTCGCCGCTCTCGCCGACCTGGTCGGCACCCGGCTGACCGCCCAGGTCGCGATCCTGTTCGACTGGGACAGCTGGTGGGCGCTGGAGCAGCAGGCGACGCCGGCCGAGCTGTCCTACGTCTCCATCGTGCTGCGCTGGTACCGCGAGCTGTGGCGGCGGCACGTGCTCGTCGACTTCGCGCGCCCGGACGCCGACCTGTCCGGCTACGCCGTCGTGATCGCGCCTGCGACCCAGGTGCTGTCGGCCGCGTCGCAGGAGAACCTCGCGGAGTTCGTCCGCGAGGGTGGCCGCCTCGTGGCCGGCTACCAGACCGGCGTGCTCGACGAGCGGCTGCACGTGCTGCTCGGCGGCTACCTCGGCGCGCTGCGGGAGACGTTCGGCATCCGCATCGAGGAGTTCGCCCCGCCCGCGGAACCGTCGATGAGCGGCGGCCCCATCCCGGCCCTCGCGATCGACGGGCTGGCCGCCGGACCGGCGCGGGAGTGGGGCGAGATCGTGCGGGTGGACGACGCGGAGGTGCTCGCGACCTTCGCCGCCGGGATGCTCGACGGGCTGCCCGCCATCACACGGAGGCGCAGCGGACGGGGCATCGCCTGGTACGTCGCGACGGCACCGGACGACCTCGCGGCGATCGTCGACGCGGTGCTGGAGGGCGCCCCGATCGAGCCCACCCTCCCCCGGCCCGTCGAGGGTGTCGAGGCGGTGCGCCGCGGCCCGTGGCTGTTCCTCCTCAACCACACGGATCACGACGTCGAGGCGGCGGGGCACCGTCTCGGGGCGCACGGAGCGGTCGTCACCGCCGGCGGCTGACCACCCGTCGGCGGGTCGCGTCAGCGGCCGGCGACCGCCTCGACGCCGGCGCGGTCCACGCGGCGGTGGTAGCGCATGCCCGCGAGCCCGCCGAGCAGGGCCCCGACCAGCGTCACGACGAGCACGGCGAGCGCCGACACGACGCCGGCGGCCGTGAGGGTCGACGGGGACAGCGGCAGATGGGCCACGCTGCCGAGCTGGTTCACGGCACCCGGCTGGGACCCCGCGACCGCACCCGCGATCCCGAGCAGCACCGCGACGAGCAGCGCCCACAGCCAGACGGCGAGGCCCTGCTTCAGCCCGCTGAAGCGCGCCATCCGGCCGGCGACGTATCCGCCGCAGTAGTAGGCGATGAGCAGCACGACGAGCAGGGCGACGACGCCGCCGATGCCCGCGGCCTGCGCGTTCTGGGAGCCGAGGAGGTTCTGCACGCCGACCAGCGCGCCGACCGCGGCGATCAGCGCCAGGAGCACGACGGTCATCCCGGTCGCCGTCAGCCAGCCGAAGAAGGCGAGCCAGAAGTGCATGCCCGAGAACTGCTCCCGCTCACGGCGCAGCACCCGCTCGTGCTCGACGGCCGGATCGCTGCGTGGGGAGTCGAGGCGGGCGCTGCGACCGGCGGCCACCGCGGGCTCGCCGGGTCGGACGGGTCTGTCGGCGTCGGTCATGGGCTGACGGTAGCGACGGGTCGCACCGGCGCGGCCCGTACCCCAGCCGCTTGGGAGGGATCCCCCGACGAACTCGAAAGGACGGAGAGACCGCGAGGGGAAGCCGGGTCCCACGGGGGCCGGATGTCGAGCGTCGTCCGGGGCAGGCTTGCCCGCAGCGAGACGAGGAGGACGACGTGGTGAGTGCGGCGATGCGGCTGCTCGGCGTCGCGCTGCGGATCACCGCGCGCCCGTCCATGGCCACGGAGGACCGGGCGCGCGCCGTGCTCGAGCGCCCGAAGGCGGCCTCTCCGCCGCCCCGGTCGCTCCGCCGCCACCACGCGGTCGACGCCGTGGGGATCGGCGGATTCGACTGCGTCGTGGTGGAGCCGGGCGGCCGCGACACCGGCCGGGCCGCGCTCTACCTGCACGGCGGCTCGTACATCAACCCGGTCGCGCCGCAGCAATGGGCCTTCGTCGACCGGCTCGCGAACGCCGGGGTGCGGGTCGTGGTGCCGATCTACGGGCTCGCTCCGAGGTACACGTACCGGGACGCGTATCCGCTCGTGACCGAGGCCTACCGGCGGCTGGTCGCAGACCCCGGCGCCGATGCGACGACGATCGTCGGGGACTCGTCGGGCGGGGGACTCGCGCTGGGGCTCGCGCAGACGCTGATCGGCAGCGACCTGCCGCAGCCGCGCCGCATCCTGCTGCTCGCGCCCTGGCTGGATCTCCGGCTCGAGGCCCCGGGCGTCCGCGCGGGGGAGGCCGACGACCCCTGGCTCACCCGCACCGGCCTCGTCGCCGCGGGACGAGCGTGGGCCGGCGGCGACGATCGGGGCCTCCCCCGCCTCAGCCCCGTGGAGGGCCCCATCGACGGGCTCGCCCCCATCCGCGCCTTCGTCGGCACGCGCGACGTGCTCATGCCGGACGTCCTCCGGCTGCAGCGCCGGTTCCGGGCGGCCGGCGCGGGTGAGGACCGGTTCCACCTGACGGTGCAGCCGGGCGCCCTGCACAACTACCCGCTGCTCCCCGTGCCGGAGGGCCGCCGTGCGGAGCACGCGATCCTGCGCGACATCGCCGGCTGACGGGGACGCGGGTCGTCAGCGGGCAGCGGTCGCCCCGGCCGCCGGTCGTGCCCGGAGCACGAGATGCCGATCGGCGACCGGGCCCCGCCGCAGCAGCCGGACGTCGTCCGAATAGCTGGTCGAGGTCACCCACGGGACGGCCGGTCCCTGCTTCGGCAGGCGATCGAGGGCCCGCTGGACGTAGCCCGCTCCGAAGTCGAGCAGGGGCCGCGTCGGCATGCCGTCGACGGGCGGTCGCGGCACGGCGACGTCGTATCCGGCGCGGTCCATGTGGTCGAGGAGGCGGACGAAGTACTCGCAGACCAGTCCGACCTTCAGCGTCCACGACGCGTTGGTGTAGCCGATCGCCAGCGCCATGTTCGGCACGTCGCTGAGCATCATGCCCTTGTACCCCAGGGTGTTCGGCAGCTCGACCTTGCGCCCGTCGACGACGAGCTCGGTCCCGCCCAGCGCCAGCATGTTGAGGCCCGTGGCGGTGACGACGAGGTCGGCCTCGAGCTCCTGGCCGGACTCGAGGGTGATGCCGCGCTCGGTGAAGGTCGCGACCTTGTCGGTGACGACCGACGCGCTCCCGTTGCTGATCGCCTGGAACAGGTCGCCGTTCGGCACGAGGCAGAGGCGCTGGTCCCACGGCGAGTAGCGCGGGTTGAAGTGCGTGTCGACGTCATAGCCCTTCGGCACCTGGCGCTCGACCTGCTTGCGGATCAGCGTGCGCACGAGCTTCGGCGCGCGCCGGCTGAGCTGGAAGACCATCGTCGCCAGCGCGACGTTCTTCCAGCGCACGACC
>DASYJR010000147.1:0-5699 GCA_035996305.1 Amnibacterium sp. | reverse complement strand
CGCCGAGCAGCGCTGCGGCGTCAGCGACGCGGATGCGGTCGACCATCGGCACTCCTTCCGCGGATACGGCTGCAAGCCTAGAGTGCCGCCGCGTGCGCGGTGCTGACCGTTCACCTGGGCGACGGATGCCAGGATCGAGGCATGTCCGCCCCGCGCACCGCCGACCGGTTCGCGCGGCAGGTCGCCCTGGCCGGCTTCGGTCCGTCCGGCCAGGCGCGCCTCGAAGCCGCCCGCGTCGTCGTCGTCGGAGCCGGAGGCCTCGGCTCCGCACTGCTGCCGGTGCTCGTCGCGAGCGGGATCGCCACGGTCGTCGTGGTGGACGGGGACGCCGTCGACGCGTCAAACCTCCACCGTCAGACGCTGCACGGCGCGGACGACGTCGGCACGGGGAAGGCCGCCTCGGCTCTCGCCACGCTCGGCGCGCTCGCTCCGGCCGGCACGACCCTGGTGGCCGACCCGCGGTTCGTCGACGAGGCCTCCGCTCGGGACGTCGTGTCCGCGGCCGACCTCGTGGTCGACGCGACCGACTCCCTCGAGACCCGGTACCTGCTCGACGCCGCGACCGAGGCCGCAGGTGTCCCGCTCGTCTGGGGCTCCGCGACGGGCACCACCGGCCAGGTGGGCGTCTGCCTCCCGGGGTCCCCGCGCTGGCGCGACCTCTTCCCCGCCCGGCCCGCGGACGACGACGTCGTCACCTGCGCGGTCGGTGGCGTGCTCCCGACCCTCTGCACCACGATCGGCGGCCTCATGGCCACCGAGGTGCTGAAGGTGCTGACCGGCCTCGGGCGTCCGCTCGCCGGCCGGCTGCTCGTCGTCGATGCCCTCGCGCCCTCGGTGCGCGAGATCGCGTTCGCGGCGGCGGATCCCGAACGAGGCAAGGAGGAGCGCCCCATGGCGGAGATCGAGAACGAGGACGTGGACGTGCAGGAGGTCGCGGCGGTGCTCGAGCGCGGCGATCGGTTGCAGCTGGTCGACGTGCGGGAGCCGTGGGAGGCGGAGATCGCCGCGCTGCCCGGCGCGACCCTGATCCCCCTCCGCAGCCTCGGGGACAGGCTCGGCGAGCTCGATCCCGACGTCCCCGTGATCACCTACTGCCATCACGGGACGCGCAGCGCCGACGCCGCGGATCTCCTCGCGGCCGCGGGCTTCCGGGCGCGCTCGATGGCGGGCGGCATCGACCGCTGGAGCCGGCGGGTGGACGACTCGGTCCCTCGCTACTGAGGTGAGCCGCCGCAGCGTCGACGAGCACGCGACGCGCATCGCCGCGACCGTCGCGCCCGCGCTCGCGGCGCTCGGCGCGGAACGCGTGCCGCTCGCCGCCGCACGGGGTCGGGTGCTCGCGGCGGATGTGACCACGGCCGTGCCCCTGCCGCCCTTCCGGAACTCCCAGATGGACGGCTGGGCGGCGCGCGCCGCCGACGTCGCCGCCGCCCCGCTCGTGCTGCCGGTCGCGGGACTGCTGGCCGCCGGACCCGCGTCGCCGCGGGCGTTGCCGGAGGGCGCGGTGATCAAGGTGATGACGGGTGCACCGCTGCCGGACGGCGCCGACTGCGTCGTGCCCGTCGAGGACTCCGAGACCGCGGACGCGGGTGTGCGGATCCTGCGCGGGCGCGCCGCGGGCGAGTTCGTGCGGGAGGCGGGCAGCGACCTCGTGGCCGGGAAGGTCGTCGGACCGGTCGGCGCGCTGCTCACGCCCCGACGGCTCGCCGCCCTCGCCGCGAGCGGGGTCGCCGACGTGCCGGTCCGCCGGCGGGCTCGCGTCGCGGTGCTGACCACCGGTGAGGAGGTCGTCGCGCCCGGTCAGGCGCTCGCCTTCGGCCAGGTCTACGACGCGAACGAGACCGCGCTCGTCGCCCTGCTCGAGGAGGCGGGCGCGGATCCGCTGCCACCGGTCCGCACGGGGGACGACCCGGCCGCCTTCGCCGCCGCGCTCGACGCCGCGGTGGCGGCCGCCGACCTCGTGATCACCTCCGGCGGGATCTCGCGCGGCGACTTCGAGGTGGTGCGGCAGGTGCTCGAGCCGCGCGGGGCGGAGGTGGTCGAGATCGCGATGCAGCCGGGCGGCCCCCAGGCCCTCGCGACGATCGACGGCGTCCCCGTCGTCGGCTTCCCCGGCAACCCCGTCTCGACCCAGGTGTCGTTCGCCGTGCTGCTCCGGCCGCCGCTGCGCGCCGCGGCCGGGCTGCCGCCGATCCTGCCGACGACGGTGCCGCTCGCGGTCGCGCTCGACTCCCCCGCCGGGCGCCGCCAGTGGCTGCGCGGACGGATCGAGGACGGCCGCGCCGTGCCCGTCGGGGGCGCGTCGTCGCATCTGGTCGCGACGATGGCGGACGCCGACGTGCTGCTCGACGTGCCGGCGGAGGCCGAACGGCTCGAGGCCGGGGATCCGATCGCCGTCCTGCCCCTCTGAACCGGGGCGGCCAGGCGCCGCTGCCAGAATGCGGGCATGGCCGACAGCCCGCTCCCCCACCTCGACGCCGACGGCCGTGCGCGCATGGTCGACGTCGGGGCCAAGGCCGTGACGCACCGCACCGCCCTCGCCCGCGGCAGGCTCGAGACGACGCCCGAGGTCGTGGCGCTGCTCGTCGCCGACGGGCTGCCGAAGGCCGACGCGCTCGCGACCGCGCGGATCGCGGGGATCGCCGGGGCGAAGCGGACGAGCGACCTGATCCCCCTCTGCCATCCGCTGCCGCTCGACGGCGTGACCGTCGACCTCGTGCCCGACGGGGACGGCGTCGTGATCGAGGCCCGCACCCGCACGACCGCCCGCACGGGGGTCGAGATGGAGGCGCTGACGGCCGTGGCCGTCGCCGGGCTCACGCTGCACGACATGGTGAAGGCCGTCGACCCGCGCGCCACCCTGACCGGCGTGCAGCTCGTCGCGAAGACGGGCGGCAAGCGCGGCGACTGGACGCGGGACGCCACGGACGACGCACGCCCGGAGGGGCCGGGGGAGCCCGCCGGCGGCACCGTGCTCGTCGTCTCCACCGGGGCGGCACGCGGCGACCGGCAGGACACGACGGGTGCGCGCATCGTCGAGTGGCTCGATGGCCTGGGCCTGGCCACGCGGTCCGCCACGGTCGTCGCGGACGCCGACGTCGCCGAGGGCCTCCGCGCCGCACTCGCCGCCCGGCCCGCGGTCCTGCTCACCACCGGGGGCACCGGACCGAGCCCCACGGATACCACGCCCGAGGCGACCGCGGCCCTGCTCGACCGCCCGCTGCCCGGCGTGGCCGAGGCCATCCGCGCCCGCGCCGCCACCCCCACCGCCGCGCTCGGCCGCGGGCTCGCCGGCATCGCGGACGGCACCGTCGTCGTCAACCTGCCGGGCTCCCCCGGCGGCGTCGACGACGCGCTCGCCGTGCTCGCCGACCTGCTCCCCCACCTGCTGCAGCAGGTGCGCGGACGCGCCGACCACGAGCACGGCGCCCACCAGTCGGCCGCTCACCACGAGGACGCGGGATGAGCGGCCGGGTCGGCCTCGCGCTGGTCACGGATGCGGTGCTCGACGCCGATGCGGTCGAGGCCGCCGTGGTCAGCGAGCGGGACGGGGCGATCGTGACGTTCCGCGGCGTCATCCGCGACCACGACGGCGGCCGCGACGTGGTCCGCCTCGACTACTCGGCGCATCCCGACGCGCAGCGGTTCCTGGGGGAGGTGTGCGCTCGCGTCGCCGAGCGGACGGGGCTCGCGGTCGCGGCGGCGCACCGGATCGGCGCGCTGACGATCGGCGACGTCGCGCTCGTCGCGGCGGTCGCGGCACCGCACCGCGCCGAGGCGTTCCAGGCGTGCGCCGACCTGGTCGATGCGATCAAGACGGAGGTGCCGATCTGGAAGCGGCAGCACTTCCCGCAAGGATCCTCGGAGTGGGTCGGGCTCTAGCGCCGCGCTTCCAGGAGATGCCGGGAGGAGTGCGCCACGAAGGCCCCGTCACGGCGAAGCAGCGCGTCGAGCTCGCGGAGCCGGTCGCGGTACCGGTCGACGGAGAAGTCCGGCACCCACCAGACGCACTTCCGGAGGGTCCAGACGACGGCTCCGATGTCGAAGAACTCCATCCGGCACCGTGCGGTGCGCAACTGCGTCACGGTCAGCCCGGCGCTCTCCGCCTCGGCGGCTTCGCGCTGTGGATCCCGGCCCCGCCGCTGCTCGGGCAGCGGACCGAGGAAGAACTCGATCAGCTCGAACGCCGACGCCGGCCCCACGTGCTGCGCGAAGTAGCGGCCGCCCGGCTGCAGCACGCGGGCGATCTCCGGCCAGTCGGGCCGCACCGGGTGCCGCGACGTCACCAGCTCGAACGAGCCGTCCGGGAACGGCAGCGGCGCGCCGTTCGGGGTCTCGACCACCTCGACGCCGCGCGGGCCGAGCGTCGCCCGCGCCGTCCGCGCGTTCGGCGGCCACCCCTCGGTGACGCACATCCGGGCCGGCAGCACGGGCGCGGCGGCGACGACCTCCCCGCCGCCGGTGTCGAGGTCCAGCGCGGAGGCCGCGCGGGCGAGCCGGCCGGCGAGCAGCCGGGAGTAGCCCCAGGGCGGCCGCTCCTCCGTCGCGCGCCCCTCGAGCCATCGGAAGTCCCAGCCGGTCATGTCCGCGGACTCCGCCTCGGCGACCAGCTCCTCGAACGACCGCATCGGCGCTATCCGCCGGCGAACGGCGGCAGCACGTCCACCGACCGCCGCACAGGCCGCTGCGGATCCCGCGTGACGACGCCGTCGACGAGCAGCGAGCCGACGTCGAGCACACGACGCATGGGGGCGCCGTACCGCTCGGTGAGCAGCGTGCGCAGCGCGCCGGCGGTCGGCTCGACCTCGAGCACCTCCTCCTCACGGCCCGCGGCCTCGGCCGCCGCTGCGAAGTAGCGGACCGTGACGGCGACCGGCTCAGCCACCGATCGCCCCCATGCTGCGCTGCGGGCGCACGAAGTCCGCGGCATCCATCCCGTGCCCGGCCTGCTTGCCCCACATCGCCGCGCGCCACGCGTCGGCGATGGCCGTGTCGTCCGCGCCGCCGCGCAGCAGCGGGGCGAGAGGCGTCTCGTCGTCGCCGAACAGGCAGGAGCGCACCGACCCCTCCGCCGTCAGGCGGGTGCGGTCGCACTCCGCGCAGAACGACCGGGTGACGGAGGCGATCAGGCCGACGGTCGCGGTGGCGGGGACCGTCGTGCCGCGGGGACGGACGCCCCACTCCTCCGCCGGCGCGTGCGGGTCGTCGCGGCCGACCGGCTCGAGCTCGAAGCGGTGTCCGAGCACCTCGAGCAGCTCGGCCGCGTCGACCAGGGACTCGCGGCTCCAGACGCCGTCGGCGTCGAGCGGCATCTGCTCGATGAAGCGCAGCTGCACGCCGGCGTCGAGCGCCCACGCGAGCAGGTCCGCGGCGTCGCCGAGGGTCTCGCGCATGAGCACGGCGTTCACCTTGAGAGGGGTGAGGCCGGCGGCCCGCGCCGCCTCGATGCCGGCGAGCACGGCGGGCAGCCGGTCCCGGCGCGTGAGCCGCGCGAAGTGCTCCCGGTCGACCGTGTCGAGTGAGATGTTCACGCGCCCGAGCCCCGCCGCCAACAGGTCGGGCAGCCGCTTGTCGAGGCCGACACCGTTCGTGGTGAGCGCCATCGGCAGACCCGCTGCGGCGGCGCGCGTCGCGGCGAGGATCTCCGCCAGGTCGGCCCGCAGCAGCGGTTCGCCGCCGGTGAACCGCACTTCGCGCAC
>DASYJR010000146.1:0-9493 GCA_035996305.1 Amnibacterium sp. | reverse complement strand
GGCCGCGATCCGGGTGCTCGTCTGACCCTTCGCGACGCTCTGTGTCGTCCCGTGAAGCGACGGGGATGCCCGCGGGCGCCCGTCCTCCTAGCGTGACGGCATGACGTTGCTCGCCGCTGTCGACACCGCGCTCCCACTGCTGCCGGTGGTCGGCGCGGGCATGCGCGTGCCCCTCGTGGGCGGCGGGGAGGCGCGGGTCGTCGACCTCGACATCGCGGCGACCGCGCCGGCGCTCGAGGTCGTCGCCGCGCACGTCGCGGAGGTCCTCCCGCACCTCGGCAGCGTGCACCGCGGCGCCGGCTGGCGCAGCACGCTCGCCACCGCCGGCGTCGAACGGGCCCGGCGCACGGTCGCGGAGCACCTCGGGGCCCGCGCCGACGACTCGGTCGTCTTCACCCGCAACACGACGGAGGCCCTGAACCTGCTCGCGTCGGCCGTGCCCGGCTCCGTGCTGGTGCTCGACATCGAGCACCACGCGGACCTGCTGCCGTGGCAGCGGGCCGCGGGCGGCTGCACGGTCGTGCGGGCCGCCGCCACCGTCGAGGCGACGCTGGCGGTGCTGGAGACGGCGCTCGCCGAGCACCGCCCCGTGCTGCTCGCCGTGACCGGGGCCTCCAACGTCACCGGCGAGGTGCTGCCGCTCGCCCGGATCGCTCGGCTCGCGCACGCCGCAGGCGCGCGGCTCGCGGTCGACGGCGCCCAGCTCGTGCCCCACCGCCGCGTCGACCTCGAGGCCACCGGGATCGACTTCCTCGCGTTCTCGGGCCACAAGGCCTACGCGCCCTTCGGCGTCGGCGCCCTCGTCGGCCGACCGGACTGGCTCGACGCGGCCCGGCCGCACCTCGCGGGCGGCGGCGCGGTCGAGTCGGTCCGCCTGGCGGGCTCCGCGGCGGAGCCGGTCTGGCGCACCGGGCCGGACCGGCACGAGGCCGGCACGCCCGACACGGTCGGCGTGCTCGCCGTCGCCCGCGCCCTGACCGAGCTGACCTCCCTCGACCCCGACGCCTGGTCGGCCCACGAGCGGGACCTGCGGGAGCGCCTCGTCGCCGGCCTCGCGGCCGTGCCCGGCGTCGACGTGCTCGAGCTGTTCCCGGACTCCACCGAGCACGTCGGTGTCGTGGCGTTCAGGATCGACGGGCTCGACGCGCGCCTCGCCGCCCTCGCGCTCTCCGCCGAATGGGGCATCGCGGTGCGGGACGGCGGCTTCTGCGCCCATCCCGCGCTCGCGCGCCTCACCGGCGGCCGCCCGGCGCTCCGCGCGAGCTTCGGGGTCGGCACGACCAGGGCCGACATCGCGGCGCTGCTCGGCGCGGTCGCGGCGCTGTCCGCCGGCGGCCCTCGCGGCCGCTACCGGAAGGGCGCGGGCGGCTGGCACGTCGCCGGCGACGACCGCCCCCGGCCCGAGTGGGCCGCCGATCCCGCGGATCCGCGCGCGTGCAGCGCCCCGTGACGGCGCCGGAGGTGCGCTGGGTCGCCGCCGACGACCCGCTGCTCGCTCCGCTCGTCGACGACCTCGTGCGGGACTACGACGCCCGCTACGAACCGACGAACGGGGTCCCGTCGAGCGCGGAGCTGACGCGGTATCCGTCCGCCGCGTTCACGTCCGAGCAGGGCGGTGCGTTCGTGGCGCTCGTCGAGGACGGCGCGCTCGTCGCCGGAGGGGCGCTGAAGCGGGGCCGGCCCGGCCCCGACGGGCGCCCGCTCGGCGAGCTGAAGCGGATGTGGACCTCGCCGGCCCACCGTCGGCGCGGCCTCGCCGGCCGGGTGCTCGCGGAGCTCGAGCAGCGCGCCGCCGACCTCGGCTACACGGGGCTCGAGCTCACCACCGGGGCGCGGCAGCCGGAGGCGGTCGCGCTCTACCTGCGGCACGGCTGGAGCCCGGAGTTCGACCTCGAGTCGGACTGGGAGGTCGTGTCCTACCTGCGGTTCACGAAGCCAGCACCGCCGCCGCGCTGAGCACGAGCTCCTCGGCGGGCGCTGCGGCGTCGACGAGCGCCACGAGCCGCTCGACGACGGGCGCCGTGCCGATGCCGAGGCGCTCCGGCCGGCCCCGCAGGAGGGAGGCGGCGTGCAGGGCCTCGATCGCGAGGATCTCGAGCACGAGGTCAGCGCTGCGCTGCCCCGCCTCCGCGGCGGACCACGCGAACGTCGCGTAGTCCTCGACGCCCGACAGCGGCGCCGCACCCAGGGTCACCGGCGCGGCGAGGGCGCGGAGCTGCGCGGCGGCCGCCGCGGCGGTGTAGGCGAGCAGGCCCGGGATGCCGGCCACGTCCGCGGCCCGGAGCGGGGCCGCGAGCGACGACAGCACCGCGATCCGCCGCTCGGCCACCGCTCCGAGGTGGGCGAGCGCGACCCGGGCCCGTTCCAGGTCGAGCGCGAGGCCGACCGGCGCGAAGTTGCCGTTCGGCGTGATCGTGCCGGTCGTCGCATCGACGAGCGGGTTCTCCGGGCGCATCGCGAGCTCGGCGTCGACGGCGTCGAGGAGGTCGGCGGCGGTGTCGCCGATCGCGCCGTGCACCTGCGGCGCGCACCGGAAGCTCAGCTCGTCCTGCACCGCACGGTCGCGGTGGGGGTCCTCGAGGAAGGAGCCGGCGAGCGCCTCCCGGATCCGTGCGGCGGACAGCGCTCGGCCGTCCTCGCCCGCGTCCTCGTGCACGACGGCGCTGAACGGCCCGAGGCCCCCGGATGCGCGGTGCGCCGCCGCGGCCTCGAGCGAGCACGCGACCGCGGTGTCGGCGACGTCGGCGAGCGTCTCGAGCCGGCTGCCGAGCACCGCGGCCGAGGCGATGCCGAAGGCGTTCGTGTTGATCAGGGAGAGCGCCTCGTGGGCGGCGGGCTCGAGCGGCGTGAGGCCGGCCGCGGCGAGCGCCTCCGCGCCCGTCACCGCCGACCCGTCCTCGCGGAGCACGGCGCCCTCGCCGACGAGCACGGCCGCGACCGCGGCGTTCTGCACGAGGTCCGCCGCGCCGACGGAGCCCCGATCGCGGACGAGCGGCACGATGCCCCGGTTCAGGAGATCGACGAGGGCCTCCGCGACGACGGGGCGGACGCCCGCGCCGCCGGCGGCGAGGTGCGCGAGCCGGGCCGCCATCGCGGCGCGCACGACCGTGGGCTGCACCGGATCGCCGATGTCGGCGCGGTGGTTGCGGAGCACCTGCCGCTGGAAGGCGGCCTGGTCGACCACCGCATCGCCGTGGCCCGCCCCGAGGCGCCGCGTGAGCCCGTACACCGCCTCGCCCTGCTCGAGGGCCTGCTCGAGCACGCTGCGAGCCACCGTCATGCGGGTGCGTGCGGCGGGGGAGAGCGCGACGCGCTCGCCGTCCGCGACCGCGAGCAGCTCGTCCGCAGTCATCGGATCCGCGCCGACCACGACCGTCATGTCAGAAGTCCGCGAGGTTCGCGCGCAGTCCGCCGTCGCCGAGCTCCGCGCGCAGCAGGCCGGCGTCGCGGAGGGCGGGTACGAGGGGGTCGAGGGTGCGGTGCACGTGCGCCGGATGCACCTGCCCGGTGAAGAGGAAGCCGTCCGCCTCGCTCGCCTCGGCGAGGGCGCCGAGGGAGTCGGCGATCTCGGTCGGCGTTCCGATCACGGCGAGACCGTCGGCCTTCGCCCTGGCGGCGAGGATCTCCCGCAGCGTCGCGCCGCCGGGGGCGCTCCGCACGAAGTTGTCGAGCGTGCCCTGGTTGCTGTTCGTGGTCAGGTCGGGCAGCGGGGCGTCGAGGTCGAAGCGCGCGAAGTCCACGTTCGTGAGGTAGGAGATCGACTGCAGCTGCTCGTCGATCGCCGCTCGCGTGAGCTCCGCACGGCGAGCGCGCACCGCGGCGGTCTCCTCGGCGTTCGCGGTCGGGATCGGGTTCACGACGAAGAGCACGGTGAGGTCGTCCGGGTTCCGGCCCTGCTCGGCGGCGACCTGGCGGATGTCGTCGCGGTGCGCCTTCATCCGCTCGGGCGTCGAGGCGAGCGCGAGGATCACGTCGGCGTGCCGGCCGGCGAAGGTGTGGCCCCGGCCCGATGCGCCGGCCTGCACCAGCACGGGCTCCTCGGCGGGTGGGAGGGCGTTCAGGGGACCACGGACACGGAAGAAGCGCCCCTCGTGGTCGATCGTGTGCACCTTCGTGTGGTCGGCGTAGACGCCCCCCGCGGTGTCCTCGAGCACGGCGCCGGGCTCCCAGCTGCGCCAGAGGGCCTTCACGACCTCGACCCACTCGTCCGCGCGGTCGTAGCGGAGGTCGTGATCGGTCTGCTTGTCGAGCCCGTAGTTCTTCGCCGCGAGGTCGCTGCCGGAGGTCACGACGTTGAAGCCGAGCCGGCCGTGGGCGAAGTGCTGCAGCGTGGCGAGCAGCCGCGCCGCGGTGTAGGGCTCCGTGAAGCTCGCCGACAGGGTCGGCACCACGCCGATCCGGGCGGTCGCGCCGAGCAGGTACGGCACGAGCGGGATCGGGTCGTGCTTCGGCACGAAGCGGGCGGCGGCGAGGTTCACCTCGGCGGTGCCGCGGTAGGTGTCCGGCACGGCGACGCCGTCCTCGATCACGAAGAGGTCGAGGCCGGAGCCCTCGAACAGCCGTGCGGCGTCCTGGTAGATCGTCGGCTGCGTCCAGTCGTATCCGACGCCGTAGGAGGGGTCGCCCCAGCCCTGCACGCCGAAGCCCGCGCCGAGGAACCAGCCGAAGTGCTTCAGCGGCATGTCAGGCCTCCTCCTTCGTCCCCGGCGCGAGCGCCGACAGGTAGTTCGCTCCGCCGTCCGGCGCCATGACGACCACGACCGCGTCCGCGGGGAGGTCGCGGGCGACGTCGAGCGCGACCGCGACGGCGAGTCCGGACGACGGGCCGAGCAGCAGCGCCTCCTCGGCGGCGAGGCGGCGGGTCGTTTCGAAGGCCACCGCGTCCGGTACCGAGCGGATCTCGTCGGGCACGGCGGGATCGAAGATCCGGGGCCAGTGGCTCGTCGGCCAGCGGGTGCCGACGCCCTCGATGCCGATCGGGCCGGCCTGCTCGCCGCCGTAGGTGGATCCCGCCGGGTTCGCCCCGATGATCCGCACCCGGCCGCCGGAGGCCTGCTTGAGGTACCGCCCGGTCCCGGTGATGGTGCCTCCGGTGCCGATGCTCGCCACGAGGTGCGTCACCCGGCCGCCGGTCTGCGCCCAGACCTCGGGCCCGGTGTGCAGGAAGTGCGCGGTCGGGTTGGCGGCGTTGTCGTACTGGCCGCTCCGCCAGGCGTTCGGCCGCTCCGCGGCGATCCGGTCCGCGACCGCGCGTGGATTGGCGGGGTCCTCCGGCCCCGCGTCCCAGTCCGCCTCGACCAGCTCCGCGCCGTACAGCTCGAGCAGCGCGAGCTTCTCCCTCGACATCCCCGCGCCGTGCACGATGACGACCGGGTGGCCGGTCAGCCGGCCGACGAGGGCGAGGCCGATGCCGGTGTTCCCGGAGGTGGACTCCACGATCGTGGCGCCCGGCGGCAGCTCGCCCGCGTCCTCGGCCGTGCGGATCATCTGCAGGGCCGGGCGGTCCTTGGCGCTGCCGCCCGGGTTGCGCCCCTCGAGCTTCACCACGACCTGGGCGGCCACGTCCCGGGTCACCGCGTTCAACCGGACCATGGGGGTCGCCCCGATGAGGTCCAGCACGGAACCGGCGACGCCGGGCAGGGCGGGGGGTGCAGGCGGAGCGATCGGATCCGTGAGCTCGGAGCGGGACATCGCCTCCCAGGGTAGGAGCCGAACGGGGCCGCGGCGGCCAGCATGACGGCCCGTGACCTGCAGCGCGGCAGGCCTGCGCTGCGTGTCAGCCCTGCCGCAGCCGCTCCACGAGCCGCGCCTTCGACAGGCCGGACACTCCGGCCACGCCGCGACGGCGTGCCTCCTCGCGCAGGCGGACGAGCGTCCACTCCTCGCTCGGCACGTCGGGATCGGGTTCGCTGGGCAGCGGCGGGGTCAGGTCGGTGGGCGCAGCCGTCGTGAACGCGGCGGCGGCCGCCTCGGCCTCGCCGGCGTGGTCGGTCGTCTCGTCGGCCGGCTCCGCGTCCGCAGCGACCTCGTCGAGGGTCTCGGCGACGACCTCGGCGATGACGGCCGGATCCGCGACGCCCACGACGAGCTCGGCATCGGCGACGGCTTCGGCGACGGTCTCGGCGACCGCGGCGTCGACGAACGCCTCCGCAGCGGCCTCCTCCGCCGCCTCGGCGAGCGCCCGCCGCTCGTCGTCGAGCTGCTGCTGCACCTGGCGGAGGCGGTGCTCCGCGTCGACGAGCTTCGCCTCGGTGTCGCGCAGCGCGAGCTTCAGCACCTCGACCTGGTCCGGCTTCGCTCGGGCCTCGGGCGTCGGCGGCTTCGCGGCCTTCCGGTCGGCCTTCGCGCGCTTCGCCGCGGCCTTCGCGTCCTTGCGGGCCTGCTGCTCGGCGGCCTTCCTCGCCGCCTTCCCGTCCTGCTTCTTCGCCTGCTTCTTCGCCTGCTGCTCGGCTGTCTTCGAGTCCTTGGCCTTCTTCGCCACGTGCGATCCCTTCGGCCTGGGTGGGGCTGGTGGCGTCAATCTAGTGGAGCCGGGGAAACGCGCTCCGGGCGGTCAGAAGACGAAGCCGGTGGGGAACGGATCGGTCGGGTCGAGCACGTAGTCGGCGCGTGCGGTCACCCACGCGCGGCCCGTGATGGCGGGCACCACGGCCGGGATCCCCGCGACCTCCGTCTCGGCCACGAGCCGGCCGACGAAACGGCTGCCGATGAACGACTCGTTGACGAAGTCCTGGTCGAGTCCGAGCTCGCCGCGCCCCCAGAGCTCCGCCATGCGGGCGGACGTGCCCGTGCCGCAGGGGGAGCGGTCGAACCAGCCGGGATGGATCGCCATGGCGTGCCGCGAGTGCCGCGCGGTGGATCCGGGGGCCAGGAACTCGACGTGGTGGCAGTGGTCGACGCCGTCGATCTCCGGGTGCCGTGGAGCCGCCGTCTCGTTGATCGCCCGCATGATCGCGAGACCGGCCTCCACGATCGGGCGCTGCATCGCGCGGTCGAAGGGGAGGCCGACGGCGTCGAGCTCGACCATCGCGTAGAAGTTGCCGCCGAACGCGAGGCTGTACGGCACCTCGCCGAGGCCCGGCACGTCGACGACGGCGTCGAGCCGCTCCGGATAGCTCGGCACGTTCTCGATCGTGACCGCGTCGGCGTGCCCGTCGGACACCGCCACCCGCGCGATCACGAGGCCGGCGGGGGTGTCGAGCCGGATCGTCGTGACCGGCTCGGTGACGGGCACCATCCCGGTCTCGACGAGCACCGTCGCGACGCCGATCGTGCCGTGCCCGCACATCGGCAGGCAGCCGGACACCTCGATGTAGACGACGCCGAAGTCGCAGTCGGGCCGGGTGGGCGGCTGCAGGATCGCGCCGCTCATCGCCGCGTGGCCCCGCGGCTCGTCCATCAGGAAGTGCCGGAGGTCGTCCTGGTGCGCCACGAAGTGGAGGCGCTTCTCGTTCATCGTGTCGCCGGGGATCACGCCCACCCCACCGGTCACGACGCGGGTCGGCATCCCCTCGGTGTGGGAGTCGACCGCGCTGATCAGGCGCGAGAGGCGCATCAGGCCGAGGCGCGGGAGCGGCTGTAGGCGAGCGCCCGCTCGGTGTCACGGCGGACGATCTGCTGCTGCTCGGGCGACAGGGGCCCGCGGGGCGGCCGGGTGGGGCCGCCCGTGCTCTCGCCGGCGACGTCGATCGAGAACTTGATCGCCTGCACGAACTCGGTCCTCGAGTCCCACGCGAAGACCGGCGCCATCTGCTCGAACAGGGCGCGTCCCTCGGGGATCCGGCCGGTCGTGAGCAGCTCGTACAGCTCGACCGCCTCCCGCGGGAAGGCGTTCGGGTAGCCGGCGAACCAGCCGACCGCACCGGCGACGAGCGCCTCGAAGAGCAGGTCGTCGGCGCCCGCGATGACGTCGATGTCGCAGCGGTCCCGGATCTCCCGGACCCGGCGCGCGTCGAGCGAGAACTCCTTCACCGCCACCACGTTCGGCAGGAGGGCGAGCTCGGCGACGAGGTCGGGCGTGAGGTCGACCTTCGTGTCGATCGGGTTGTTGTACATCATGATCGGCAGGCCGACCTCGTCGACCTTCGCGTAGTGGGTCAGCACCTCCTGCCGGTTCGCCCGGTACATGGTCGGCGGCAGCAGCAGCACGCCGTCGGCGCCGTCCTCGGCGGCGAGCTCCGCCCAGCGACGCGCCTGGTGCCAGCCCACGCCGTGCACGCCGGCGATGACGAGGCCGCGACCGCCGACCGCCTCGACGGCCGTCCGCACGACCCGCCGGCGCTCGTCGTCGGTGAGCGAGGAGTACTCGCCCAGCGAGCCGTTCGGCCCCACACCGCGGCAGCCGTTGTCGATCAGCCACGCGCAGTGCTCGGCGTAGCGGTCGTAGTCGACGGCGAGGCCGCCGGGGGCGTCGTCGTCCGGCCGGAACGGCAGCGTCGTGGCGACGACCACGCCGCCGAGGTCGAGTGTGCGGTTCGTCATGCGGTGCCCCTTCCGACCGCTCGAGCGTATCGAGGGCCGCGGACCCGGCAGGACGGGTCGTTCAGACTGCGCGCAGCGACCGCCCAGGAACCTTCCAATCCGCCGGGCATACCGTGAGCGTCCGTCGAGCGAACGCGGAAGAACGCCTGGGCGCACCGGGGATCGCGGCGCGACGGAAGCGGAGGCGCTGATGCTGACCGGCACCGTGGTCGAGGCGACGGGGAGCGGGATCCGCCTCGACCTCTCGTGGGTCGACTACGTGATGATCGCCGTGTACTTCGCGGTCGTCATCGGGATCGGTTTCCTCGCTCGTTCGCGGGTGAAGAGCAGCATGGACTTCTTCCTCTCCGGCCGCTCGCTGCCCGCGTGGATCACCGGCCTCGCGTTCATCTCCGCGAACCTCGGCGCGACCGAGATCCTCGGCATGGCGGCCAACGGCGCCCAGATCGGCATGTCGACCCTGCACTACTACCTGATCGGCGCCGTGCCGGCGATGGTCTTCCTCGGGCTCGTGATGATGCCCTTCTACTACGCGTCGAAGGTGCGGAGCGTGCCGGAGTTCATGCTCCGCCGCTTCGGCAGGGCACCCCACGTCGTCAACTCGCTCGCCTTCGCCGTCTCCAACGTGCTCATCGCCGGCATCAACCTCTTCGCGATGGCGATCGTCATCGAGGCGATGCTCGGCTGGCCGCAATGGGTCGCGATCGTCGTCTCCGCCGCGTTCGTGCTGGCCTACATCACGCTCGGCGGTCTGTCGTCCGCGATCTACAACGAGGTGATGCAGTTCTTCGTGATCGTGGCCGGTCTGGTGCCGCTCACGATCGTCGGCCTGAACCGCGTCGGCGGCTGGAACGGGCTGACCAGCGCGCTCGAGAAGACGCAGAGCGGCAAGCTGCTGCACGCCTGGGCGGGCACGGAGATCGGCGACGTCACGAACCCCATCGGTGCCGACTGGCTCGCGATCGTGCTCGGCCTCGGCTTCGTGCTCTCCTTCGGGTACTGGACGACGAAC
>DASYJR010000145.1:0-3015 GCA_035996305.1 Amnibacterium sp. | reverse complement strand
GTCGCCGACGGCGCCGGCGACGGCCTGCTCGACGGGGTGCCGGCGGATCAGACCGTGTGGATGAGCCACGGCGACTCGGTGTCCGAGGCGCCGGAGGGATTCCGCGTGCTCGCGAGCAGCCCCTCGACACCCGTCGCCGCGTTCGCGAGCGACGAGCGGCGGCTCTACGGGGTGCAGTGGCATCCGGAGGTGAAGCACTCGGCCTACGGGCAGCAGGTGCTCGAGAACTTCCTGCACGGGCAGGCCGGCATCGGCCGCGACTGGAACCCGGGCAACGTCATCGCGGAGCAGGTGGAGCGGATCCGCGCCCAGGTCGGCGACTCCCGCGTCATCTGCGGGTTGTCCGGCGGTGTCGACTCGGCGGTCGCGGCGGCCCTCGTGCAGCGCGCCGTCGGCGATCGGCTCACCTGCGTGTTCGTCGACCACGGCCTGCTGCGCGACGGCGAGGCCGAGCAGGTGGAGCGCGACTTCGTCGCCGCGACCGGGGTCCGGCTCGTCACGGTGGACGCGAGCGAGCAGTTCCTCGCCGCGCTCGACGGGGTGTCCGATCCGGAGACGAAGCGTAAGGCGATCGGCCGCGAGTTCATCCGCACCTTCGAGCGCGCGGCCGCCGAGGTGGTGCGGGAGGCCGCCGAGGCGGGGGAGTCGGTGCGCTTCCTCGTGCAGGGCACCCTGTATCCCGACGTCGTCGAGTCGGGCGGGGGCAGTGGCACGGCGAACATCAAGAGTCACCACAACGTGGGCGGGCTGCCCGAGGACCTCACGTTCGAGCTGGTCGAGCCTTTGCGCACCCTCTTCAAGGACGAGGTGCGGGCGATCGGGCGGCAGCTCGGGCTGCCGGAGCCGATCGTGGCGCGGCAGCCGTTCCCCGGGCCCGGTCTGGCCATCCGGATCGTCGGGGCCGTCACCCCCGAACGGCTCGCCACCTTGCGCCGTGCGGATGCGATCGTGCGCGAGGAGCTGACGGCCGCGGGCCTCGACGACGAGATCTGGCAGTGCCCCGTGGTGCTGCTCGCGGACGTGCGGAGCGTGGGGGTGCAGGGCGACGGGCGCACCTACGGGCACCCGATCGTGCTGCGGCCGGTGTCGAGCGAGGATGCGATGACCGCGGACTGGACGCGGCTGCCCTACGACCTGCTCGCGCGGGTGTCGAACCGGATCACGAACGAGGTCGCGGGGGTGAACCGGGTCGTCCTCGACGTGACGAGCAAGCCCCCCGGCACCATCGAGTGGGAGTGACGCCCCTTCACGCCACGGGCCACTTCGGGTGCGACGGGCGTCCGATGACGCCCAGAGGCGTCCGAACACGCCCGTCGGCCGCGCGGATGACTCATCCCACTCAGCGGGGGAGGGACTCCCGCACGGATCCGTCCGGCCGCGTCCACATCTCGCGCTGCACCCGCAGCGCCAGGTCGCGCAGCAGCGTGGTGTCGACGTCGTTGCCCGGACGCGGCTCCGTGTCGAGCACGCAGAGGGCGCCGATCCGGAAGCCGTCCGGCGACTCGATCGGGTAGCCGGCGTAGAACCGCCAGCCCGCCGCGAGCAGGTCGGGGTGCACGTGCGGGTCGTTCCGGAGGTCGGCGACGACGAGCGGGCGGTCGTGGCGGATGGTGCGGTGGCAGAGCGCGACCTCGCGGGGGAGCTCCACCGGGGCGTCCTCCGGCCCTGCGACGGCCTTGTGCCACTGCCGCTCCCGGTCCACGAGGGAGATCGCCGCGAACGTGGCGCCGAAGGTGGACCTCGCCGACCGCACGATCCTGTCGAACCGCTCCTCGGGTGCCGTGTCGAGCACCTCGAGGGCGTCGAGGGCCGATTGGCGCGACACCTCGGCGGCAGGGGTGTCGCGCACGGCGCGGGCGGACCGTTTGTCCGGGTGCGCCGCCGCGGCGTCCAGCCCGGGGACGAGTGCGGGGACGATCATCTCCGCGAGCAGCTGGAAGGCCTGCGCCGACCGGTACTGCACCCCTCGGACCGCCTCGTCGCCCCGGTCGACGTAGGTGAGGCCGGGATCCTCGGCGCAGAGCGCCCGCGTCGCCGCGTTCAGCCGGCGGGCGTGCCGGTCGACCAGGTCGCCGAGCACGCCGGCCGTCAGCGCGGACCGGCGCAGGCTGTGGATCCCGAGCACCACGATGGGGGTGCCCGGGGCGGAGCGCCGGGTGAGCTCCTCGAGCAGCCTCCGCATCGCGGCACTCCACCGTCGGACGGAGAGGAACGCCGCCGCGTCCGTCGCTCCGATCACGACGACGATCCCGTCGTACCGGTCCGGCCGCAGGCGCGCGATCAGCGGAGGCGTGATCTCGACCGAGGTGCGCCGCCTGGCGACGAGGTCGATGTCGGCGCCCCGGCCCGTCGCGGCGGACAGCCGCCGCCCGATCTGGCCGGGCAGGGCGAGCTCCTGCGTGCGCACGCCGAAGCCCATGGCGGGGCCGTTGCCGAAGACGAGCACGCGGTCCGGGTCGGGCCCCGGGGCGTGGTACTGCGGCGGATCCGTCGGGCGCGGCACATGGTCGAGCTCGGCCTGGACGCGGCTGAGGAAGGCGCGGGCGAAGGGCCGGAGCAGCATCTCGATCATCGGGAGCGGGGTCCTTCGGCGGGCTCGGCGGACGGGACCGGCCCACGGTAGACGGCGGCCCCCGTCCGCCCGGGATTTCCCGGGCATCGGCGAGTCGGATCGTTCAAATCGCGCCGTGCAGCGCAAGCGGGCGCTCCCCGGAAAGGGCGAAGGGTGCCCGCCCCTCGGGACGGACACCCTTCGCGCGGACTCGGGCGGCTAGCGGCGGTTCAGGATCGCGAAGATCCGGAGGAACTCGACGTACAGCCACACGATGGTGACCATGAGGCCGAAGGCGCCGGTCCAGGCGTACTTGGCGGGGAGGCCGCGCCGCACGCCCTGCTGGATCTGGTCGAAGTCGAGCACGAGCGAGTACGCCGCGAGCAGCACCGCGAAGATGCCGACGAGCACGCCCAACGGGATGCCGGCGATCGTCACGCTGCTCGAGAGGCCGAACGGGGAGT
>DASYJR010000144.1:0-4846 GCA_035996305.1 Amnibacterium sp. | reverse complement strand
AGCACGATCGCGCCGGCGACCAGCGCGGCGGTCGCGAGGCCCGACGCGATGCGCGCCCGGACGGCGGCCCGGCGGCGGATGCGCGTCAGCACCCGCTGCTCGAGCGCGGCCAGCTGCCGCTCGGTGGGCAGACCGTCGCTCATCGCGACCCCCGTTCCTCGGCGAGCTCGCGTCGGAGCCGGCCGCGGGTGCGCGACAACCGGTTCCGCACCGCAGCCTCGGTGAGTCCCGAGCGCCGGGCCGCCTCGGCGTAGGAGAGGTCCTCGACCAGGCACAGCCGCGCGACGAGCGCGTCGAGCGGCTCCAGGTGGTCGAAAGCCCGCGCCACGAAGTCGTCGACCGCGGCGTCGACGACCGCGCCCGCGGTTGCGAGAGCCGCGTCGCCCGCCTCGTGCCGGTTCCGCCGCTGCAGCGCGCGCCGGCGGTTCGCGGCGAGGTGCTTCACCGTGACGATCAGCCAGGGGAGCGCCGACTCGCCGACGAAGCGCAGCCGCGCCCGCTTCGTCCACAGCAGTACGAAGGCGTCCTGCACGAGCTCCTCCGCATCCGTCACCGTGCCGATCTGCCGGAAGGCGACCGCGTAGACGACCCCGCTGTGCCGCTGCACGACCTGCCGGAACGCGCCCTCCGCGGCGCGCCCCGACGAGGCGAGCAGCACCCGGTCGGACGGCGTCGCCGCCGTCGACCGGCTCGGCTCGACCGCCACGCCGCCTCCGATCGCGACCGCGCTCACGCCCCCGGTGCGGCCGAGGCCCGTGCCCGGCGTCGGAGGAGCCGGACGACCCACCATCCCACGACGGCGACCACGCCGAGGGTGACGACCCACGGCAGCAGCGTGCCGATCAGCACGGCGAGGAACACGGCCGTCCGGGCGAGGGCGGTCACCCCGGCGACGAAGCCGTCGGCGAACGACGCCGGGGCGTCGTGGTGCATCACGATCGGTGCCTCGAGGGTGATCGCGAGGGTCGCGTACGACACCTGGTCGCCGAGGTCCTTCTGCTGGGCGAGCAGCTGCTCGAGATCCGTCTGCCTCGTGGTCAGCGACGCCTCGATCTCGACGAGTGCGGTCGTGTCGGTCGCTCGGGCGAGCAGCGTCTGCAGCCGGGTGATCGACGTGCGGAGGTTGGTGATCCGCACGGCGTAGTCCGTGACCTGCGCGGTGACGTCGCTGCTGCGGATGCGCACCGTCCGGACCTTCCCGCGGTGCTCGATGGCCGTCAGCGTGGTGTCGAAGGCCGTCGAGGGGATGCGGACGGTGAGGTCGGCGGATGCGGGGTTGCTCGGATGCTCGTCGCGCGTCTGGACCCGGCCGCCGCTGCCGACGACGATCGTCGCCACGGCGTCGGCCGTGGCGACCGGGTCCGTCGCGACGAGGTCGAGCGTCCCCGTGCTGACGACGGCGCGATCCGGCGTCGCTGCGGACTTCCCGCCGCTCGCGCTCCCACCCCCACGCGAGGAGTCGGCCGCGAACCCGGCCGACGGCCCGGCCCCCGACGAGCTCGAGCCGGCGGCGGTGGTGCATCCGGCGAGCGCGGCCAGGGTGACGGCGGACAGCAGCGCGACGGCGGCGGCGCGGCGGGCTCGGCGGGCGGTTCGTGTGCTCACACCAGGACGTGTGCGCAGCGGTGCGGATCGTCTCGCCCGTTACCCGATCGCAATGACGGGGGGCCGCAGGCCGGCGCGTCGGGTCGCGGAGGTGGTCACTGGATCAGCCCGGACACGAGGTTGATCGCCGTGGCGAGCACGACCGCGCCCGTCACGTAGGACAGCAGGGCGTGCCGGAGGACGACGCCGCGGAGCCGTCGGGACCGGACCGGCGTGTCGGAGACCTGGAAGGCCATCCCCACCGTGAAGGCCAGGTACAGGAAGTCGGCGTAGCTGGGCGCCTCCGTCTGGTTGAAGTCGATGCCGCCGCGCTCGTCGTAGTAGAGCGCGGCGTACCGGAGCGCGAACAGCGTGTGCGTGAGCAGCCACGACAGGGCGACCGTGCCGAGCGCGAGCGCGATGGTGCCGATCCGAGCGCCCCCCGAGATCTGGCCCGCGGCGAGGAGCAGCAGCGCGACGGCGCCGAAGCTCGCGACGAGGGCGCACGTCAGCAGCAGGTGGGATGCGGTGCGGCTGCCGTCCTCGCGCGTGGCGTGCGCCGCCGTCTCATCCGGAGGGATCCGTCCGACCGTCACCACGACCACGAGCAGGAAGGTGCCGGCGGCGGCCGCCCAGCCGACCGCGGGGGCGAGCATCCACCTGCCCGTCAAGCCGACCCCGAGCCCCGCGATGACGCCGACCACCCCCATGGCGACGAGGCGGAGGCCGGCGCTGAACCGGCGCCGGTCGTACCTGTTGCCCGTCATGCCCCCACGCAACCACGCCGGCGTCCCCGGACGGGCGCTCATCGACCGTGTCGCGGCCACTCCTGGTTCGGCCGCACGACGACGGCGGCCGCGCTCGAGCAGGATCCGTTCATCCCCGCAGGACGAGAACGCCCGAATCGTCCTGCTGCAGGGAGACCGTCCTGCTGGCGTGCTCGGCCGGGCACTGGCACCGGGTCGGTCAGTACCCGCCGCAGGAGACGTCGTAGTCGAGGGTGCCCGACACGAACTGCGTCAGGGTGATCGCGCCGCCGGTGAACGCGGTCACGCCGCAGTTCGACTTCGCGCCCTCGAGGTCCGACGCGCCGGCGCCCCACTCGGGCAGGCCGATCAACGGGCTGCGTCCGCCGTCCGGCAGGTTCGGCACGGCGCTGCCCGTGCCGCCGGTGATCGCGCTGTACTGCGCGGTGCTCGAGTAGACGCCCACCCGGCCGACGCCGTCCGCCGCCTGCCCGACGCGCAGGAGGGAGGTGGCGGCGCCCGCGAGCGACGCGGCGTTCGAGGTGGTCGGGCCGGCCCACGTGTTGGTGGTCTCGACGTCCAGCCACCACCGGACCTTCGCGCTGTAGGCCTCCCCGAGCTGCTCCTGCGCGTACGCGACGGCCTGCTCCGCACGGACATACCCGTAGACGTATGAACACGCCGGCCCGAACGGATCGACCTCGCTCGAGCATCCGGGGGTGCCACCGCCGGGATAGGTGATCGGAGTGTCGGGCAGCGGGTTCCTCGGTCCGGCGACGGCAGCGTCGACGGTGGGCCGGTCCATGTCCGACTTCGGCCACCAGCTGCTCCGGGAGCCGGGGTTCGCCGTGTTCACGTAGAGCGAGGCGGTGCCCTGCGGCACCGTCCCGGTCGTCTTCGCGGCCCAGTCGAACTGGGTGCCGAGGCACGGGTTGAAGTCCTTCGCGGTGCCGCCGTTGACGCCGATCACGCCGAAGAGCTGGTTCGCGGGCGGCGTGACCGAGCACTGCGGATAGGAGATGTCGGATCCGGTGGTCGTCGTGGTCGTCGTCGTCGGCGTCCGAGGAGCCGACGGCTTCCTCGGCGCCACCCGGGGCGCAGTCGTGTCGACCGTGGTCGGCGGCCCGACGAGGACGCCGATGTGCACCCCGCCGGTGCCGGGGTCGGTGGCGGGCATGTTCGCGAACGCGGCCTGGGGAACCGCCACGAGGGCGGCCGTCGTCACGGCTGCTGCGAGCAGCGTGCGGACGACGGGGCGGGACATCCGCCCAGTGTGCGTCATGATCGGGCCTTCGGCACCGATCCCGGCGCCGCGGGTCGCGCCGGGTCCGTCGCACGGTGCGCGTCGAAGAACGACAGCACCTGAGCGGGATGGAAGTTCGACAGACTGCCGTGCTCGCCGGCGGTGCGGATGTACGTGACCCTCGCGCCGGCCTGCCGCGCCTCGGCCGCGCACACGGCCGCGTTCGAGGCGGCGGAGACCACCGTGTCCTGCGGCGACGCCCAGATCGTGATGGGAACGGCGGGAACGCCGACCGGGGACACGACCCGCCGGTCGCCGGTGGCCCAGGCCCTCGCGATCGCGGCCGCGAACTGCGGCTTGTGCTGCATCGTGCGGAGGTCGCAGACGGGGTACCAGGCGGTCACGGCGCGCACGTCCGGCACGCGCGCCGCGAGCTGCATCGTCGCCAGGCCGCCCATCGACTCGGCCATGAGGAAGACGTCGCGCACGCCGTGGCCGGCCACGGTCGACGCGATGACACGCTCGTAGTCGGCGACGCTGGCGGCGTCGCCCCAGGCCCGCCCGCCCGCATCCGCCGCGAGCACGAGGTAGCCGTGCTCCACCAGGTGGCGCGCCACGATGAGGTCGCGACGGTCCCGGAGGATCGAGGAGCGGCTCTGCCCGCTGCCGTGCACGAAGACGGCGAGCGTACCGACCGGGTGGGCGGGCACGATCAGCACCGATGCGGTCGTCGGGTCGTCGACGACCCTCGCCGTGCCGTAGCCCCCGGCGGGGGTGTCGGCGGCGGCCGCGACCCGTGCCGGCACGACCGCCGAGCAGGCCGAGAGGCTCAGCGCGGCCGCGGCGAGGGCCGCGAGCGCGGCGAGCGGGCGCGGCCGCGGGGCGCGGCGCTGGGTGGGCACCGGGCCATCATGGAGGACACCGAGGCGGGTCCGCGAGATCCTCGGACCGGCCCCGCTCCGGCCGGCGACGTCGCCGTCGTCGCTCACGCTCCGCTGGGGCTTCCGAACGAACGCCTGAACACGGTCCCATCACAGGCTGCGCTCAGGAAGAGGGACGGCGTCCCCGCTCAGAGGATCGGCTTGCCTCCGGTCACCGCGATGCGTGCTCCGGAGACGTAGCTCGCCTCGTCGGACGCCAGGAGCACGTACACGGGCGCGACCTCGGCCGGCTCGCCGGGGCGACCCATCGGCACGTCGGAACCGAACCGCTCCACCTGGTCCGGCGGCATGGTGGACGGGATGAGCGGTGTCCAGATTGGGCCGGGCGCGAC
>DASYJR010000143.1:0-7571 GCA_035996305.1 Amnibacterium sp. | reverse complement strand
CGCCCACGCCGCGATGCCGGCATCCTCGAGCGCGACCAGGACGGCGTCGACGCGCTCCTCGGGGACCTCCGCGAGCGGCGCCCAGAACAACGCGTCCAGCCCGTTGCCCCGACCGAACGGCGAGAGCCAGTAGGCCCGGTCGAACTGCAGCGCGTTCGCCGCCTCGAGCGGCGCCTCGAACGACGACGCCGCAGCGTTCCGGCGTGGAGCCGGGCTCGCGGCGGGACGTCTCGGCAGGCCGAGCACGGCGGTCACGGCATAGCGCCAGAGTGCCGCGGAACGCCGCAGGCCTCCCCTGCTGCCGTGCTGCCCCATACGCTGCCCGTCTCCGACGCTGCGTCGATTCTGCCGCCCCCGGCCGACGGTGCCGCTCGCGCCGCAACGTCGGGTGAGCGACCTCGACGAGGCGCAGCCGGACGAGGCACGCAGCCCGCGACCGCGCCGCACGACCGGGGCGGCCCGGGGCCTCGAGCGGCTACCTCGTTCCGGCGCACGGCACGATCCGGCTGTTGCTGATGGCGCCGACGACGTGCGCGAACGGCGCCGCCGACCTCGGCCGCACCACGACGAGCATCGTCCTCATCACGCTCGCGACACGGTCCGCCGTCGCGGGACGGTGCCCGACCCTGCGCTGCGCGACCCCGATCCTCGACGAATGAGCGCCCAAGCCGCGTGACCCGGCAGAGGCGGCCCCGTCGCCGCCGCCCTGGACAGACCCGGTCCGGGTGAGAAGGCTGACCGCATGCAGATGAGGTCGATGACGAACGGGGCCGCGGTCCGTGAGTACGCGGCCGGATCGCTGTGGGTGGTGCCCGCGGTCAGCTCCGCCGCCGCGCTCGTCGCGGGCCTGCTGCTCTCGCAGGTGCAGATCGATCCGCACTCGGTGCTCGCTCCGCTGGCGTTCCAGGGCACCGCGGACGACGCCCGCACCCTGCTGATCGCGATCGCGAGCACCGTGGTCACCGTCATCGCCCTCGTGCTGGGCCTCACCGTGGTGGCGCTGCAGCTGTCCTCCACCCAGTTCTCGCCTCGCCTGCTGCGGAACTTCCTCCGGGACCGGGCCACCCAGCGGGTGCTCGGCGTGTATCTCGCGACGTTCGTCTACAGCGGCGCAGGCCTCTACACGGTCGGGGTGGCGTCGGGGGCGCGGGTGGAGCAGTTCCCGCGGCTGGCGGTCACCGGCGCGATCGTCCTGCTGTTCGCGACGCTCGGGATGGTCGTGTACTTCGCCGATCACCTGGCGCACTCGCTGCAGATCGACAGGATCACGGAGCTCGTGCAGACCTCGACGCTCGCCGTCGTCCGCGCGAGTTCCGGCACGGTCGAGACCGACCGGCCCGACCCGCCGGCCTGGGCGGTCGCGGTGCCCGCGACGCGATCCGGCTACGTCGAGACAGCGCACCCGGCGCGCCTGCTCCCCCTGGCGTCGCGTCTGCAGGTGACCGTCCTCCTCCGCACCCGGGTCGGCGAGCACGTGGTCGAAGGCAGCCCCCTCGCCTGGGTCTGGACCCCGTCCGCCGCCGACCCGATCCCCGGGGTCGCTGGGGTGCGCTCGGCGCTCGACCGCGCGGTCCGGATCGGGTTCGAGCGCACCCTGGAGCAGGACTGCGGATTCGGGATCCGGCAGCTCGTCGACGTCGCCTGCAAGGCGCTGTCGCCGGCGATCAACGACCCGTACACGGCGGTGCAGGCGATCGACCACCTCGCGGTGATCTGCTGCGCGCTCGCCGCCCGTCCCCTCGGCGACGACGTCGCCAGGGACTCGGCGGGCTCGGCGGTCGTGATCGTGCCAGGTCGGCGGTTCGGGGAGTACATCGACACGATGTGCGGGCTGATCCGGCGTTACGGCGGGCACGAGCCGACCGTCCTCGTGGCACTCCTCCGCCTGCTCGACGACTGCCGCGGATTCACCGGCGGCGACGAGGGGCGGAACGCGGAGCTCGGTCACCAGGCCCGGCTCATCCTCGAGGATGCGGAGCGCTCGATCTCCCAGCCGGCGGACATCGACCAGGTGCGACGGGCGGCGGTACCGCTCCTGGCCACCTGACCGGCCGATCGTGGGCGTCGGAGGGGACGTGCCGTGCGCAGCCGCCGTGTTCGAGCGATGACCGGCGGCCCGTCCGGGGTCACCGTCGAGGGGCCGACGGGACGCCCGGCGGCCTCGTGCTCGGCCGTCGGCGCGGCGGCGCATCGGTGCGATCGCGATCGCCGCCGAGACACCCTCCGCCGCCGCGAGGCGGGCGGTCATCGAATCCCGCCTCCCCTCCCGTTCCTGGCCCGCCCACCCGCTGCGGATCCCGGCTGTGGACACGGCGACCGGAGCGCTCCGGATCTTCGACAGGGACTCGGGAGTCGATCTGGTCGACGCCGTGGCTGCGAGCTGCGCGGGTCCGGGGACATGGCCGCCGGTCGAGATCGAGGGCGCCCTCCACATGGACGGCGGCATCCGCACCTCCGCCAACGCCGACCTCGCCGCGGCGCCGATCGCGTGCTGATCCTCGTGCCAGGACCCGAGGCGTCCCCCCTCGGCCCCGCGATCACCCCGGGGAGATCGCGGCGCTCGGCGACGCCCGCATCCGGGTCGTGCACGCGGACGAGGACTCCCTCGCCGCGATGGGGCCCGACCCCCTCGATCCGGGTAGGCGGCGCCCCGCCGCTGAAGCAGGCAGGCGGGTGGGCCGGCGGATGGCGGACGCTGTCGCCCAGCTCTGGACCTGACGCGGTCAGGAGACGTCGGCGCGGATCAGCCCGACCGCTCGGCGCTGCGGGCCGCGGCGAGGGCGCGCGCCCACCAGACGAGATCGTCGAGCGCGAGATCGAGGCGGGGGCGGAGATCCGCGAACGCCGCCTCGGTGTCGCCCGCCCGTGCCGCCCGCATCTGGGCGGGCAGGATGTGGACGGCGTGCCGCAGCGGTGCCATCTCGAGTTCCACCGCGACGAGTCGCAGCTGCTCGACCGCGCGCGCTCCCCCGACGTTGCCGTAGCCGACGAACATCACCGGCTTGCGGTTGAACTCCGCGAACAGCAGGTCCAGCGCGTTCTTCAAGGCGGCCGGGTAGCCGTGGTTGAACTCGGAGGTGAGGACGATCAGACCGTCGAGGCCGTCGATCGCCGCGCCGAGCCGGGCGACCTCCGGGCTCCCGTACACCCGGCGAGCGAGCGCGGGCGGAGTGGGCTCGTCGTAGCGCGGCAGCTCGAACTCGCGCAGGTCGATCAGCTGCCAGGCCAGGTCGTCCCGTTCGGCCAACCGGCGGGCCGACCATTCGAGCGGACGATCGGCGAATCGCGTGCTGCGAGTGCTGCCCACGAGCAGACCCACGAGTGGCCGACCGTCCTGATCCATGTCCGATGCTCTTCCGTCCGTCGCCCCGCATGGACCGGCACTCCACGCCGCTCGAGCCTGTCAGGTGAGGAGCGGGCCTCTGCGCGACGGGGCCGCGCTGGAGCGATCGCCGAACGCCGAGGTCGGCAGGACGTCAGTAGCCGGAGCAGGAGACGTCGTAGTCCGTACCGCTCGACAGGTACTGCATGAGGCGGTTGGTGCCGCCGGTGAACGGCGTCGCTGCGGTGCAGTTGGACTGCGCCCCCTTCTGCGACGATGCACCTGCGCCCCATTCGTCGAGGCCGATCAGGTTGCTCTTCGCACCGTTCGGCAGGGGCGGGATGTGCAGGTTGGTGCCGCCGACGATGGTGGTCCATTGCGCGGTCGTCGAGTAGACGCCGACGCCGAGGCCCGCCTGCTGCAGGTATGCGGCGGCGCCGGCGAGCGAGGCCGAGTTGGACGCGGTGTCGGTCTGCCAGGTGTTGGTGGTCTCGACGTCCAACCACCAGCGGTAGGCGGCGGGGTCGAAGCTCCCGATCTGCTCCCGAGTCCATTCGACGGCCTGCTCGGCGCGCACGTAGCCGTACACGTACGCACACCTGCTGTTGTAGCTCGGCGTCCCGGTCGCCGTGGTGGTGCAGCCGATCGGCGCCCCACTCGTCGGGTAGGTCACCGTGGCGACCGGAAGCGCGCCCGTCGGATACGGAGCGGTGCCGGCGGGCGGCCGGCTGGAGTCCGAGGTGGGCCACCACGAGCCCTGGCCGTACGGGTTGGCGGTGTTGATGTAGAAGGCGAGTCGCGGCTGGCCCGTCGAACCGGTCGTCGTCCGGGCCCATGCGGCCTCGGACGCCACGCAGGGACTGAACGTCGACGCGGTGCCGCCGTTCACGCCCACGACCCCGAAGGCGCGACCGGACGGGAGGGTCCGGCCGCACTGCGGCCACGAGACGTCGATGCCGGTGCTGCTCGACGTGGTCGCGCTCGGGAGCGGCTTGGCGGCGGACGCCGCGAACGCGGGCGCCGGCGCGAGGGCTCCGAGGAGCGCGATGGTGAGGACGGCCGAGACGGCGAAGCGACGGTGCACCACGGCAGCATGAGCGAGACCGGCGCCAGAGGCCCGCATTGGCGTCGCGCGTCCCGATCGGGGACCTCCGACGGAATCAGGTCGCCGGCAGGTTCCGGTGAGCCCTCGACTCAGGCGGCGGGCTCGCGCTCGAGTCGTTCCGCGCGCAGCTGTCCGAACTCACGAAGCACGAGCGCGATCACCGCGATGTCCACGACCGCGAGCAGCGCCATCGTCAGCGACCCCGTGACCGCGGCATCCACGATCTGATAGGCGAGCAGCGCGACGAGGGCGGCGATCGCCCACGGGTATCCCCGCAGCAGGCGGCGGAGCAGGCAGATCGCGGAGGCGAGCTTCACGGCCCCGTGCACGAGCAGGAAGGCCGCCAGCAGCCCGGCCGGCCAGCCGAGCACGTCGGTGCCGACCGAGCGGAGCGTCCCCGCGACGATCGCGGTGGGCGCACCGACGTCGTCGCCCAGCTCCGCGGACACCCAGAAGAGGCCGGAGGGCACGAGTTGCGGCGCCACCAGCACGACGATCGCGACGAGGACGTCGAGAGCCCCGTGGACGCCCTTGACCCACACGCCGACGAGGTAGGCGCGGTGCGCGTGCTCCCGCCACGGCGGGGCTACGCCTCGGACGACCGCGCTGCTCAATCGACGGCCAAGGCCGTGACCGGGGACACCGCGGTCGCGCGCCGGGTGGGCGCCAGCGACGCGACGACGGCGAGCACCGCTGCCGCGGCGAGGACGATCACCACGAGCGACACCGGGATGGTGGGGAGGAAGTACCCGCCGATGTGGTGATCCGATGACAGCGCCGTGAGCGCCGCGGCCCAGCCGTAGACGATCCCGAGGACGAGGCCGACCAGGCCGCCGGCGATCGTGAGCTGGAGGCTCTCGACGAGCACCATGATCCGCACCTGGCGGCGGTCGAGCCCGAGCGCACGGAGCAGGCCGATCTCCCGGCGGCGTTGCAGGACGCTGAGGGACAGGCTGTTCACCAGCCCGACGGCCGCGATCGCGAGCGAGAAGCCGATGAGCACGCCCAGGACGCCCAGCACGAGGGCGACGAAGGCCGCGTCGCTCGCCGCCTCCTGCGGCGGTGCGCCGGCCGCGACCGCTCCCGCCTGCGTGCCGAAGCAGGCGGCGGCGACGGCGAACATCGTGACCAGCGTCACGCCGATCACCAGCCCGACGGCCGAACGGGCGCTGCGCGCCGGGTGCCGGAGGGCGTTGGCGCGGGCGAGGGCGACCGGGGCCGACCGGCCGAACAGGGCACCGACCAGCCGGAGCACGGGCGGGAGGACGGTGTTGGAGGCGAGCACGAAGCCGAGGAAGCTGAGCCCCCCGCCGGGTGCGGCGACGAAGAGCCCGAACGGGGTCCGCGCGCCGATCGCGACGCCCCCGGCGAGGATCAGGGCGCCGACCGCGAGGCAGGCGTATCCCAGCCACGGGCGGGCCCCTCGCTGGAGGTCGGCGAGGGATGCCTCCTGGCCGACGCCGGTCGCCTCGAGCGGCGTCACCGAGGCCACTCGGCGCGAGCCGAACCAGGCAGCGCCCGCGGTGGTGGCGACCGCGATCAGGGTGGGTGCCACGAGCAGCGGAGTCCACAGCGGGGACGGCGCGGCGAGGAACGTGCCGGACGAGGTGAGGACGGCCACGAGGGCGTTCGCGATCCCCACGCCGAGCAGCGTGCCGAGCACACCGCCGACCGCTCCGACGATGACGCCCTCGAGCGCGACACCGCGCCGCAGCACCCGGCCCTCGGCGCCGAGCAGTCGGAGCAGCGCGATGCGCTGGGACCGCGCCGCCATGACGATGCCGAAGGTGTTCGCGATGACGATGCAGGAGACGAATATCGCCACGAAGAGGAACACGGACCCGAGCACGTCGAGCAGCAGCCGCACGAACCCGTGCCGGGTGAACCCGCCGACGGCCGACTGGCTCGTGAGCACCTGGTCGGTCTCGATCACGATCGTGGCGAGGACCGCGCCGATCGTGCTGACGATCAGGGTGGCGATGTGCTGCGCCGGCGCGACGCGCAGCTCGCGCAGGGTGAGGCGGATCACCGGTGGCCCGCGAGGTCGAGGACCATCTCGGACAGCGTGGACGCACCGGTCCGGCCGACATCGTGCACGATGGCGCCGTCCGAGATGAACAGGACCCGATCGGCGTGCGCGGCGGCGGCCGGGTCGTGGGTGACGAGGACGACCGCCTGGTGATGCTCCCGGGTCGCGGCCTCGAGCATCGAGAGCACCTCCTGGCCCGTGCGGGAGTCGAGGTTGCCGGTGGGCTCGTCCGCGAAGATCATTCGAGGTCGGATGCCGAGGGCCCGCGCGATCGCCACCCGCTGCTGCTGGCCGCCCGACAGCTGGTGCGGGCGGCGCCGGAGCAGTGCGGTGAGGCCGAGCTCCGCGATGCGCTCGTCGATCCAGCGGAGCCTGCCGGCGTCCGGTCTGGTCCCCCCGAGCTCGAAGGGCAGGAGGATGTTCTCGAGCACCGTCAGCGTCGGCACGAGGTTGAAGGCCTGGAACACGAAGCCGATGTCGGTCCGGCGGAGCGCGGTCAAGCGCCGGTCGTCGAGACCCGTGATGTCCACGTCGTCGTACCAGACCGCACCCGAGGTCGGCCGATCGAGCCCCGCGAGCAGGTGCATCAGGGTCGACTTCCCCGAGCCGCTCGGCCCCATGATCGCGGTGAGCCGGCCGGCCTCGATGTCGAGGTCGACCTCCCGGAGCGCGGCGACCTCGGTCCCTCCCGTGCCGTAGACCTTTCGGAGGTTGCGCGCCCGGACGGCAGCCGTGTCGTCACTCATACCGATGCAGCTCCTCTTCGCCGGGACTCGAACGGTGGCCCGGTCGATCCGAAGGCTAGGAATCCGGCACGGAGAATCGGGCAAGAAACACCCCTGCCGGCCGACGACACGCCGGGCCATCGGTCAGCGGCGGATCAGGGCCGGCGCCGAAGACTCCGGGACATGACAACTGCCACGCGCCCGCGCGCGACCGCTGCCACCGGCCGATCGATGCTGAACAAGGTGCCCGAGGTCACCGTCTTCTTCTGGGTGATCAAGATCCTCTGCACGACCGTCGGCGAGACCGCCGCCGACTTCCTCGGCACGACCCTGAACTGGGGTCTGACCGGCACCACGCTCTTCATGGGGGCCCTGCTCGCGATCGTCCTC
>DASYJR010000142.1:0-4601 GCA_035996305.1 Amnibacterium sp. | reverse complement strand
GGCAAGGCGTTCCTCTCGTCCGACGTGGTGCGCTGGATGCTCGACGCGGGCCTCAGGATCGACGTCTGCACGGGCGGTGAGCTGGCGCTCGCGCTCGCGGCCGGCGCCCCCGGTGCCTCGCTGGGCTTCCACGGCAACGACAAGTCCGACACGGAGATCGCCGCCGCCGTCGAGGCGGGCGTCGGCGGGCTCGTGCTCGACTCCGGCTCGGAGGTGGGCCGCGTGGCGGCCGCGGCGGCCAGGGCCGGCCGTGTGCAGGCCGTACGGCTGCGCGTGAACTCCGGCGTGCACGCCTCCACCCACGAGTACCTCGCCACCGCGCGCGAGGACCAGAAGTTCGGCGTCGCGCTCGCCGACGTGCCCGCGATCGTGGCCGCGATCCGCACCGAGCCGGCGCTGCACTTCCTCGGTCTCCACTCGCACATCGGCTCGCAGATCGTCGGCACCGCGGGATTCGCGGAGGCCGCCAGGCGCCTCCTCGCGCTCCACGGCGAGCTCCTCGAGGGCGGACCCGTGCCCGAGCTGAACCTCGGCGGCGGGTGGGGCATCGCCTACGTGAGCGGCCAGGAGGTCGCCGACGTCGCCGCCGTCGCGGCGGACCTCGTCTCGGCGGTCGTCGCGGTGGCCGCGGAGCAGGGCGTGCCCGTGCCCGACCTCGCCGTCGAGCCGGGGCGCTGGATCATCGGCCCCGCCGGGGTCACCATCTACTCGGTGGGCACCGTGAAGGACGTGGAGGTGCAGGCGCCGGACGGCGGATCCGCCGTGCGCCGCTACGTCTCCGTCGACGGCGGGATGAGCGACAACATCCGCGCTGCCCTCTACGGCGCCGACTACACCGTCCGCCTCGCCTCCCGCGCCTCGACGGCGCCGCTCGAGCTCGTGCGGGTCGTCGGCAAGCACTGCGAGTCGGGCGACGTCGTCGTGCGCGAGGACCTGCTGCCCGCCGACGTCGGGGCCGGCGACCTCGTGGCCGTGCCCGCGACCGGCGCCTACCATCACAGCCTCGCGAGCAACTACAACCTGCTCACCCGCCCCGCGGTCGTCGCCGTCGGCGCGGACGGCGTGCGCACCCTCATCCGCCGCGAGACGATCGACGACCTGCTCGCACGCGATGCCGGCCTCGCCCGGGTCGGGAGCGCCTCATGACCCCGTCGCGGCCGCCGATCCGCATCGCGGTGCTCGGTGCAGGGACCGTCGGCGCCGAGGTCGCGCACCAGCTGCTCGAGCACCGCGCCGAGTTCGAGGCCCGCATCGGCGCGCCCATCACGCTCGCCGGTATCGGCGTGCGCCGCATCGACGCGCCTCGCAGCCCCGAGCTGCCCGAGTCGCTGCTCACCACCGACACCACGAGTCTCGTGCTCGGCGCGCACATCGTCATCGAGCTGATCGGCGGTGTCGAGCAGGCCCGGGAGCTGGTGCTCCTCGCCCTCGACAGCGGCGCGGACGTCGTCACCGGCAACAAGGCGCTGCTCGCCACGCACGGTCCCGAGCTGTTCGCGGCGGCCGAGCGCGTCGGCGCCCAGCTCAACTACGAGGCCGCCGTCGGCGGCGCGATCCCGATCATCCGGCCGCTGCGGGACAGCCTCGCGGGCGACCACGTGCGCCGCATCCTCGGCATCGTGAACGGCACGACGAACTTCGTGCTCGACCGGATGGACGAGCAGGGCGTCGGCTTCGAGGAGGCGCTCGCCGAGGCCACGCGGCTCGGCTACGCGGAGGCGGACCCGACCGGTGACGTGAGCGGCGCGGACGCCGCCCAGAAGGCCGCGATCCTCGCCGGTCTCGCGTTCCACACCACGGTGCCGCTCGAGAAGGTCGCCGTCGAGGGGATCACCCGCGTCACGTCCGGTCAGGTGCGGGCGGCGCGGGCGGCCGGCCAGGTGGTGAAGCTGCTCGCGATCTGCGAGCGGATCACCGCGCCCGACGGCACCGAGGGGGTCTCGGTGCGGGTCTACCCGGCGCTGCTGCCCCGCACGCATCCGCTTGCCGCCGTACGCGGCGCGAACAACGCCGTGTTCGTGCAGGCCGCCTCGGCCGGCGACCTCATGTTCTACGGTGCGGGCGCGGGCGGACCGGAGACGGCGTCCGCCGTGCTCGGCGACCTCGTCTCCGCCGCCCGGCGGCACGTGATCGGCGGTCCGGGCCTCATCGGTCCGGCCGGCGCCGACCTCCCGGTGCTCGACCCCGGCGTCGTCGAGACGCGCTACCAGATCACGCTCGCGGTGCGCGACGAGCCGGGCGTGCTCGCGCGCCTCGCCGGCATCGTGTCCGAGCACGGCGTCTCGATCGAGACGGTGGAGCAGTCCCGGGGCGGTGAGGACGGCACCGCTAGTTTGGTGGTGGGCACGCATCGGGCACGGGAGGCGGCGCTCGCGGCCACCGTCGCGGCGCTCGGCGATGCGCCCGAAGTCGGGGCGGTGCTCGGCGTGCTGCGCGTCGAGGGTGAATGACCTGGAAGAGGAGCGGGAAGCATGAGCATCGGCACGGCTGATCGGCCGACCCGTCTGTCCCGGCAGTGGCGAGGGGTGATCCGTGAGTACGCCGACCGGCTCGACGTCTCGGACGCGACCCCGGTCGTCACGCTCGGCGAGGGCGGCACCCCGCTGATCGAGGCGCGGGCGCTCTCCGAGCGCACGGGCGCGCGCGTCTTCGTGAAGTTCGAGGGGATGAACCCGACCGGGTCGTTCAAGGACCGCGGCATGACGATGGCCATCTCGAAGGCCCTCGAGCACGGCGCGAAGGCCGTCATCTGCGCCTCCACCGGCAACACGTCCGCATCCGCCGCCGCATACGCCACCCACGCCGGCATCACCGCGGCCGTGCTCGTGCCGGAGGGCAAGATCGCGCTCGGCAAGCTCAGCCAGGCGATCGCGCACGACGCGCAGCTGCTCCAGGTGCAGGGCAACTTCGACGACTGCCTCGACATCGCCCGAGAGCTCGCCGCGCACTACCCGGTGCACCTCGTGAACTCCGTCAACAACGACCGCATCGAGGGGCAGAAGACGGCGGCCTTCGAGGTGGTCGAGGTGCTCGGCGACGCCCCCGACTTCCACTTCGTCCCGGTCGGCAACGCCGGCAACTACACCGCCTATCACCGCGGATACCGGGAGGAGCTCGACCGGGGCGCGACCACTCGGCTGCCCCGCATGTTCGGATTCCAGGCCGCGGGCTCCGCGCCGATCGTCGAGGGTCATGTGGTCCGCAACCCGGAGACGATCGCCTCCGCGATCCGCATCGGCAACCCCGCCTCCTGGAAGCTCGCGATCGCCGCCCACGAGGACAGCGACGGGTACTTCGGCGCGATCACCGACGAGGGCATCCTCGCCGCGCACCGCATCCTGTCGGCCGAGGTCGGCGTCTTCGTCGAACCGGCCAGCGCGATCAGCGTCGCCGGCCTGCTCGAGCGCGCCGAGGCGGGCGCGATCCCGCGCGGCGCGACCTGCGTGCTCACGGTGACGGGTCACGGTCTGAAGGACCCCCAGTGGGCGCTGAAGGGCCCCGGCGGCGCGGACGTGTCGCCCATCTCGGTGCCCGTCGACGCGGCCGCGATCGCCGAGACCCTCGGCCTCGGGGCCGCCACGTGAGCGAACCGCTGCCCGCGGGGCGGCAGGTGACGGTCGAGGTGCCGGCCACGACGGCGAACCTGGGCCCGGGCTTCGACACCCTCGGCCTCGCCCTCAGCGTCTACGACCGGCTCACCGTCACCGTCACCGACCGGCCCGGCGTGCGGGTCGACGTGCACGGCGTCGGCGAGGGCGAGGTGCCCACCGACGAGTCGAACCTCGTGGCGCGCGCCGTCGCGGAGGTCTTCGCCGAGGTCGGGGAGCCGCTGCCGGGCCTGCACCTCGACGCGACGAACACCATCCCGCACGGCCGCGGCCTCGGCTCGTCCGGCGCCGCCATCGTCTCCGGCGTCGTGGCGGCGGCCGGCCTGCTCGAGGACCGCATGCTCCTCGACGGCGACCGGCTGCTCAGCATCGCGACCCGGATGGAGGGGCACCCTGACAACGTCGCCCCGGCGCTGTTCGGCGGCCTCACGATCGCATGGACCGGCCCGGACGGGCCGCAGCACAAGCAGCTGCTCGTGCACCGCAGCGTCTCACCGCTCGTGCTCGTGCCCGACCACACCATGTCCACCGCGCTCGCGCGGAGCCTGCAGCCGGCGAGCGTGCCGCACGAGGACGCGATCTTCAACGTCTCCCGGTCGGCCTTGCTGATCGCCGCCCTGATCCAGTCGCCCGAGCTGCTGCTCGTCGCCACCGAGGACCGCCTCCACCAGTCGTACCGCGCCTCCGCGATGCCGGAGACCGACCGGCTCATCGGCCTGCTGCGCGCCGCGGGCCACGCCGCCGTGGTCTCCGGGGCCGGGCCGTCGATCCTCGTGCTGTCCGCGGATCCGTCGCAGCGGCTGAAGGCCGCGCAACTGGTCGCTGATCAGGCGGATCAGCACTGGACCGCGCTGCTTCCCGCCGTGGATTTCAAAGGTGCTACCCTCAGGAAGCGATCGGCACCCGCCGTGAGCGCACCGTCCTGAACGGTCGCCGCGGAACGCCGCTTCCCGAGCGCATCGCCGCTCGGTCTGCACCAGGCCGGTGCGCGCG
>DASYJR010000141.1:0-15446 GCA_035996305.1 Amnibacterium sp. | reverse complement strand
CGAGCATCCGGCCCTTCTACCACATGCGTTCCGAGGCCGATCCGGCGCTCACGAAGAGCTACGACCTCATCTACCGAGGCACGGAGATCTCCACGGGAGCCCAGCGCGAGCACCGGGTCGACGTGCTCACCGCGCAGGCCGTGGACAAGGGGCTCGACCCGGCCGAGCTCGGCACCTATCTCGACTTCTTCCGCTTCGGGATCCCCCCGCACGGCGGCTTCGGGATGGGACTCGCCCGTGTGCTGATGCTCCTGCTCGAGCGCCAGAGCATCCGCGAGACGACGTTCCTCTTCCGGGGGCCCAACCGGCTGCTGCCGTGAGCGTCCGGGATCCGGCCGCGCGCCGCGTGCCCACGGCGTGCATGGCGTGGACCTCGATCGGGTGCCGGCGCGACTAGCGGAGCAGATCCGCCTCGAGCGCGTCGGCGTCGATGCGCCACCTGCCGTGCATCCGCTCGTCGACGAGCACGACGGGGATGTCGTCGGCGTAGCGCGCAGCGAGCTGCGGGTCCTCGAGGATGTTCCGCTCGACCAGGCGGATCGCGACGCCCTGCTGCTCGAGCTCACCGAGGACGCGATCGACGACCGCTCGGGCGTCGTCGCAGAGGTGGCAGCCCGGCTTGGCGATCAGGGTCACGGTGGTCGCGGACACGGAACGGAAGCGTAGCCCGGGCTCCGCGGAGGACCGCTGGCCTACACTTCCCCGGATGCCAGAGCAGCCGTCCGCCCCGCGCCTGCTGCCGGTCGTCGCGTTCTTCGACATCGACAAGACGCTCGTGAACGGCGCCAGCCTGCTGTTCCTCGCCCGTGCCGCACGCACGCTCGGGATCGTGTCACTGCGCGACCTCGTGCGGTTCGGCTGGGAGGCGGTGAAGTTCCGCCGCCGAGGCGAGCATCTCGGTGTGCTGGACGAGGTGCGCGACCGCGGCATGCAGCTGCTCGCCGGGGTGTCCGCCGAACGCCTGCACCGCCTCGCGGCGTCCGTCGTGAGCCGGATGCGGCCCCGCATGTGGCCCGAGACGCAGGAGGTGCTGCGCGCCCACCTCGCCGCGGGGCACGAGGTGTGGCTGGTGTCGGCGACACCCGACTTCCTCGCGCAGGAGCTCGCCGTGAGCCTCGGCGCGACCGGCGGCATCGGATCCGGGCTCGAGATCGAGGACGGCGTCTTCACGGGCCGGTTCCGCGGGCCCACGATGCACGGGCCGGAGAAGGCCGCCGCGGCACGGGCCCTGCTCGCCGCGCGCGGCTACGACCCCGTCGACTGCTACGCCTACAGCGACTCCATCAACGACCTGCCGCTGCTCACCGCCGTGGGCACGCCCGTCGTCATCAACCCCGATCGGCAGCTCGCGGCGCACGCGGGGCAGGCCGGCTGGCGGGTGCTGCAGCTCGACCCGTCGAGCATCCGCGCCGAGCGGCGCCGGGTGCGGCAGGAGGCGCGGCGCAGGACCGCGTGATTTGGGCCGTCCGGGCGCGAACGCGAGCGCGGGCCCGCCCCGAGGCGAAGGCCCGCGCACGAGGTCTCGGGACGCAGCCCGGAAGGGCGGCCCTCAACCTGACGTCGGCGGCGCTCCCGCGCCGCGAGACGTCACTTCTTGTTGCGGCGCTGGTGACGCGTCTTGCGCAGCAGCTTGCGGTGCTTCTTCTTGGCCATGCGCTTGCGGCGCTTCTTGATGACCGAACCCATACGAACTCCTTCACGTCCGGCGGCATCCGCGCCACCGGTACGGATCGCGGAATCGCCCCGACAGTCTAGCCCGCGACGCGCGCGGGTCGTCCTGGCCTCAGGCGGAGCGGGAGATCGTCGGCTCGACGACGTGGTTGCTCATCGCCATCTGCACGGCGGACTCCGGAACCCGGAACGAGCGGCCGAAGCGGATGGCGGGCAGGTCGCCCGAGTGGACGAGCCGATACACGGTCATGCGCGAGACGCGCATCATGTCGGCGACCTCGGCGACGGTGAGGAACCGCGCATCACTCAGTCCGGACACGGCGTCCCCTTCCCACCCGGTCCGTCGGCGCTGACCCGCGGACCCACCGATACCACCCGCCTCAGGTGGTATCACCGTTCACTGTAGGGGCAGATGTGACGACGAGTCCACCCTCGAAGACGCCCGAGATCCGGTCGTTCACCTGCCCGATCCCCCGCGGCACGCCACGTCCGGCTCCTTCGCGCGCGTCGAAGGGCGAACGCGGCACGCGACCGCATCGTCGCGGATGCGGTCAGCGGGACCGTCGCAGGCGACCGGTGACGCCGGCGGTGGCGGCGCCGAGGCGTACGGCGGTCGCGCGCATCCGGGGCGACAGCGGGTGGCTCGGCGTCGCGGCGGCCACCGCGACCGTCCCATCGGCCACCGGTTCCGCCGCGGCGACCACGGGCTTCACGAAGGCACCGAGCCACTCGGCGATGGGCGCGAGCTGGGCCGGCTCCAGCCGGTAGTAGCGGTGCTGTCCCTGCTCGCGCACGGAGACGATCGAGAACTCGCGGAGCGTCTTCAGGTGCTTGGAGACGGTCGGCTGGCTGAGCGAGAGCTTCGTGACGAGCTCGCCGACGCTCGCTTCGCCCGCCCCGTCGGCGGTCTCCGTCTGCTCGAGGAGGGCGCGCAGCAGCTCTCGCCGGGTCGGATCGGCGATGACGTCGAAGAGGTCCGCCACACGCCCACCGTATCGGCGCCCGGTCCCGAGCGCCACGAGCCGCGTCCCCCGGACGGGGGGCGCCGCTCAACCGGCGGCGATCTCCTTCGCGCGGGCGATCGCCGCGGCGAGCGCCTCGTCGAAGATGCCGCCGAGATCGTGCTGCTCGAACACCGCGACCGCCCGCTCGGTGGTGCCCTTCGGGCTGGTCACGCGGCGCCGCAGCTCGGCCGGCGCCTCGCCGGTCGCGGCGAGCAGCTGCAGCGCGCCCTGCGCGGTGCCGGCGACGAGGGCCCGGGCCTCGTCGGCGCTGAACCCGAGACGCCGGGCGGCGTCGATGAAGCGCTCGAGGAAGAGGTAGACGTAGGCGGGGCCCGATCCGGAGACCGCCGAGAGCGCGTCGATCCGCTCCTCCGGCAGCTCGACCACGGTCCCGACCGTGCGGAACGCGGCCACCACGGCGGCCGCGTCGCCGGCGGCCGTGCCGGGCGCCCCCGCGACGCCGGTCACGCCGGCGCCGACCGCCGACGGGGTGTTCGGCATCGCCCGAAGTACCGGAGTGCCTTCGGGGAGGGCGGCGGTCATCGTCGCGATCGGGATGCCGGCCGCGACGCTCACCACGACGGCGCCGGGCTCGAGCGCGTCGGCGATCTCCGCGAGCAGCGCCGGCACGCCCGCGGGCTTGACGGCGACGACGACGAGCCGGGCGCCCCGCACCGCTGCCCGGTTCGCATCCGGGTCACGCTCGGCGACGAGCACGCTCAGCCCGTCACCGGCCTCGAGGGCGCGAGCGGCCGTGCGCGTGGTGACGCGGAGATCGGGGACGCCGGCGGCGCGGAGGCCGCTCAGGATGGCGCCCCCCATCGAGCCGCCGCCGAGGATCGCGACGGGCGAGGGAAGGGGGACGGCGGTGTCGGTCACCCGCCGAAGCGTAGAGCCCGACCTTCTACACTGGCGTCGCGCGCGGGGAGGTGCCTGATGCCGAACAACGAGGTCGATGCGATGGCCGCGATCAGCCAGGCGGTCGGCAAGGTGCGGAACGTGCGTGCCGTCTCCACGGTGCGCATCGGACGTGAGGACAGCACCGGCCGGGTGCTCGTCGTCGTCCGGGTCGGCCTGCCGCCGCTGCTGGCGTTGACCGACGTGGTCAACGTGATCGCGCACGTGCAGCTCGCCGCGGCGCGGCTCGCGCCGAAGGGCGCCGCGGTCTTCGTGGAGCCGGACGTGGCGCACGACGAGGCGACGCCGACGGAGACGATCGTCATCCGCGGGATGGAGTAGTCAGCGCCTTCCGGCGAAGAAGGCGGTGAGCAGCGCCGAGCAGGCTTCGGCGTCGACACCCGCGACGACCTCGACCGTGTGCGGACCGCGCCGGTCGCGGACGACGTCCTGCACGGATCCGACCGCGCCGGCCTTCTCGTCCCACGCGCCGAACACGAGGCGCGGCACACGAGCGGCGAGCACCGCTCCCGCGCACATCACGCAGGGCTCGAGGGTCACGACGAGGGTGCAGTCGTCGAGGCGCCACGCCCCGCGGGTGGCCGCGGCCGAACGCAGCGCCACGATCTCCGCGTGCGCGAGCGGATCGCCGGTGGCCTCCCGCTCGTTCCGGCCGGTGGCGATCACCACGCCGTCGCCGTCGACCACCACCGCTCCCACGGGGACGTCGCCGGTCGCGAGCGCCGCCCGCGCCTCGTCACGCGCGAGCGCCATCAGCCGCACGTCGTCAGCCCGCACCGCCGCCCCCTCCCGCTCCTGGATGTCTCAGTACCCTGACAGCATGCGCGTGCACGTGGCCGACCATCCGTTGATCACGCACAAGCTCACGCGCCTCCGCGACCGCACGACGCCGTCGCCCACCTTCCGGGCGCTCGCCGAGGAGCTCGTGACCCTGCTCGCGTACGAGGCCACCCGACAGGTGCGCGTGCAGCCCGTCTCGATCGAGACGCCGGTCGCGCCGACGACGGGCCTCGCGATCAGCGACCCCCGACCGCTCATCGTGCCCATCCTGCGCGCGGGCCTCGGGATGCTCGAGGGGATGGTGAAGCTCATTCCGAGCGCCGAGGTGGGGTTCCTCGGCATGGTGCGGAACGAGGAGACGCTCGAGCCCACCATCTACGCCGAACGGCTGCCGAGCGACCTCGAGAACCGGCAGTGCTTCGTGCTGGATCCGATGCTCGCCACCGGTGGGAGCCTGCTCGCAGCGATCGACTACCTCTTCGACCGCGGCGCCGTCGACGTCACCGCGGTGTGCCTGCTCGCCGCCCCCGAAGGCCTCGCGACGATCGAGGCGGCGACGAAGGGCCGCAATCTCACGATCGTGCTCGGCGCCCTGGACGAGCGGCTGAACGAGCTCGGCTACATCGTCCCGGGCCTCGGCGACGCGGGCGACCGGCTCTACGGCACCGTCCCGAGCTGACCCTCGTCCGCCGTGTTCAGGATCCGCCGCAGCTGTTCAGGAGGATCCGGGACCGAGGCCTGCGCGTCGGGGGCGCATGGTCCTGAAAACGGCGGATCCGGGTCGGCGCGCCGGGGCCCGGCTTGACAGGGCTCCCAGACATCGGTCAGGATGCCGGGCATGTCTTCCGCCGCGCACAGCACGACCGCCTTCGAGGCTCGTCTGGCTCCGCAGGCGATGATGTGCGGCGTCCTCAGCCGTCGAATGTGTCGCTGAACCGTTCCCAGCCGCCCGGTCTCTGAATCCGGGCCACCGTCGCTCTCGCGACGATCCGCCCCTCGTGGGCATCGGTTCCGCTCGCGCATCCGCGCACCGTTCTCGAAGGACTCCCTCCCGTGTCGATCGCTTCCCTCTCCCCTGTCGTCCCCGTGCGCCCGGATACGCGCCCCGAGCTCCGTCTCGTGCCCCAACTGCCCGTCGAGGCGCCGACGCCGGCGCCCGAGGCCCGCGGATTCGCGCTGTTCGTCGGCGTCGACGAAGCCGCCGCCCGTGCGGCCGGCGTCGACCTCGCGACCCTCGTCGAGACGCTGCGCCGCGTGACCGCCGACCTCGTGCCGTCGGCCGAGACCTATGCCGCTGTCGCCTTCGCCCCCGCCGGCGCCGGCGGTCGCGACCTCGACATCGTGCGCCGCGCCCTCGCCGAGCGTGCCACCCCGAAGGCGGCGCCCGCCGCGGCCCGACGCCGCACCGGCATCGTCCTGGACCTCTCCCGCAAGCGCCTCACCATCGACGGCGACACCGCGCCGCTGACCTACCGCGAGTTCGAGCTGCTCCAGCACCTCGTGCTCCGCGAGGGTCGCACGGTCGCCCGCGCCGACATCATCGGCAGCCTCTGGGGCGAGGGCGACACCGACATCCCCAACGAGCGCACCATCGACGTGCACATCCGCCGGCTCCGCTCGAAGCTCGGCGAGTACGGCGAGATCGTGCGCACGATCCGGGGCAGCGGATACCGCTTCGACCGCCACGCGGACGTCGTGATCCGCTACGGATCGGGCCCGAGCCCCGACCGCTTCTGAGCCCGCGGGTTCACAGGGAATCCTTGGCCCGCGACACGCCGCGAGGGCTAGCGCGCCGTTACCGAACCGTTATAGCTTCACAGCGCATCGATCGTTTGCTGTGGCGGTCGGTGTGTGTGATTGCAGGACACTCTTGGTGCAAGGGAAGAGGGCCGGTCGCCGCCTCTGCGACCGGCCCTTACCCATGCCGCCGGGTGCCGCGACGCGTGAGATCCTCACGGCCGGGCAGGGCCGCCGCAGCGCCCGCCGAGACCTGCCTCAGCCACGCCGCCGGGCCTCGACGCCACGCAGCCGGAACGACGGAACCGGACGCGGCATGCGACGAGTGCCGCTGGGGCCACACACCGACAGCCGCGGACGACGATGTCCCGATGACGGGTGGGCCGCCATCGGGACATCGTCAGCAGAAGGTGGCGCGAAGTGCGCTTGCCGCGGGTACGGCGTCCCCCTGTCTGTCCGGACGGGATCCGGCTGCCGCTCGGGACACAGGGTCTGTGATCCGAACTCGGGTGGCTTCCGGGAGAATCCGTTCGGCGCGCCGTGGGCGCGGCGCTTGCAGGTGAGTGTACGAAGGCACGCCCGACCGGCGGCGGATTGTCCCCCGAAACGGGCACGCGCGATGGCGGATTGTCCCCCATCAGGGGCGGTGGAGTCTCCGGCCGGCCTCTGACGGACGCGCATCCCCGTTTCCTGAGCCCGCCGATCGTCGGTCTCAAGCGCTCGCGCCGGGCGGCGCCCGACGCCTTCGAGCGGATGCGCCACTGACCCCGTCGGTGCGCCTCCGCGGCTTCGGCGCGCCGCCCTCGTACGCTTCCCCGGATTCCGGCCACGCCCGCTCGATCGGTGGCCATCGCTGTTGGGGGCCATCGAGATGACCGACGAGGACCGCGTCGTGCCGAGGCACGCCGTTCATCACGGCCGTCCTGCCTGGGCCGTCGCGCTGAAGGTCGCCGCCCTCGCCACCGCCGTCGTGGTCGCGAGCACCGCCTCGATCGCAGCGATCGGCGTCTGGTCGCTGGGGAAGGCCGTCGCGGACAACGCCGTGGACATCTCGAACGGCGGCGGCGCCGTGCCGACCATCGCCGCCATGAACGGCAGCTTCGACGTGCTGCTCGTCGGCGCGGACAACTCCCCCGGCCAGAGGAGCTTCGGCGGGTCCCGCGACGCGACCCTCAACGACGTCAACATCCTCGTGCACGTCTCGGCGGACCACCGCAGCGGGGTCGTGATGAGCCTGCCGCGGGACCTCGTCATCCCGCATCCGCAGTGCGAGGACCCGCTGACCCACCAGACCTATGCGGCGATGTCGGCCCAGCCGCTGAACACCGCCTACGCGCGCGGCGGCCTCGGCTGCGTCGTCGGCACGGTCGAGAACCTCACGGGCATCAAGATCCCCTACGCCGCGCTCTTCTCGTTCGAGGGCACGGTGAAGATGGCGGACGCGGTCGGCGGCGTGCCCGTCTGCGTCACGAAGGCGATCGACGACCCGAACTCGGGCCTGAAGCTGCCGGCCGGCCGTTCGGTGATCTCGGGCAGGACGGCGCTCGCCTACCTCCGAAGCCGACACGGCGTCGGGGACGGCAGCGACCTCGCCCGAATCGGCTCGCAGCAGGCGTACATGTCGTCGCTGCTGCGCACGATGATGAGCCGCAACACGTTCACCGACCCGGGCAAGCTCTACGGGCTCGCGCAGGCCACCGCGCAGAACGTGCGGCTGTCCCAATCGCTCGCCGGCGTCGACACCATCGTGACGATGGCGCTCGCCCTCAAGAACATGAACCTCAGCCACCTCGTCTTCGTGCAGTACCCGACGGGCGCGGACCCCGTGAACCCGAACAAGGTCGTGCCGAACACCGAGCTCGCCGACCTGGTGCTGCGTCGCATCCGTGCCGACCAGCCGGTCGCGCTCGACAGGTCGGCGCTGGGCCTCAGCACCGAGCTCGCGCCCACGAAGGGCGCGGCGACCGCGACGAAGGCGGCGACCACCGCGAAGGCGGCCACCACCCGGACCGCGCCGACCCCGACGGCGACGAAGTCCGCATCCGCCGTGATCCAGGGGCTGCGCGGGCAGACCGCCGCGCAGCAGACCTGCTCGATCGCCAAGAGCTGACCCCGTCCGCCGCTCGCTGAGAGGTTCCCCACCGCCCGGCAAGGGGCGGATGCGGCGGGCGTAGCGTCGCGCCATGAGCAACACCGGCCCCGGCGACGACGACGTGCTCGCCGGCACCTTCGACCAGACCAACGGCAGGGTTGACGGCCTCGAGGGGGAGTCCGACGGCACCGCCGAGGGCGACGTCGACCCGGCCGCCCTGCGTAACGGGCGGATGGGCGTCGCGCCCGTCGACGAGCAGGACGACGCCGAGGCCGAGGCCCTCCAGGAGGAGGAGGTCACCGGGCGGCGCGAGGGCGCCGCGGACACCGACGAGGGCCGCGTCCCCTGACCGCTTGACGGCTCAGAGGGGCGGGCGCCCCGCCGCAGCGCCGGTCTCGCCGACCTCGGGGCCGTCCCCCGTGCCGGGCGGCACGTCGTCGTCGCCGAGCGAGTCGCCGCTCGCGTCGAGCGAGTCGCGCGCGGGCGCATCCGGGTCGAGGGCCGCGTCCAGGCCGCCTCCGCCGGGGGCCGCGCCGGCGGCGCTCCCATCGTTCTCGTCCTGGCCGGGCACGTGGGACTGCGCTCCCGGCGCCCCGGTCACGCTCGTCGGATCACTCATGCGCCGACCGTAGGAAGCGCTCCTGGGATCCGGCCGATCGGCCGCTCAGTCCTCGTCGCGCGGCTCGAGCACGAACACGGGGATCTCCCGGTCGGTGCGGCGCGTGTAGGCGTCGTAGTCCGGCCACGCCGCAACCGCGTGCCGCCACCACTCCTCGCGCTCCGCGCCCTCGACGATCCGGGCGGTGTAGTCGCGCTTCACGGGCCCGTCCTGCAGCTCGACGTGCGGGTTCGCGACGAGGTTGTGGTACCAGAGCGGATGCTGCGGGGCGCCACCCTTCGAGGCGACGACCGCGTACCGCCCGTCGTGCTCGACGCGCATCAGCGGCGTCTTGCGCAGCTTGCCGCTCTTCGCGCCGACCGAGGTGAGCACGATGATCGGCACGCCGCGCAGCAGGTTCTGCTCCGCGCCCCCGGTGCGCTCGTAGGCCTCGGCCTGCTCCCTGGCATGCCGGTCGGTGCTCGGCTCGTACTCCCCCGTCAGCGGCATGCGGCGCTCTCCTCGTCTCGCGGTCGGCTTCGAGGCTACGACGCGCGAGCGTCGGTGCACGCCACGAGCGCCTCCCCTGGAGACGGGGACGACAGAGCCCGGACCTCGAGCACGACGCCGACGGTGGGCGGCCTCCCAGGTGCCGTGGACCGCGGTTCGGTACGAATCAGGGATGGCAACGACCCTGACGTTCCCCGCGTGGCTGAAGGCGCAGGAGTACCGCACCGATGAGGTCGGGGACTTCGCGAAGCAGGTCGCCCGGCTCGACGACTTCCCCGACTCGGGCGGCAAGGCGATCTACGACGGCTACTTCGAGACCGTGCCCGCCGACCAGCAGCAGGCCTACGAGCGGGCGTGGGCCGAGTTCGAGGCCAGCCCGGAGCCGTCGCTCCCGTGAGCGAGGCGCTGCGGTTCGGGATGTTCGTGCCCCAGGGCTGGCGGCACGACCTCATCGGCATCGACCCCGCGCAGCACTGGTCGACCATGCACGGCGTCGCCGCCTTCGCGGACGAGGGCCCGTGGGAGTCGATCTGGGTCTACGACCACTTCCACACCGTGCCCGTGCCGTCCGGCGAGGCGACCCATGAGGCCTGGACGCTGATGGCCGCCTTCGCCGCGTCGACGACGCGTGTGCGGCTCGGCCAGATGTGCACGTGCATGAGCTACCGCAACCCCGCCTACCTGGCCAAGGTCGCCGCGACGGTCGACATCGTCTCGGGCGGCCGGGTCGAGATGGGGATCGGCGCGGGCTGGTACGAGCACGAGTGGCGCGCGTACGGCTACGGCTTCCCGCGCATCGCGGAGCGGCTCGGGCGCCTCCGTGAGGGCGTCGAGATCATGCGGCAGGCCTGGACCACCGGCACGGCGACGCTCGACGGCGAGCACTACCAGGTGGACGGCGCCATCGTGCGACCGCTGCCGCTGCAGGAGGGCGGGATCCCCTTCTGGATCGCGGGCGGCGGCGAGCAGAAGACCCTCCGCATCGCGGCCGAGTACGCCGCCTACACGAACTTCTCGGGTGCGCCCGAGGCGTTCGCGGCGAAGAGCCGGGTGCTCGAGGAGCGCTGCCGCGAGGCGGGGACCGACTTCGGCCGCATCGTGCGCAGCGCCAACTACAACTGCATCGTCGCGGCGACGGAGCAGGAGGTGGAGGAGCGGATCCGCGCCCTCGAGGCGAAGGTGACGCCGTACCTCGGGGCCGAGAAGGCGGCATCCTTCGTGGCCGAGTACCGCACCGAAGGCGCGCTGGCGGTGGGCACTCCCGAGCAGATCGTCGAGCGGCTGGCGCGCATGCGCGAGGCCGGCCTCGGCTACGCGATCATCTACTTCCCCGACATCGCCAGTGACCGGTCGGGCGCGGAGCTGTTCACCCGCGAGGTCCTCCCGGCGCTGCAGTGAGCGGGGAGCGCGATCTCGGCGCGCTCCTGCGGGGCGCGCGGCCCGTGATCGCGCATCCGCAGGTGGTGCTCGCCACCGTTGCGGACGCGGCCGGCCTGCCCGCCCTGGCCACGGTCGTCGAGGACGAGGGCGTCACGGTGGTGCTGCGCCGGGGCGACGCCGAGCGGCTCGGCATCGGCTTCGACTGGGTCGGCGCCTGGATCACGCTCCGCGTGCACTCGGCGCTCGAGGCCGTGGGGTTCACCGCCGCCGTGAGCGCCGCGCTGACCGAGGCCGGGATCAGCTGCAACGTGCTCGCGGGCAACCACCACGACCACCTCCTCGTGCCGGCGGACCGCACGAAGGATGCTCTCGCGGTGCTCGCCGTCCTCCCGCCCCGGGAGTGATTGCATCCGATGTTTATATAACACGGTGATATAGTTGCGGCATGGCCGACTCCGCCTCCGCTTCGATCACCGAGGAGCAGCTCGCCCTCGGACGGGCCTTCGAGCAGATCGTCACCTGGCTGCGCCGCTCCCGGCGAGCGAGCGACGTGTCGGCGACGGCCCTGAGCCTGCTCGACCGGCTCGACTCGACCGGCCCCCAGCGCATCACCGACCTCGCTGCGCGCGAGGGGATCACGCAGCCCGCGATGACCGCGCTCGTCAACCGCCTCGAGGAGCACGGCTGGGCGGAACGCGCGGCCGACCCGGCCGACGGCCGCGCCATCCGCGTCGTGCTCACGGAGGACGGCCACGAGCGCCTCCTCCGCCACCGCGCCGACCGCACCCGCCGCATCGCGGAGCGGCTCGCGGTGCTCGACCCCGAGGACCAGCGGGCCCTGCTCGCCGCGCTGCCCGCCCTCACCCACCTGACGGCCGACGTCGAGGCCGCCCCGTCCGTCCGTTCCGGAGATCCCGTCCATGCATGACGCCCCCACCACCTCCCCGTTCCGCCAGCCGCGGGCCGTCTGGGCCGTCGCCTTCGCCTGCGTCGTCTCCTTCATGGGCATCGGGCTCGTCGACCCGATCCTGAAGAGCCTCGCCGGACAGCTGCACGCCACCCCGACCCAGGTCGAGCTGCTGTTCACGAGCTACCTGGTGATCACCGCGGTCGCGATGCTCGTGACCGGATGGGTGTCGAGCCGGCTGGGCCCGAAGCGCACCCTGATCGCGGGGCTCGTGATCATCGTCGTGTTCGCGGCGCTCGCCGGATCGAGCAACACCATCGGCGGCATCGTCGGCTTCCGCGCCGGCTGGGGACTCGGCAACGCGCTCTTCATCGCGACGTCGCTCGCGGTGATCGTGGGCAGCGCATCCGGCGGGTTCGCGGGCGCGATCATCCTGTACGAGACGGCGCTCGGCGTCGGCATCGCCATGGGCCCGGTCATCGGCGGCGTGCTCGGCAACATCAGCTGGCGTGGACCGTTCTACGGCGTCAGCGTGCTGATGGCGATCGCCCTGGTCGCCACCCTCACGCTCCTGCCCAAGACGCCGGCCCCCGCACGGAAGCAGCGGCTCATCGAGCCCCTCGCAGCGCTCAAGCACCGCTCGCTCGCCACGACGAGCGTCGTCGGCCTCCTCTACAACTGGGGCTTCTTCACGCTCCTCGGCTACTCCCCCTTCCTCATGGGGATCGACAGCCCGATCCTGCTCGGCCTCGTGTTCTGCGGCTGGGGCGTGCTCGTCGCGGTGTTCTCGGTCTTCGTGGCCCCGCGGTTGCAGCGCAGCGTCGGCACCGCCCGCACGCTGTACGTGAACTTCGCCCTCATGGCCGCCGACCTCGCGGTCATCGGCATCTTCTCCACGACGCCGGCCGTCGTCATCGTCGGCGTGATCATCGCGGGGGCCTTCATCGGCGTGAACAACACGCTCGTGACGACCGCGGTCATGTCGATCGCTCCCGTCGAGCGGCCCGTCGCTTCCGCCACCTACGGGTTCGTGCGGTTCATCGGCGGCGGCCTCGCGCCGTTCGCCGCCGGCCAGATGGTCGAGTGGATCGACCCGCAGGCCCACCTGCCGTTCCTCGTCGGCGCCGGCACCGTGCTGGTCGCCGCGTTCGTGCTGGCGACCGTGCGCAAGGCCCTTGCCGCCGCGGACCGGGGCGAGGTCGCGCAGCCTGAGCTGGACGTGCTCGACGAGGTGGAGAACCACGACCCGATCGTCGGGGGCCTCGCCGTCGGCAACGCCGACTGAGGCGACCGGTCCCTGCGGGCGGGCGCGGCCGCAACCCCGTCATGAGGGGACTTGCGGCCGCGCCGCCAGGCGCCGTGGCGTCCGGCGCGGGGGGCGTCCACACGCGGACGGGGCGAGGGCTCAGAAGGCGGAGGACCGCCAGCGCTGCATACCCATTTGCAGGCCAGCGGCCCTCCTGGTCTCACCAGCGACGGCCCGAACGGTCGAATGATGAGACTCCGGGACCGGGTGGTGGGGGAAGTCCATCCGGAAGTCGTCTGTGATGCTCTGCGCGCGTCGTCAACCCCTTCGGGCGGGTGACGCCGGTCAATCTATCGGCGCGGGAGAACCGGTCGCAATCGTCCGTCCCCCATTCGGGGGCTTGCGTACCCCGACGCGCCCCGGGGCGGCGGTGCGGAGCGGTCGAGCGGCTATGCTGTCGGGCGCCGGGAGACGTCGCATAGTCCGGTCGAGTGCACCACCCTGCTAAGGTGGAGAGCCCTATTAGGGCTCCGTGGGTTCAAATCCCACCGTCTCCGCTCCGCTACGGCGCTTCCTCCGGGAGGCGCCGTTTCTGGTCTCCCCGACTTCGAGCGTTGCGACGTTCTGCGGGTATCGGGCCACATGGCCCCAGAACGTGGCAACCGTCGGGGGCGCGCCGTGCGCGGCGAGGTCTGGACGCGGACAATCGAGGCGTGGATCCGCATGCCGCGCTCTCCGAGATCGCCTTCCGCCTCGAACGGGAGCGGGCGCCCGTGTTCAAGATCCAGGCCTTCCGACGCGCGGCGGCGGCGATCCAGGGCGTCGACACCGACGAGCTCGTCGCTCGCGCCCGCGACGGCCGGCTGAAGGCCATGCGCGGGATCGGCGGCCGGTCCTTCGAAGTCGTGCAGCAGGCGCTCGACGGCGGCGTGCCGAGCTATCTCCAGGGACTGCGCGACCGGGCGGAGGAGGAGACCACGCCGGAGGGCCGCGCCCTTCTCGCCCAGCTGCGCGGCGACCTGCACACCCACAGCGAATGGTCCGACGGCACGACCCCCATCGAATCGATGGCCGAGGCCGCGCGGCTGCTGGGCCGCCAGTACACGGCGCTGACCGACCACTCCCCCCACCTCACGATCGCCAACGGCTTGACGGTCGAACGACTCGAGGCGGAGCTCGAGGTCGTCGCCGCGATCAACTCGCGATCCGACGGCTACCGGCTGCTGTCCGGCATCGAGGTCGACATCCTGGAGGACGGCACCCTCGACCAGACGCCGGAGATGCTCGACCGGCTCGAGGTGGTGGTCGCAAGCGTCCACTCGAAGCTCCGCGCCGATCACGACACGATGACCCGCCGGATGCTCGGCGCCCTCGAGGACCCCCACCTCAACGTCTTCGGCCACATCACCGGCCGGCTGGTCGAGGGCGGCCGGGGCACGCGCCCCCAGTCGGAGTTCGACGCCGACGCGGTCTTCGCCGCCTGCGCCGAGCGCGGCGTCGCGGTGGAGATCAACTCGCGGCCGGAACGCCAGGATCCGCCGGACGACCTCATCCAGCGCGCCCTCGACGCGGGCTGCCTCTTCAGCATCGACACGGATGCGCACGCGCCCGGCCACCTCGACTTCCTGGGCCTCGGTGCGGCGCGTGCGGCCGCGAACGGCGTCCCTCCCGAGCGCATCGTGACGACGTGGCCCGTCGACCGGCTGCTCGAGTGGACCCACGCCCGTCGGTGACGCTTCGAAGCGCCCTCGCCGGACTGGTAGAGTCGTTCGGTCGGTTTCGCGCCGGCATGCGCCCGTAGCTCAACGGATAGAGCATCTGACTACGGATCAGAAGGTTGGGGGTTCGAGTCCCTCCGGGCGCGCAAGCGAAATACAGAGAAAGCCCCGGTGATGCCGGGGTTTTTCTTTGCTTCCAGTGACACCGAGCATCACAGAACATCACCCACATGTGGGCACCAATGTGGGTACTGATGTGGGCACGCATGTGGGCACAGGGGTACCGTGCGGTCGTGCCCAAGCGACGGGACCACGGCCAAGGCGCCCTCTACGAGATGAAGGGCCGCGGTCTGTGGCGCGGCGTCATCGACGACGGGTTCACTCCGGACGGCCGGCGGAGGCAGCGTTACGTCTACGCCAAGAGCCGCGAAGCGTGCGTGCAGAAGTTGCGCCAGTTGATGCGGGAGGTCGCTGAGGGCGGCGCGCTCGACCACCACACGCGAGTAGCGGACCTCGCCAAACGGTGGCTTGACCATGCCGCACAGCGCTTGAAACCCAAGACATTGAGCGGGTACCGCTCCCACGTCGCAGCCAACATCGTTCCGACCCTCGGCAGGAACATCGTGTCAGAGTTGCGCCCCTCGGACGTCCGACGCATGCACAGTGCGATCTTCGCCCGCAACGTTGGGCCCGCCACCGTCGCAGGCGCGCACCGCACCCTCTCAGCGATGCTCGGGTACGCCGTCGACGAGGGAATCATCGTTCGAAACGTCGCCGAGGCCGTGGATATCCCCAGGCAGGCTCCGGCCGAACGCGATTCCCTCACCCGAGAGGAAGCGCAAGCCCTCCTGGCCCTTGGCGATCCGCGGTGGAGCCTCGCGCTGC
>DASYJR010000140.1:0-8206 GCA_035996305.1 Amnibacterium sp. | reverse complement strand
CAGCGCCCCGTCGTCCTCGAGCTCTACCGACCAGCCACGTTCCTTCAGCCGTGTTCGATCGTCACGACAGCGCAGCGACCACCTTCTCGATCCGGCGGGCGCGCGTCTCCGGCGTCTTCGCGTCCTCGACCGCGGTGACGTGCGCCTTCCGGTGGCTGGGCGCGAGGCGCGCGAACGCATCCGTCAGGCCGGCGTCGCCGAGCGCGGACGCCAGGTCGTCGGGCACGGCGACGTCCCGCGGGGCGGTGTCGAGGGCGAGCTCGACCTCGAGCGCGTCACCCCCCGCGATGCCGCTGCGGGTGCGGTGATCGGACGAGAAGGAGATCAGCGCCCTGCCGCCCATCGCGCCGACGGTGCCCCGGTAGCGGTAGCCGTTCACCGCGACGTCGACCGCGGGGCGCCGCCCACCGCCCAGTCGCTCCAGCACCTCGTCGGGAACCGGGATCCCGGTGTTGCGCCCGATCAGGGCCATGGTCGTGGTGTAGCTGACCGTCTCGGACATGAAGGCGATGATCGCAGCGGCATGGACCCGACGGAAGAGCGCCGCTGATCCCGATCGAGCACGATCAGCCGGGGCGCCGATCGATCGAGATCCGGGAGTAGTGCGCCCGGACGAAGCAGGTCGCCATGACCGCACTCGCCACCGCGGCGCCCGTCTGGTGCCGCCTCCACCGGCACCTCTGGGTCGGGCACGCCGACCTCGCGCCGCTCGGCAGCATCGAGCACTGCCGCCGCTACACCTACATCCCGCCGGACAGCACCGCGTACGGCGACTTCCGCGGCCCCCTGCCGATCGTCGCGCCCGCGCGGGACGGGCTGCGATCCGACCAGGTGCAGCAGCGGCTGCTCATCGCCTGCTCGATCGCCGCGACCGTCGCCCTGGCCCTCGTCGGCCCGGGGATGCTGCTGTTCGCCTAGCCCCTCTTCGAACATCCGTTCGAGTACGCTCGGGCGGGTGGTCGAGTGGCATCCGCGGCACCTCGTGCGACCCGTCGAGTGGGTGCTCACCGTTCCGGGCCATCCGGAGCCGGTGGCCGTCATCCGGCGGCTCAAGCTCGCCGGCCGCGTCACCTTCCGCGCGGTGACCTGGGCGCCGCGGTCCGCGGGCCGCGAGCTCATCGGCTACTTCCCGGACGGCGACAGCGCGGCGGTCGCCGTCTGGCGGCGGTACGTCGAGGAGAACGAGCGGCAGCACGAGCGAGCCAGCCGCACCCACGGTGGCGCCGAGCGCGGCGGAGGCGCGGCGTAGGCTCCGGCCGTGGACGCCGACACCGCTCCCCCACGCCGAGGACGCCGGCGCGCGAGCGACGCCGACGCGCGCGCCGCCATCGTCCGTGCGGCCGCCGACGAGTTCGCATCCGCCGGGTACGACGGCATCTCCCTCCGGGCCGTCGCGCGCCGAGCGGGGGTCGACGCCGCGCTCGTGCACCATTACTTCGCCGACAAGCCGGACCTCTTCGCGGCGGCGCTCGATCTGCCCTTCCGGCCGGACCGGATCGTCGCGGAGCTGCTCGCCGGTCCGCGCGAGGCGCTCGGCACCTCGATCGTGCGGGCGCTCGTGACGCGCTTCGCCGAGCCGGCCACCAGGACGGCCGTGCTCGCCCTGCTGCGCACGGCGATGGGCCACGAGTTCGCCGGCCGGATGCTGCGCCAGTTCCTGCTCCGCGAGCTGCTCCAGCGGTTGACCGAGAGCCTCGGACTCGACGACGGCGAGCGCCGTGCCGCGTTCGCGGCGTCGCAGCTGGTCGGGCTGATGGTCGCGCGCTACGGGATCCGCCTCGGGCCGCTCGCCGAGGCGAGCGACGAGGAGGTCGTCGCCGCGGTGGGCCCGGTCGTGCAGTGGTACCTCACGGGCGAACCCCCGCCGCGCCACCCTTGACCGCGGCGGCACGGCGGAGGATTCTCATCACATGATGAAATCCGCGGTCGACGTCGCCGGCCTGGTCGTCCATCGGGGGCGGAACGACGTGCTGCGCACCGTCTCGGCGAGCGTGCCGACCGGCGCGGTCGTCGGGCTCCTCGGCCCGAGCGGCAGCGGGAAGACCACCCTGATGCGGGCCGTGGTCGGCGTGCAGCGCATCACCGCCGGCACGGTGACCGTGCTCGGCCGGGCCGCCGGGCATCCGCAGCTCCGCTCCCGGATCGGCTACGTCTCGCAGAGCCCGAGCGTCTACGACGATCTGACGATCCGGCAGAACCTGGCCTACTTCGGCCGGATCGTCGGGGCGCCGGCCGGCGACGTGGACCGCGTGCTCGACGAGGTCGACCTGCGCGAGCAGCAGCACTCGCTCGTGCGGGATCTGTCCGGCGGACAGCAGAGCCGCGTCTCCCTCGGCGCCGCGCTCCTCGGCCATCCGGAGCTGCTCGTCCTCGACGAGCCCACCGTCGGCCTCGACCCGGTGCTTCGGCGCGACCTCTGGTCCCTGTTCCGCTCGCTCGCCGCCCGGGGCACCACGCTGCTCGTCAGCAGCCACGTGATGGACGAAGCGCAGCGGTGCGACCGCATCCTGCTCCTCCGGGACGGCGCCCTGCTCGCGGACGTCACGCCCGCCGAGCTGCTCGAACGCACCGGCACGACGGATGCGGACGACGCGTTCCTGGCGCTCGTCGGGGCCGCCGCGTGAACCCCCGGCTCACCCTCGCCACCGCGGCGCGGGTGCTGACGCAGGTGCGGCACGACCCCCGCACGATCGGCCTGCTCGTCCTGGTGCCGAGCCTGCTGCTCGGCCTCATGGCGTGGATCTTCACGGACACCCCGGCCTTCGGCGTCGTCGGCCCGGCGCTGCTCGCACTGTTCCCCTTCATCACGATGTTCCTCGTGACGAGCATCACCATGCTGCGGGAGCGGCGGTCGGGCACGCTCGAACGGCTGATGACGCTGCCGCTCGGCCGGTTCGACCTCCTCCTCGGCTACACCCTCGCCTTCGGCGCCCTCGCGATCGTGCAGTCCCTGACCGCCGTCGGATTCGCCGTGTGGGTCTGCGGGCTCACGGTCGCCGGCGACGCGTGGCTGCTCGTGCTCGTCGCCCTCGTCGACGCGCTGCTCGGTACCACCCTCGGCCTCATGGCGAGCGCATTCGCACGCTCCGAGTTCCAGGTCGTGCAGTTCCTGCCGGCCCTCGTCTTCCCCCAGGTGCTGCTCGGCGGCATCTTCGTGTCGCGCGACCGGATGCCCGATGTGCTGCACGCGATCTCGGACTGGCTGCCGCTCTCCCACGCCATCGAGGCGCTGCAGACGGTCAGCACCGCCGCCGACGGCACGGCCACGGTGATTCGCGAGACCCTGATCGTCGCGGCCTTCGCGATCGCGTTCGTGGTGCTGGGTGCGGTGACGCTGCGGCGGTCGACCCGCTGACGGATCAGCGGCGACGACGCGCGCGGACCCGGCGCAGCACGACCCACAGCCAGACGAGGTAGCCGACCACGACGAGCGCCGCGAAGCCGCCTTTCAGCGTGACGATCGCGAGCACGAACAGCACGGTGATCGCGACGGCGCCGAGGACCGCCCAGAGCACCTTGACCCGGTCGAGCGGCGGACCCGGCCGACGCGCGCGGACCCGGCGCGGGCGCACGTCAGGCATCCGTGGCGCTCCCGCCGATGCGCTCGCGCACGGCGCTCCACGCGGCCCACACGAGCAGCGTGACCGACGCGCCCTCCACGGCCCCGATCACCGTGTCGGTCAGCCAATGGGCGCCGAGGACGACCCGGCTCGCCGCGACGAGGGCGACGTAGCCACCCCCGGCGATCCACGCCCAGCGGCGCCGGAGCAGCAGCCCGGCCACGGTCGCGAGCACCGCGGCGTTCGCCGTGTGGCCGGAGGGGAAGGAGCCGAGCCCCTCGAAGAACGCGACGACCGGCCCGGGACGCTGCACGACGGCCTTCATCAGGATCACCTGCCCGGCGCTGAGCACGGATGCGAGACCGACGGCGAGGCCGGCCTGCACGCCCCACCGGACGAGCACGGCCGCGGCGACCGCCAGGCCCACGACGATGCTCACCGGCTGCTCTCCGACGACGGCGAGGAACTGCGCCGCGGCGTCGATCGGGCCGACCGCGCTCAACGGCTGGAGCACGGCTCGCGCCGCGGCGTCCAACCCGATGCCGGGCACCGAGGGCAGCCGCGATACGACGGCGCCGGCGAGCCAGCATCCCGCGAGGCCCCCGACCGCGGCGACGGCGACCCGCCGGGCCGGGCGTCGGGCCGGCCACGGGCCGGGCGCGGTGGTCATCGCGGCAGCGTACCGGCCGGGCTGTGCCGGGCCCGGCCGACGACCCCGCGGTGGTCGGGGTTCGTGCCCCCGAACCGGCCGCGTGGCGGCTCGAACCCTCATCACGGCGCGAGGTGGCAGCGCCGCCTCCCGTTCATAGGAACCGTATGGATACGCCATGGGTGCCGTTCTGACTCGAGGCGTCCAATGGCCCTCATGAACGAGTTCGAGGCACCCGACGCGGACGGCGTCGAGATCCACCGGCCGTCCTCCGCGGACAGCGCTTCCTCCGCCCCATCCACCCGGCCCGCCGACGACCCGGACCGCGTTCCGGCCATCGACGAGGCCGCCCCCATCGCCTCGGCCGCCCCGGGCGGGAAACCGTCCCGCGCCAAGCGGATCATCGGATTCGGCGCGGCCGCGGCCGTGCTCCTCGGCATCGGCGCGGGCGGCGGGGCCCTCGCCGCCGAGGCGCTCCAGTCCTCGCAGCAGGCCACGGCGGCGACCGGCACGAACGGCTTCGGCCAGGGTTCGACCGGCTCCTCGGGCTCGTCCTCCGGGGCCGGCGGCGTCGGTCCGAACGGCGGCACCTTCGGCGGCTTCGGTTCAGGATCCGCCCCCGGCAGCTCCACCGGCGCGGGCACCGCGGCGACCGCCGCCCAGCAGGTCGGCGTCGTCACGGTCGTCTCGACGCTCGGCTACGCGTCGGGGGAGGCCGCCGGCACCGGGATCGTGCTCACGTCGAACGGCGAGATCCTCACGAACAACCACGTGATCGACGGCTCGACCGCGATCCGCGTCACGGTCGGATCGACCGGGAAGACGTACACGGCGAGCGTCGTGGGTACGGACGCGACCGACGACGTCGCGGTGCTCCAACTGAAGGGCGCCTCTGGGCTCTCGACCGCGACGATCGCGAGCACGGCCGCTTCGGTCGGCGACGCGGTCACCGCCGTCGGCAACGCGGGGGGCACCGGCACCCTGTCGGCCGCGACGGGGACCATCACCGGCCTGCAGCAGTCGATCACGACCCAGGCGGAGGCCTCCTCCGCCTCAGAGTCGCTCACCGGGCTGATCCAGACGAACGCGACCGTGGTCTCCGGCGACTCGGGTGGCCCCCTGGAGAACGCCTCCGGCCAGGTCGTCGGCATCGACACGGCGGCGAGTGCGGGCACCGCGGCGGTGACCGGCTATGCCATCCCGATCGGCACGGCCGTGAAGATCGCGGGCGCGATCACCTCCGGCAGCACGAGCAGCGGCATCACGCTCGGCCTGCCCGCCTTCCTGGGTGTGGACGTCTCGGGCCAGGCGTCGGTAGCGGGCGCCGCGGTCGCGCAGGTGCTGAGCGGCACGCCCGCGGCATCCGCCGGCCTGGCTGCCGGTGACGTGATCACCGCGGTGAACGGCAGGACCGTCGACTCGGCCTCCACCCTCACCTCGCTGCTGCACTCCTACTCCCCCGGCGACAAGGTGTCGGTGACCTACAGCGACACGACCGGCGCCTCGCACACGGTGCACGTGACGCTCACCACCGGACCCGCCAACTGACGACCGCCCGGGGGCGGCTGCCTCGGCCGCCCCCGGCCTCGGCGAACCGCCGGTCGGTGCGCCGCGGCCTCGACCGGCGCGCGTGGTGCTCGTGGCGACGCCCGCGATGATCTCCGCCACGCGGGACGAGCAGCGATCGCGCCCACGCCTGCTGCTTCGGCCTCGAACGAGCCGCGGTGCAGCCTCGGGGTCGCGACCGGCAGACCGCGGTCCTCGAGCGCCTCGGCCAGCGGCGCGAAGTGCTCGGGCCGGTGCCACAGCCCGTGCCCGAGGATCACGGGCGTCACCCCCATGCTCGAACCCTAGCGAGCACCTCCGCGACGATGCCGACCGGGTCGGCGACCCCGAGCGGGCCTGCAGCGGTTGGGCGTACGGTCGGCGAAGGTAGAACGGACCGCGCGCGGATGCTGCAGACGGTCCGAGATCGATACGACCGACGGAGCCCCGGTGACCTCGACCACCCCCACCGCATCGACCGGCGCGAACGCCCCGGTCGACCCCACGACGACCGCCGCCTGGGCGGCGCTCACCCGCGTGAAAGGCGGGTTCCGGCCCGACCTCCGCGCCTGGTTCGCCGACGACCCCGGCCGCGCGGAGCGCTACACGTTCCAGGCGGCGGACCTCACCGTCGACCTCTCGAAGAACCTGCTCACCGACGAGATCCTGCAGCCGTTGCTGCAGCTCGCGCACGACGTGGACGTCGCCGGCCGCTACCGGGCCATGATCAGCGGCGAGCACATCAACGTCACCGAGGACCGCGCCGTGCTGCACACCGCGCTGCGGCGGCCGGAGTCCGGCGACGTCGAGCCGTCGAAGCCGTTCGTGGTCGACGGGCAGGACGTCGACGCCGACGTGCACGCCGTGCTGCACAAGGTCGCGGACTTCGCGAACGCGGTCCGCTCGGGCAGCTGGACGGGAGTGACCGGCAAGCGGGTCGAGACCGTGGTGAACATCGGGATCGGCGGATCCGACCTCGGCCCCGTCATGGTCTACGAGGCGCTGAAGCCGTACGTGCAGCAGGGCCTCGAGGTGCGATTCGTCTCCAACATCGACCCCTCGGACGTCTACGAGAAGACGCGCGACCTCGACCCCGAGACGACGTTGTTCATCGTCGCGTCGAAGACCTTCGGCACGCTCGAGACGCTGACGAACGCCCGCCTCGCCCGGCAGTGGCTCTGGGACGGGCTGACGAAGGCAGGCGCGATCGAGGACTCGGACGAGTCGCGCACCGGCGCGGTGAGCAAGCACTTCGTGGCCGTGTCGACGGCGCTCGACAAGGTGGAGGCGTTCGGCATCGACCCCGACAACGCGTTCGGGTTCTGGGACTGGGTGGGCGGCCGCTACTCGGTCGACTCCGCGATCGGCACCTCCGTGGCCATCGCGATCGGGCCCGACCGGTTCGCCGAGTTCCTCGCCGGCTTCCACGCGATCGACGAGCACATGCGCACCGCGCCGCTCGAGCGGAACGTGCCCGTACTCATGGGCCTGCTGAACGTCTGGTACACGAACTTCCTCGACGCGCAGACCCACGCGGTGCTCCCGTACACGCAGTACCTGCACCGCTTCCCGGCCTACCTGCAGCAGCTCACCATGGAGTCGAACGGCAAGTCCGTGCGCTGGGACGGCTCCCCCGTCGTCACCGACACCGGCGAGGTCTTCTGGGGCGAGCCGGGCACGAACGGGCAGCACGCGTTCTACCAGCTGATCCACCAGGGCACCCGGGTCATCCCCGCGGACTTCATCGCTGTGGCCAACCCGCCGCATCCGCTCGTCGACGAGCAGGGCGACGGCGGCGCCGTGCAGCCCGGCGCGGATGTGCACGCGCTCTTCCTCGCGAACTTCTTCGCGCAGACGAAGGCGCTCGCCTTCGGCAAGACGGCGGACGAGGTGCGGGCCGAGGGCACGGCGGAGAAGGTCGTCTCGGCGCGGGTGTTCAGCGGCAATCGCCCGACGACGTCGATCCTCGCGCCGGCGCTCACGCCGTCGGTGGTCGGGCAGCTGATCGGGCTCTACGAGCACATCGTCTTCACCGAGGGCACCGTCTGGGGCATCGACTCCTTCGACCAGTGGGGCGTCGAGCTGGGCAAGAAACTCGCGCAGGAGATCACCCCGGCCGTCACCGGCGACAAGGACGCGCTCGAGCAGCAGGACCCCTCCACGAAGTCCCTGATCCGCCGCTACCTGGAGCTGCGCAAGTAACTCGCCCGGCCGAATGTCGGCGCGTTCCGACATTCCGGGCGTCGTTCCGCGCCCGCGTTGTCGGAAGCGGCACGGATCGGTGCGCCCGGTACGGCGAGGAAGGCGTTCTCGGTCGGGCTGACAGGATTTGAACCTGCGACCCCGTGACCCCCAGTCACGTGCGCTACCAAACTGCGCCACAGCCCGTGGCGGCGCGCGACGGGTGGAGCCGTCGCGAGCCTCCGACAGTGTAGCCGGGCCGGACGCCTCG
>DASYJR010000139.1:0-4919 GCA_035996305.1 Amnibacterium sp. | reverse complement strand
CCGCAGACCACCAGGCGCGCCATCCGCGGCATCCTGACCCGGCCCGATGGCCAGATCGTCATCGTCGACACCCCCGGCATGCATCGCCCGAGGACCCTGCTCGGCGAGCGGCTGAACGACGTCGTCGCCGCGACGCTCGCGGATGTGGACGTCGTCGGGTTCTGCGTACCCGCCGGCGAGCCGATCGGGCCCGGCGACCGCTACCTGCACGCCCGGCTCGACCAGGCGCGGCACGCGAAGCGCATCGCGATCGTCACGAAGATCGACGCGGTGCCGAAGGAGCGCGTCGCGCGCCAGCTGCTCGCCGTCAGCGAGCTGGGGGAGTGGGCCAGCATCGTCCCCGTCTCCGCGCAGGACCGCACCCAGCTCGACGTGCTCGCCGACGAGGCGATGGCACTGCTGCCGGAGTCACCGAGTCTCTATCCCGACGAGGAGGTGACCGACGAGTCGCTCGAGCAGCGGATCGCCGAGCTCATCCGCGAGGCGGCCCTCGACGGCGCCCGCGAGGAGCTGCCGCACTCGCTCGCCGTCACCGTCGACGACATCGCGCACGAGGACGGCCTCGTGCGCATCTACGCCAACGTCTGGGTGGAGCGGGACAGCCAGCGGATCATCATGATCGGCCGCGGCGGCTCACGCCTGAAGCAGGTGGGCATCGCCGCTCGCGCCGGCATCGAGCCCCTGGTCGGCGAGAAGGTGTTCCTGTCCCTGCACGTCAAGGTCGCGAAGGAGTGGCAGCGCGACCCGCGGGCCCTGAACCGGCTCGGCTTCTGAGCCCCGGGCCGGGTGCGCGCTAGGCCGGTCTGGTATCCTCCCCCCGTGCTGCAGGTGCTGCTCCTCCTTCGTCGCCGCGACGAGGCCTAACCCCAGGGCCCTCCTCGTCGCGGAGTCCGCTGTCGGCCGCACCCGAGACGAGAACGAGGAAGAAGCACCATGAAGAACCTGCAGCAGCCGTCACCGATGCCGGTGCACCGGTATCGCCCCTATCTCGACCAGTTCCGCGTCGAGCTCCCCGACCGCACCTGGCCCACGAAGCGGATCACGGCCGCTCCGCGCTGGTGCGCCGTCGATCTCCGTGACGGCAACCAGGCCCTCATCGATCCGATGAGCCCGGAGCGCAAGCGGATCATGTTCGACCTGCTCGTGCGGATGGGCTACAAGGAGATCGAGGTCGGCTTCCCGTCGGCGAGCCAGACGGACTTCGACTTCGTCCGCAGCCTCATCGACGAGGGCGCGATCCCCGGCGACGTCACCATCCAGGTGCTCACCCAGGCGCGCGAGCACCTCATCGCCCGCACCTACGACTCCATCCGCGGTGCCAAGCAGGCCATCGTGCACCTCTACAACTCGACGAGCATTCTGCAGCGCGACGTCGTGTTCCGCACGGGTCGGCAGGGCATCGTCGACATCGCCCTCGAGGGCGCGCGGCTCTGCAAGCAGTACGAGCAGACCGTGCCGGGCACGACCGTGTACTACGAGTACTCGCCCGAGTCCTACACGGGCACCGAGCTCGAGTTCGCCGCCGAGGTCTGCAACCGGGTGCTCGAGGTCTTCGAGCCGACCGCCGAGCGCAACGTGATCATCAACCTGCCCGCGACGGTCGAGATGGCGACGCCGAACGTCTACGCCGACTCCATAGAGTGGATGAACCGGCACCTGGATCACCGCGAGCACGTGATCCTCTCGCTGCACCCGCACAACGACCGCGGCACGGCGATCGCCGCCGCCGAGCTCGGCTACCTGGCCGGCGCCGACCGGATCGAGGGGTGCCTGTTCGGCAACGGGGAGCGCACCGGCAACGTCGACCTCGTCGCCCTCGGCCTGAACCTGTTCACGCAGGGCATCGACCCGCAGATCGACTTCCGTGACCTCGACCGCATCCGGGCGACCGCCGAGCACTGCAACCAGCTCAAGGTGCACGAGCGCAGCCCGTGGGCCGGCGACCTGGTCTACACCGCCTTCAGCGGCAGCCACCAGGACGCCATCAAGAAGGGCTTCGAGGCGATGGCGGCGACGGCCGAGCGCACGGGCAGGTCCGTCGACGAGCTCGAGTGGGCCGTGCCGTACCTGCCGGTGGACCCGAAGGATCTGGGCCGCAGCTACGAGGCGGTCATCCGGGTGAACTCGCAGTCCGGCAAGGGTGGCGTCGCCTACCTGCTGAAGACCGATCGCTCCCTCGACCTGCCTCGCAAGCTGCAGATCGAGTTCTCCCACGTCGTGCAGGCGAAGACGGATGCCGACGGCGGCGAGGTGACGAGCGAGGAGATCTGGGCGATCTTCGGCGACGAGTACCTCCCCGCGGCGGATCCGGAGGCGAAGTGGGGCCGGTTCGAGGTGCTCGGCACCCGCACCGCGAGCGACCTATCCGGAGAGGTCGTGCTCGGCGTGCGGCTGCGGGTCGACGACGAGGTGAAGGAGCTGGAGGCCCGGGGCAACGGGCCGATCGACGGCTTCCTGCACATCATGGAGGGCGAGGGCTACCGGATCTCCCTCTACGACTACGTGGAGCACGCGATGAGCGCCGGCGGCGACGCCCGCGCCGCCGCCTACGTGGACCTCGACGTGAACGGCTCCCGCCTCTGGGGCGTCGGGATCGACGCCGACATCGCGACCGCCTCGCTGCGCGCGATCGTGTCGTCGGTCAACCGCGCGGTGCGCGCGAACGTCCCGACCCTGCTGCCGGCCTGATCCGGGACGGCCCCGGGCGCGCCCGCAGCCCGGAGTCCGTGCCCGCCGCCGTGGGATGCGCCGCCGAGCGGGGTGAAGGGCTCGACAGCGCCGGCCGCAGGTGCTGAAACGACTCATCGGCGGGATCCCCCCGGTCTCCTGGGCACGCCCGGCCGTGATGTGTTCGTTATCCGCGAACTTCCCTATGGGAAGGTGAAACATTCCGTGAACGGTCCTGGCGTGGCACCTAGGCGTGGTGCATCCTGCCTCCATGACGCTCACGACTTCGACCCTCGATTCCGTCATCGTCATCTGGCACGTCGCGGTGAACAACGGGGACGGGGCCACCGCGGCCGCCGCCTGCACCGAGGACGTGGTCCTGGGGGACCTCGGCGGGGAGCTCGCCGGACGTGCCGTGATGCAGCGATGGGTGGAGAGCGCGGGGGTGCGGCTCATGCCGCGGGACTGCTACGACGTGCCGGGCGGCATCGTCGTGGCTCAGGACGCGTTGCCGAACGGCACGGGGGAACCGAGAACGGTCTTCTCCACCTTCGGCTTGCGCAACGGCTCGATCTCGAGCATCCACCGCTTCTCGACCCTCGAGGAGGCGCGGGCCTACCCGCTGGCCGCCTGAGCTCACGGACTTCGGAACGCGCTCGTGCTGCGTCGCGGGCGTCGGTGGGTGGCGCGACAATGAGGTGTGCCGACCTACCGTGACGAAGCCGTCGTGCTGCGCACCCATTCGCTGGGTGAGGCCGACCGCATCGTCACGATGCTCGGGCGCAGGCGCGGCAAGATCCGCGCCGTCGCCAAAGGGGTGCGGCGCACGACGAGCCGTTTCGGGGCGCGCCTCGAGCCCTTCATGGTCGTCGACCTGCAGTGCTACGAGGGCCGCAGCCTCGACGTGATCCAGCAGGCGGAGTCCCTGGGCTCGTACGGTGCGCCGATCGCCGCGGACTACGCCGCCTTCACGGCCGCCAACGCGATCGTCGAGACCGCGGACCGGCTCACGGACGAGGCGTCGCTGCCGCAGTACCTGCTGCTCGTCGGGGCGCTCCGCTCGCTCGCACGGCGCGAGCACGGCGCGTCGCTGACGCTCGACTCCTACCTGCTTCGGGCGCTCTCGATCGCGGGATGGGCACCGAGCTTCGGCGACTGCGCGGTCACGGGCGAACCCGGCCCGCACACGGCGTTCGTCGCGCAGCTCGGCGGCATGGTCGCCGACGCCGTGGCGCCGCCCGGCGCTCCGCGCCTCACGGCGGAGGCGATCGGCCTGCTCGGGGCGCTGCTCACCGGCGACTGGGGCACCGCGGACGCGGCGCCGCCCTCGACGCGCGCGCAGGCGTCCGGCGTCATCGCCGCCTACACGCAGTGGCACCTCGAGCGCGGGCTGCGGTCGCTGCCGCACGTCGACCGCTCCAGCGCCCCCGAGATCGTCGCGTAGTGGCGCGCGTTCAGCTCGACCCCATCCGCCCCGTCGACTGGACGGGTGAGGCGCCGCCCTCCTTCGCCCGCGTGCCCGCGCACGTCGCGGTCGTCATGGACGGCAACGGCCGCTGGGCGAACCGCCGGGGACTGCCGCGCATCGAGGGTCACCGCGCCGGCGAGGCCGCGCTGCTCGACGTCGTCGCGGGCGCCCTGCAGGCTGGGGTTCAGCACCTGTCCGCGTACGCGTTCTCGACGGAGAACTGGTCGCGCTCGCCCGACGAGGTGCGGTTCATCCTCGGCTTCAATCGGGAGGTGCTGCGGCGCAGGCGCGAGCAGCTGAACGAGTGGGGCGTGCGGATCCGCTGGGCGGGCCGCACCCCGCGGCTCTGGCGCACCGTCATCGGCGACCTGCGGGCGGCGGAGGAGCTCACCCGTGACAACCGCACGCTGACCCTCACGATGTGCATCAACTACGGCGGCCGGACCGAGATCGCCGACGCCGTGCGGGGGATCGCGGGCGAGGTCGCCGCGGGGCGCCTGAAGCCGAACGCCGTCACCGAGCGGACGATCGCGCGGCACCTCTACCTGCCCGACATGCCCGACGTCGACCTCTTCGTGCGCTCCTCTGGCGAGCAGCGCACGTCGAACTTCCTGCTCTGGCAGTCCGCGTACGCCGAGCTGGTGTTCATGGACACCCTCTGGCCCGACTTCGACCGCCGCCACCTCTGGTACGCCTGCGAGCTCTACGCCAGCCGCGACCGCCGCTTCGGCGGGGCCGTCCCGAACCCCCTGCGACTCTGACCGGTCAGCGCCCGCACGGCGGC
>DASYJR010000138.1:0-6024 GCA_035996305.1 Amnibacterium sp. | reverse complement strand
GCGGACCTCGCGCGCGAGCACGGGCGGGACGCCGCCGTCGCGATGCGTCGGGCGCTGCACGACACCGTCGACGAAGTGGGCCGTGCCGGCGCGGCGCTCGGGATCGACTTCGACTACGTGAAGGGCGGCACGCACTCCCTCGTGCGGTCGGCGACGGCGCGCGGCCGGGCCGAGCAGGAGGTCGAGGACGCCGCGGCGCTCGGCCTGCCCCCTCCCGAGTGGCGGGAGCACGAGGCGCTCGGCACGACGCTCTTCGACCCGCAGTGCGCGCGGATCTCCCCCGGCAAGCTCGTCCGCGGGCTCGCCACGGCCGCGGAGGACCGGGGCGCGGCGATCGCCGAGCAGACCCGGGCGGTCTCGGTGCAGCCCCACGAGGTGCTCACCGATCACGGGCTGGTGCGCGCCGACCGTGTGGTCGTCGCCACCGAGGCCTGGGGCGCGCGGCTGCCCGGAATCCGCAGACGGATCCTGCCCCTCTACTCGCTGATGATCGCGACGGAGCCGCTCCCCGAGGCCGTGTGGCAGTCGATCGGGCTCGCCCACGGCGAGACGGTCACGGACTTCCGGCATCTGCTCGTCTACGGGCAGCGGACCGCGGACGACCGGCTCGCGTTCGGGGGCCGCGGCGCGCGCTACCACCTCGGCAGCACGATCCGCCCCGGCTGGGACGTCTCGGCGCGGGTCTTCGCCCACCTCGAGCGGACCCTCGGCGAGCTCTTCCCCGCCGCGGCCGGCGCCCCGATCACCCACCGCTGGGGCGGCCCGATCGGCGTGCCGCGGGACTGGCATCCGTCGGTCGTGCGCCTGCGCGGCGGCCTGGTCTGGGCGGGCGGCTACGTCGGGGACGGCGTCGCGGCCGCGAACCTGGCGGGCCGCACCGTCGCCGACCTCGTCACGGGCCGGTCCACGCCGCTCACCGCGCTGCCCTGGGTCGGGCACCTGCCGCCCAGGTGGGAGCCGGAACCGTTGCGCGTGCTCGGGGTGAACGCCGTCGTGGCGGCGAGCGGCCTCGCCGACGCGGAGGAACGGCTGACCCGTGCCCCGTCGCGGGTGGCCGCCGTCCTGTCCCGGCTCGGCCTCCGGTAGACCCGGCCGCCTCGTAGGCTGGCTCCGGCGAACGGAGCGGCCCTGTCCTACACGAACACGCAGCGCAAGTCGTCGAGCCGGCGACCCCGGATCGACGCGCCGAGCATCGGCGCGCTCGTCGCGTTCCTCGCCATCGCGTACGGCGTCGCCGCATTCGGCGCGCTCACCACGATCGGGGCGGTGAACGGCTGGTACTCCCGGTCGCCCCACGTCGTGTGGACCCCGCCGGACGCGGCGTTCGGCCCGGTCTGGAGCGTGCTGTACACCTTGATCGCGGTCGCCGGCTGGCTCGTCTGGCTGCGCCGGACGCAGCGGCGCGCAGCGCTCGGGCTGCCGCTCTTCGTGGTCCAGCTGGTGCTGAACAGCCTGTGGACGCCGATCTTCTTCGGCGGCTACGGGCTGATCGGTCCGGCCGCGCTCTGGATCGCGCTCGTCGTGATCCTCGCGCTCGACCTCACCGTCGCGGCGACGATCGCGGCGTTCTGGCCGGTCTCCCGGGCCGCCGCGGTGCTGCTCCTGCCCTACCTGCTGTGGATCCTGTACGCGAGCACCGTGAACTGGGGCGACGCCGCCCTCAACGCACTCGGGTGACCGGCTCCTCCCCAGCCCGGCCCGGCTGCCCCGCTTGGGTCGAGCCGTGCCGGCAGGCCGCACCCGCGACGCGGGCGGCCCTACCGTCCAGCCCGTGCTTCCCGATCCTGCGAACAGCCCCTCCCCGATGACCGCCACGACCGGCGCCGACGGGGTCGTCCGCTGCCCGTGGGCGGCGGCCGGGGAGTACGCGCGCTACCACGACGAGGAGTGGGGCGTGCCGCTGCACGGCGACGCCGCCCTGTTCGAGAAGCTCTCGCTCGAGGGTTTCCAGTCCGGCCTCTCCTGGATCGTCGTGCTGCGCAAGCGGCCCGCGTTCCGGGCCGCGTTCGCCGGGTTCGAGCCGGAGCGCGTCGCGGGGTTCGGGGAGCACGACGTCGAGCGCCTGCTCACGGACGCCGGCATCGTGCGCAACCGGCAGAAGATCGAGGCCGTCCTCGGGAACGCGCGCGCCGTCGCCGCGCTCCGCGACCGCGAGGGCGACGGGGCACTCGACCGGCTCATCTGGTCGCACGCTCCCGAACCGCGCGACGAGCGGGACCGGCCGACCGGCATGGGCGACGTGCCCGCGTCGACGCCCGAGTCGGTGGCGCTGGCGAAGGCGCTGAAGCGCGAAGGCCTCCGGTTCGTCGGCCCCGTGACCGTCTACGCGCTCATGCAGTCCGCCGGCCTCGTCGACGACCACGTCGCCGGCTGCTGGTGTGCGCGCCCCGGAGCGCGGAGCGACGCTCGCCTCTGACCCGCGCCGCGACGCCGGGCGGCCACCTTCCGGGCTCGCCGACGGCGAGAACGCCCGTCCTCAACCGGGCAGGCGGCCGAGGCCGTCCGCGATGGGGATGGCCGCGAGCAGCCGCCGGGTGTACGGGTGCTGCGGGTCGGACCACACCCGGTCCGTCGGCCCCTCCTCGACGATGCGGCCGGACTGCATGACGGCGATGCGGTCGGCGATCACCCGCACGACGGACAGGTCATGGCTGATGAACAGCAGCGAGGCGCCCTGCTCGAGCGCGACGTCCCGCATGAGCGAGGCGATACGGGCCTGCAGGCTGGCGTCGAGTGAGGCGATCGGCTCGTCGCCGATGAGCACCTCGGGCGCCGCCGCCATGGCCCGCGCGATCGCGATGCGTTGCCGCTGCCCGCCGGAGAACTCGTAGGGGTACCGGCTCGCGACAGCCGGCTCGAGCCCGACCTGCTCGAGGAGCCGTTCGACCGGAAGGGCGTCCCGGCCGGCGACGGCCCGGGCGTCCTCGATCTGCGCCCCGACGCGCCGCCTGGGGTTCAGTGACGCGTACGGGTTCTGGAACACCATCTGGATCCGTCGCTGCCGCGAGTCGCGGGGGCGCAGCCCGAGACGCCTGACCGGTTCGCCGTCGAAGCGGATCGCGCCGGATGAGAGCGGCTCCAGCCCGCAGACCGCGCGGGCGAGGGTCGACTTGCCGCACCCCGACTCCCCCACGAGGCCGAGCACCTCGCCGGCCCGCAGGGACAGGCTCACCGAGTCCACGGCGGTCAGCGTGCGGCGCCCGGGCTGCCGGTACGTGACCGTGGCCTCGTCGATCTCGAGCCGGTCGGTCATCGTGACTCCCCCTCGTCGCCGCCGGCCTCGGGGCCTGCGGGGGGCTCATCCACGCCGGCTCCGGGCGCCGGGGTGTGGGGCAGGGCGGCGATGAGCTCCTTCGCGTACTCCGTCCGCGGCTCGCGGATGACCTGGTAGCGGCTGCCGTGCTCGACGACCGTGCCCGACCGCATGACCGCGACCGTGTCGGCGACCGCCGACATCACCCCCAGGTCGTGCGTGACGAGCAGCACCGCGAGTCCGAGGTCGTCGGTGAGCTCCCGCAGCAGCCGCAGGATGCCCGCCTGCACCGTCACGTCGAGCGCCGTCGTCGGCTCGTCCGCGATCAGCACCGCCGGTTCGCAGGCGATCGCGATGGCGATCGCGATTCGCTGCAGCTGGCCGCCCGAGAACTGGTGCGGGTAGCGCCGCACCGCCGCCTCCGCGTCCGGCACCTTCACCCGCTCGAGCAGCTCGAGCGCCCGCCGCCGCGCCGCGCGCTTGTCGAGGTGGAGATGGTGACGCAGGTGATCGGTGAGCTGGGTGCCGATCGACAGCATCGGCTGCAGGCTCGCCGTCGGATCCTGGAACACCATCGCGATCCGCCTACCGCGCAGCCGGTTCATCGCCCGCGGCGACAGGTCGAGCAGGTTCGGCACCCCGCCGTCGCCGTCGTCGAACGCGATCGTGCCGGAGACCCGGGAGCCCGCCGGCTGCAGGCCGATCACGGCGAGCCCGGTCATCGTCTTGCCGGAGCCCGACTCCCCCGCGAGCCCGGTGATGACGCCGCCGGGCGCGTCCAGGCTGATGCCCTTCAGCACCTCCGACCGGCCGATGGTGAGACGCAGACCGTCGATGCGCAACCCGCTCATACGGTCGTCCCCTGCACGGCACCGGCGGTGCGCGGATCGAGGGCGTCGCGGAGCGCGTCGCCGAGGAAGTTGAATCCGACGACGACGGAGAAGATCGCGAGGCCCGGGAAGGTGGCGAGCCACCAGCTCGAGAACTGCTGCACGCCGTCGCCGACCATCGAGCCCCACTCCGCGGTCGGCGGCACGGCGCCGAGGCCGAGGAACGACAGGCCGGACAGCAGCAGGATCTGGTTGCCGAAGTCGAGGGTGGCGAGCACGAGCATCGGCGACGCCACGTTGGGCAGCACGTCCCGCCGCAGGGACGTGAACGGGCCCGAGCCGAGGAGGCGGCCGGCGATCACGTACTCCTGCCCCCGTGCGCCGAGCACGAGGGCTCGCATCACGCGGGCGTAGTTCGGCCAGTTGACGAAGGTGAGCGCGATCACCGCGTTGGTGAGGCTGGGCCCGAGGGCCGCGGCCACGACCATCGCCAGGATGATCGTCGGGAACGCGAACACGAGGTCCGCGATGCGCATGATGACCTCGTCGACGATGCCGCCGATGTAGCCGGCGACGGCGCCGAGCACGCTGCCGATCACGAGTGATGCGAGCACCAGCACGACCGCGAGCGGCAGGGACACCTGCGAACCCCAGAGCGTGCGGGACAGCACGTCGCGGCCGAGCTCGTCGGTGCCGAGCAGGTGCGATGGGCTCGGGGCGGCGAGCACCGCGGACGACTGGTGCAGCGGATCCTGCAGCGGCAGCACCGGCGCCAGCAGCGCGATCAGCACCCAGATCACGATGACGGCCGCGCCGACGATCGCGAGCGGGCGGCGCCACACGGCGGGCAGCCGCATCCGGCGGCGGGGAGGAGCGACGGCGACGGTCATCCGACCCGCACCCGGGGATCGACGACGCCGTAGATCACGTCGATGACGAAGTTCGTGGCGATGTAGACGACGCCGACGATCAGCCCGACGCCGAGTACGGCCGGCAGGTCGAGCGCGGTCGCGGCCCGGAACGCGTACTGCCCGATCCCGCCCCATGCGAACACCTGCTCGGTGAGCACGGTGCCGGACAGCAGGGAGCCGAACGCGAGGCCGACGATCGTCAGGATCGGCAGCAGCGCCCCGCGCAGCACGTAGCGGAACACGACCTGGCCGCCGGGCAGCCCCTTCGCTCGCGCCGCGCGCACGTAGTCCTGGCTGAGCACGTCGAGGATGGCGGAGCGCGCGAACCGTACGAGGAGGCCCACGGTGTAGAGCGTCAGCACGAGGCCGGGCAGCACGAGATGGCCGAGGGCGTCGAGGAAGACCGCCGGCTGGCCGGCGAGCAGGGCGTCGACCGTGTAGAGCCCGGTGGCGGTCGGCGGGGGCGTGGCGGCGGGGTCGAGCCGGCCCGATCCCGGCGCCCAGTGCAGCACGAAAAAGAACAGGAAGTAGACGGCGACCGCCAGCCAGAACGTCGGCACGGAGATGCCGAGCAGCGAGACGACACGGATCACCTGGTCGGCGAGCCGGTTGTGGCGCAGGGCGGCGATCAGGCCGAGTCCCAGCCCGATCACGATCGAGAGCACGATCACGAAGAGGGCCAGCTCGACCGTCGCGGGGAACGCGACCGCGAGGTCGTCGACCACCGGGTTGTGGGTCTGGATCGAGGTGCCGAGGTTCCCCTGCAGCAGGTGGCCGAGGTAGATCGCGTACTGCACGGGCAGGGGCTTGTCGAGGCCCTGCGCCGCCTTGAACGCCGCCACGATCTTCGGATCCGAGGAGGCGCGCTCGCCGAGCGCGGCCGTCACCGGGCTCGCCGGAACGAGGTTCGTGAGCACGAAGGTGATGATCGTCACTCCGACGAGCAGCAGCAGCGAGACGAGGAGCCGGATCCCGATGTAGCGGACGAGGGGACTCGAGAGGCGGCCGCCCGGGCGTGCTGCCCGGGCGG
>DASYJR010000137.1:0-10150 GCA_035996305.1 Amnibacterium sp. | reverse complement strand
CGGCGCGGACTGGGGGCCGGACGACCCGGTGCCGACGCCGGTGCATCCGGCGAGGGTGAGCGGGACCGCGACGGCGGCGAGCACAGCGACGGTGGCGCGCTTCATGAGCTGCTCCTGATGGGATCGGTGGATGAGGGAAGGGAACCGGTGCGGAACGCGGCGCGCCGGGCGGCGGCGAGGGCGATGCGGGCGGCGCCGGTGAGCGCCGCGTCCGGGCCGACGGGACAGGGGCGCAGCTCGGGCAGCGCGGACGGATCGGTGTCGAGCCGGGCGGCCAGCGCCGTGCGGACGGCGGAGCCGAGGCGCCCGGCAGCGGGCGCGCCGTAGCGCCCGCCGAGCAGCACGACCTCCGGATCGAGCACGGCGACGAGGGCGGCGAGGCCGGCCGCGATGCGCCGGGCGATCTCCGCCGCCACCGGCGAGTCCGGGCTCAGCGCGGAGTCCGCGTCGCCGAGGCCGGCGCCCGCGGCCAGGCGGCCGATGGCCTCGGGGGCGAGCGCGTCGGCGAGCTTCTCGATCCGCCCGTCCTGCATCCCGACGGGGAGCAGGTCGATCTCGCCCGCGCCGCCGGTGAACCCGCGCACCAGCTCGCCGTCGCGCACGATCGCGCCGCCGACGCCCTCGTCGATCCAGACGAACGCCATGCTGCGGGCGGCGAGGGCGGCGCCGTCGGCGATCGCCGCGAGCGCCATCAGGTTGACGTCGTTCTCGACCTGCACCGGGACGCCGAGCTCGCGCTCCACGGCGCCCGCGACGTCGTAGCCGCCGAGTGACGGCAGCTGCGGCGCACCCCGGACGGATCCGGTGCGCGGGTCCACGGCGCCGGGCACGCCGACGACCGCGCCGAGGAGCAGGTCCGCCGCCACCCCGGCATCCGCGACGAGGCGCGCCACGAGGCGCGCGACGGTGCGCGGCACGTCACGCCCGTCCCAGGCCGTCTCGAGCTCGGCGACGGTGGTGCCGTCGAGGCCCTGCAGGCGCCCGCGGAGGAGCTCGACGGTCACGTCGATCGCCGCCGCGTAGCCGACGTCCGGGCGCACCCGCCAGGTCTGCTTCGCCGGCCCGGGGCCGCCGGGTCGCAGCTCGGCCTTCTCGACGAGCCCGGCGGTCTCGAGGCGGGTGAGCAGCTCGGCGACGGCCGGCTTCGACAGTCCGGTGAGGGAGCCGAGCTCCGCGCGCGTGACGGTCCCCGCGTCGAGGATGAACGCCAGCGCGGACTGGTCGTTCAGCACCCGAAGGCGGTTGGGCGATCCCGTCATGGTCACTCCGTCGTGAATCGACTGGCAACTTTCCAGTCGGTTGACGGGACGCTAGCACCCGGGTCCCGCGGCCGTCGAGCCCGGCCCGCCTCGGGCACTAGATTGCGGTCGTGACCTCGACGTGGTGGCGCACCGCAGTGATGCTGGAGGTCTACCTCCGCAGCTTCGCCGACGCGGACGGAGACGGGGAAGGCGACCTCGCGGGCCTGCGCGCGAGGCTGCCGTACCTGAAGGACCTCGGGGTCGACGGCATCTGGGTCACCCCCTGGTATCCGTCGCCGATGGCGGACGGCGGCTACGACGTGAGCGACTACCGCGACATCGATCCCCGCTTCGGCACGCTCGCCGACGCCGACGCGCTGCTCGCGGACGCGCACGCCCTCGACCTCCGCGTGATCACCGACATGGTGCCGAACCACACCTCGGAACGGCACGCGTGGTTCCAGGCCGCCCTCGCGGCAGCGCCCGGCTCCCCGGAGCGCGGCCGGTACCTCTTCCGCGACGGTCGGGGTCCCGAGGGCGACGAGCCGCCGAACAACTGGATCAGCGCATTCGGCGGGTCCGCGTGGACCCGGATCCGGGAGGCGGACGGCCGGCCGGGCCAGTGGTACCTGCACACGTTCGCGGAGGAGCAGCCGGACCTCGACTGGACGAACGAGGCGGTGCTCACCGACTTCGACGACATCCTGCGCTTCTGGTTCGACCGCGGGGTCGACGGCCTGCGCGTCGACGCGGCGCCGGCGCTCGCGAAGGCCCCCGGACTGCCCGACGCGGACTACGGGGACGCCCCCCGCTTCGTCACCGTCGAGTGGGAGGACAACCCGCACTGGGACGTCGACGCCGTGCACGAGGTGTTCCGCCGGTGGCGGCGCATCGCTGACGAGTACGCGGACCGCGGCGAGCGGATCTTCGTCGCGGAGGCGGTCGTGAACGGGGCGGAGCGACTCGGGCGGTACCTGCGGCCCGACGAGCTGCACAGCGCGTTCAACTTCCCGTACCTGAAGTCGGCGTGGGAGGCGGACGCGGTCCGGCGGGTGGTCGGCGACACGCTCGACGCCGTCGTGGCGATCGGCGCCCCACCGACCTGGGCCCTGTCCAGCCACGACGAGGTGCGGCTCGTGACCCGGTACGGCCGGGCGACGACCTCGGCGGCGCACCTCGCGGACGGCGTCGGCGAGGTCTCGGATCCGGTGCTCGGCACGCGACGGGCGCGAGCGGCGGCGCTGCTGATGCTCGCGCTCCCCGGCGGGGCCTACCTCTACCAGGGCGAGGAGCTCGGCCTGCCCGAGGTGCAGGACCTGCGAGAGGAGGTGCTGCAGGATCCGATCTTCCTCCGCACGGACGGCGAGAACCGCGGCCGCGACGGCTGCCGGGTGCCGCTGCCCTGGAGTGGCACGGAGCCGCCGTTCGGCTTCTCGCCGCCCGGCACGCGCACCTGGCTGCCGCAGCCCGCCGACTGGACGCCGCTCACCGTGGAGGCGCAGCAGGCGGATCCCGCATCGACGCTGTCCATGCACCGCGAGGCGCTGCGCATCCGACGAGCCGAACCGGCGCTCGCCGGGCTCGACCTCACCTGGCTCGAGTCGCCCGCGGGCGCGCTGGCCTTCGAGCGCGGCGGCGCGTTCCGGTGCCTCGTGAACCTGTCGGCGCAGCCCCTCGCGATCGGTCCGGGCGAGGTGCTGCTGTCGAGCGCGCCAGTGGCCGACCGGCTGCTTCCGACCGACGCGGCGGTCTGGATGCGCACCCGCCGGTGACGTGCCGCACTCGTCCCCCGCACGCCTCGTGACGGGGGTGGGAACGGCGGCTCCACGCTGCGTCTGCTCCTCCCCAGGCCCGTGACGACGGCCCGGCCTGTGGACAACTCATCCCTGGTCAGGCCCCGTTTCGGTCGCCAGGCGGTGTCGGTGGCCGGTGTGACGATGTGGACATGCAGGCGGAGGAGTTGGAGCACGCGATCGGGATCGCCGCCGCTGCCCCGTGCCGCCCTGCGTCGATGAGCGACGACGGCCTCCTCGCCCACCTCGAGCAGTGGGAGGCGCTCGGCCGGCTCGCCGATGCACGCCGTGCCGCCCTCGCCGGCGAGGTCGCGTGGCGATCACGGGAGCAGATCGGCGACGCGTCGCTGGCACGACGTCGAGGGGACCGCGACGCGACCGACCTGCTGGCCCGCGAGCTGCGCATCAGCCTGCAGGAGGCACGTCGGCGCACGGCGCTCGGCATCCGGGTCCGAGCCGGACTGTCGATCACGGGCGAGGAGCTGCCGTCACGATGGCCGCACGTCGTCGCGGCACTCGACGCGGGGGCGATCGGCGCCGATGCCGCTCGTGTCATCGTGGACGTGCTCGGGGCCGTGGTACGCCGCGCCGACCGTGCTGCGCTCGACGTCGCGGAGGCCGCGCTCGCCGACAGCGCGACGACGATGTCGCCCGACCTGCTGCGGGTGCAGGCCGAGGTGTGGCGGGCCGCCCTCGACCCCGACGGGGCGAAGCCGGCGGAGGACGCTGCGCACCGCAACCGGAGCCTTCGGATCGGGCGGGACGGCGAGGACGGAATCACCACGACCGTCCTGAAGACGGAGCCGGAGATCACCGCTCTGCTGCGTGCGGCGATCGCATCGCATCGCATCGGAGTGCAGTGGGTGCGTGAGGCGGCTGCGGACTGCGAGGACGACTCCGAGTGGCACGAGGCAGCCGCCGACGAGCGATCGAAGGCGCAGTTCGACCACGACACGATCATCGATCTGCTCAAGGCCGGCCTGCGAGCCGATGCCGACAGCGCCAGCAGCACGACTGCCGAGCCCGAGGTCGTCGTCCACGTGAATGCAGCCGACCTCGAGAGCCGTCGCGGCTGCGGGTGGGCGGACGGCGCGAGTGGGCGCATCTCCGTCCCCACGGTCCAACGACTGCAGTGCTCGGGCTCGACCCGCCTGGTCGTCACCGGCGTGGACGGCGAGCCCCTCTATCTCGGCCGGAAGCGACGGCTCTTCAGCCGGGCTCAACGCCGGGCCCTGGCCGCACGTGACGGCGGATGCGCCTGGCCGGGGTGCACGGCGGCGACCCAGTGGACGGAAGGACATCACATCAAGTGGGTCACCCGGGATCGCGGAGGCACCGACATCGACAACGGAGTGCTCCTCTGCTCGTTCCACCACCACCTGATCCACTCGAGCGACGAGTGGGAGATCCGCGTCCACCGCAACGCACCGCACCTCGTGCCGAAGCGATGGCGGGGCGACCCGCTGCCCCGCCATCGGATGCAACGGCATCGCATCCACCTCGCCGGGAACCCACCCGGCCGAGCCGCCTGAAGCGGCGGCCGGCCGAGCGGGCCCGATTCAGGACGTCGACGTCCTCAGGTCGTAGCCCGTGGAGCCGTCGGCCGCCGTGGCGCGTAGTGCGCCTTCACCCACGTGAGGATCGCGGTCGAGGTCGAGCCGCCGGAAGCTGTTCGCGGTGCCGCTCGCGGCGAGGCCGACCAGGTAGAGCACCGCCGTGGCGATCAGCAGCCCACCGAGTGCGGGACCCGACCAGCGCGGGGGCGTCCGCACGACGGGCACCGGCCATGCGATGCGAGCCGTAGCGGCGCGGGCACGGGGAGGGGCGATGGGAGCTGCCGAGGTCGTCATGGGGCGACCCTCCACGAGCCGCCCAAGGGCGCTCGGTACGGCTCCTGTGCCTCTCCTTTGACGCCCGCACCCCGGGGACGTGCCGCTTCCGGCCCTTCGGCGGGGCTGCGCAACGGGGTGAAAGCGGCAGATGGTCAGGGGGAAAGGCCCAGGGGATATGCGGCTGCCGCGCGTACCGTCCCCCCATGGACACATCGGATGCGGAGCGGCGGGTCGACGACGAGACGATCGCGAAGCCGTTCGACCAGACCAACGGGATGATGCCGGACGCCGAGGGCGACTCCGACGGCACGGCGGCGAGCGACACGGCGAGTTCGGCGGAGCGCGCGGACGACCGGCGGGACGTCACGAACGAGGACCTCACCGAGGGTGATCGGGGCGCCGCTGCGGTTGCCGCGATGTCGGTGAAGCGCACCGGCTGAGCCGGCGTCAGATCACCGCGATCGGGATCCCCTGCCGCTCGGCGGCGTCGAGGTAGAGCACACCGGCGACCTCCCGGAAGGACTGGCCGTCGGCCGTCTCCCCCGCCACGACGCGGTCGGGCGGGCAGACGTGCACGCAGGCGGGCAGCACGATCCGCACGGCGCCGGTCGCGGCCACGAGCTCGACCCGTCTCGTCGCCTCCGTGAGCTCGACGGTGACGGGGAGGGACGCGTCGAGGAGCAACGCGGGGGAAGGAAGGCTGCGCGTCTCGTCCATGAGCGAGTGTTGCGCGGCGGGCGCGCCACGCGACACGCGGCGCGCCCAGAGTTTTCACAATCGAAACGCGACGCGTCGGCGCCGCCGCACCCTCGTCAGCCGAGTGGCAGGATCGCGGTCACCACCACCCAGGCGAGGGTGCAGGCGGAGCCGACCAGTGCCGCGAGGGTGAGGACCATCGTCATCCGGTCCCTCGTCGCACTCCCCGGTCCGGTCACAGCAGCAGGCTGGACCTCCTTCTGATCAGCGGCCCATGACCGCACCCCGACCCTGCTGAGGGTCGGCTGGGCGGCCGCGGCGGGACGGGCATCAGAGGGCGGCGAACCCGAGGCCCCGGGCGATGACGCCGAGCTGCACCTCGGACGTGCCCTCGCCGATCTCGAGGATCTTCGAGTCGCGGTAGTGGCGGGCGACGGGGCTCGCGTTCAGGAAGCCGTAACCGCCGAAGATCTGGGTCGCGTCCCGGGCGTTGGCCATGGCCGCCTCGCTGCCGACGAGCTTCGCGATCGACGCCTCGGTCTTGAAGGGGACGCCGCGCACGATCTTGATCGCCGCGTCGTAGTAGGCCAGTCGCGCCGTGTGCACGCGGGCCTGCATCCGGGCGAGCGTGAACGCGATGTGCTGGTTGTCGCCGATGGCCCGGCCGAACACGCGCCGCTCCCCCGCGTACCGTACGGCCTCCTCGAGGCAGCCCTGGGCCGCGCCGGTGCAGAGCGCCGCGAAGGCGACGCGGCCCTCGTCGAGCGTCTGGAGGAAGTTCGCGAAGCCGCGACCGCGAGCGCCGAGGAGGTTCTCCTCCGGCACGCGCACGTCGGTGAACGTGAGCGGATGGGTGTCGGACGTGTGCCAGCCGACCTTGTCGTACGCCGGATGGGCGACGAATCCGTCGGTCGGCACCGGCACGAGGATCGCCGAGAGCTCCTTCTTGATCGAGCCGTCGGGCCGCAGGGACTCCCCGGTGACCGCGGTGACCGTGACGAGCCGCGTGATCTCGGAACCGGAGTTGGTGATGAACTGCTTCGCGCCGTCGATCACCCATCGGTGGTCCTCGAGCCGGGCGGTGGTCCGCGTGCCGGCGGCGTCCGAGCCGGCTTCCGCCTCCGTCAGGCCGAACGCGGCGAGCGCGTGACCGGAGGACAGCAGGGGCAACCACTCGCGCTTCTGGGCCTCGGTGCCGCTGCGCAGGATCGGCATCATGCCGAGGCCGACGCCCGCCTCGAGGGTGACCGCGATGCTCTGGTCGGCCCGGGCGAGCTGCTCGACGGCGAGGCACAGGGCGAAGTAGTCGCGGCCGCGGCCGCCGTACTCCTCGGGGACGGGCAGGCCGAAGAGACCCATGTCGCCCATCGCGCGGACGATGTCGTACGGCAGCTCCCGCTTCGTGTCGTACTCGTACGCGGCCGGCGCGACGACGGTGTCGGCGAACTCGCGCACCTCGTCGCGCAGCCGCGCGTGGAACTCGGGGAGCTCGAAGCCGGCGGGCGTCTCGTCGGTGGGGGTGAGCAGGGTCATGGCTGGCTCCTCGGTGGGAACGGATGGTGGGACGGCCGGTCCGGCGCCCCACCGGTGCAGTGGCTATCCGGTGAAGGCGGTGGCGGGATCGGCGAGGGTGCGGCCGATCGCGGCGAGGAAGCGGGAGCCCTGCTCGCCGTCGAGCACGCGGTGGTCGATGGACAGCGAGAGCGTCGTGACGGCGCGCAGCGCGACGTCGCCCTGCCACTCCCACGGCCGCCTCGCGACCTGACCGACGGCGAGGATCGCCGCCTCGCCCGCGTTCAGGATCGGCGTGCCCGCGTCGACGCCGAAGACGCCGACGTTCGAGATCGTGATCGTGCTGCCCCCGAGGTCGGCCGGCCCGGTGCGGCCGGCGCGGGCCGTCGCCGCGAGGTCGGCGATGCGGCGGGCGAGCTCCGCGAGGCCGGATGCCTGCGCATCGCGGAGCACGGGGACGACGAGTCCGCGGGGCGTCGCCGCCGCGATGCCGAGGTGCACGGCGCTCGACCGGACGATCTCGTCGCCGGCCCACCGCGCGTTCACCTCCGGATGGCCAGTCACCGCCAGGCAGAGGGCCTTCGCGACCGCGGCGAGGAAGGTGAGCTTCACGTCGCGGTACTCGGCCGTGCCGCGGAGGCGGTCGAGCAGCTCCATCGTGGCGGTCACGTCGACGGTGAGGAACATCGTCACGTGCGGTGCGGTGAAGGCGCTCGCGACCATCGCCTCGGCCGTGCGGCGGCGCACGCCGGTGACGGGGATGCGCTCGAGGTCGCCGGCCGGTGGCCGGTCGCCCGCCGCGGGCGCCGCATGCGCGGCGAGCTCGACGTCCTGCCGGGTGACGAGCCCGTGCTCGCCGGTGCCGTGCAGGTCGTCGAGGTGCACGCCGAGCTGCTCGGCGAGGCGGCGGACGGGCGGCGTGGCGCGCACACGGCCGGCGGGCACGGGTTCCGGCGCCGAGGCCGGCGGGGGCGCGGCCGCGGGAGCCGCGCGCAGCCGGCGTGGCCGACGGGCGGGACGGCCGTTCGACTCCGGTGCGGCGCCGTAGCCGACGAGGTTCGGCTGGGGCGCGTCGTCGGGCTCGTCGCCGCCGGGCACACGGAAGGCGATGATCGGCTCGCCGACGTTCACGGTCGCGCCGGGCCGCACGTAGAGCCGCTCGACGACGCCGGCGTGCGGCGACGGCAGCTCGACCATCGCCTTGGCCGTCTCCACCTCGGCGATGATCTGGTCGAGGCCGACCTCGTCGCCCTCGGCGACCTTCCACCGCACCAGCTCGGACTCGGTGAGGCCCTCCCCGAGGTCGGGCAGCGCGAACTGGACGATCACGGCTCGTCCTCGTAGCTCGACGGCCGGCCGAGCGCGGCGTCGACGCCGTCGAGCAGCCGGTCGAGGTCGGGCAGGTGGTGCCGCTCGAGCTTCGACGGCGGATAGGGGATGTCGAACCCGGTGACGCGCACGGGCGCGTGCTCGAGGAAGGAGAAGCAGCGTTCCGTGATGCCGGCGGCGAGCTCCGCGCCGAGGCCGACCGACTCCGGCGCCTCGTGCGTGACGACGACCCGGCCGGTGCGGCGCACGGAGGCGGCGACGGTGACCCAGTCGATCGGCGACAGCGACCGCAGGTCGATCACCTCGAGCGAGACGCCCTCGTCGGCGGCGGCGTCCGCGGCGGCGAGCGCCACCTGGACGAGGCCGCCGAACGTGACGACCGTCGCGTCCGTGCCGTGGCGCACGACGCGCGCCGTGTCGAGCGCCGCCGGGCGCGCGCGGCCGGTGTCGACCTCGCCCTTCAGGTGGTAGCGGCGCTTCGGCTCGAAGAACAGCACGGGGTCGTCGCAGGCGATGGCGTCCTGGAGCAGGTCGTAGGCGTCCTGCGGATCCGCGACGCTCACGACGCGCAGCCCCGGCGTGTGCACGAAGTAGGCCTCGGGCGAGTCGGAGTGGTGCTCCGCGGACCCGATGCCGCCGCCGACGGGGATGCGGATCGTGATCGGCAGCCGCACCGCGCCGTTCGTGCGGGCGTGCATCCGGGCGACCTGGGACACGATCTGGTCGAACGCCGGGTAGACGAATCCGTCGAACTGGATCTCGCACACCGGTCGGTAGCCCCGGTACGCGAGGCCGACGGCGGTGCCGAGGATGCCGGACTCGGCGAGCGGGGTGTCCATCACGCGGCGTGGACCGAACTCGCGCTGGAGGCCGTCGGTGATCCGGTAGACGCCGCCGAGCATGCCGATGTCCTCGCCCATCAGGACGACCTTCGGATCCGCGGCGAGCGCGGCACGCAGCCCGGCGTTCAAGGCGCCGCTCATGGTCATGGTGCTCATCGGGCGTCCTCGAAGGAGTCGAGGTAGCGCGCGTAGCGGGCCCGCTGCCGGTCGACGTCCGGGTGGGCGGTGGCGTACACGTGCTCGAAGAGCGACATCGGGTCGGGGTCGGGCAGCGCGATGCAGGCCGCCCGCATGGCGTGGGCGACCTCGTCGGCGTGACCGGTCACGGCGGAGCGGCGCTCGTCGGTGAGCAGACCGCGTGCCGTGAGGTGGGCGTCCACCCGGTCGATGGGGTCGAGCCTGCCCCAGGCCTCGAGCTCCGCGGGGTCGCGGTAGCGCGTCGGGTCGTCGGCCGTCGTGTGCGGACCCATCCGGTAGGTGACGGCCTCGATGAAGGACGGGCCGCCGCCGGCGCGGGCGCGGGCGAGCGCGGCGCGGGTGACCGCGAGCACCGCGAGCACGTCGTTGCCGTCCACCGTCACCGACGGCACGCCGAACCCGGCGGCGCGGCCGGCGAGGCTCGATGCGCTCTGCAGCGACACGGGCTCGGAGATGGCCCAGTGGTTGTTCTGGCAGAAGAAGACGACCGGCGCGCGGTACGTGGCGGCGAAGACGAGCGCCTCGCTCGCGTCGCCCTCGCTCGTCGCACCGTCGCCGAAGTAGGCGATGGCAGCGGCGTCCGAGCCGTCGTACTGCAGGCCGAGCGCGTAGCCGGTGGCATGCAGGGTCTGGGCCGCGATGATCACCTGCGGCGTGGCCATCCCGACGCGGTACGGGTTCCAGCCGGCCGCCGTGACCCCCCGCCA
>DASYJR010000136.1:0-15156 GCA_035996305.1 Amnibacterium sp. | reverse complement strand
CCCGACCCGCGAGCTCGCCGTCCAGGTCGCCGCCGACATCGCCAGCGCCGGCAAGCGCCTCGGGGCCCGCGTCCTGACGATCTACGGCGGGCGCGCCTACGAGCCGCAGATCGAGGCCCTGCGCAAGGGCATCGACGTCGTCGTCGGTACCCCGGGCCGGCTGCTCGACCTCGCCCAGCAGGGCCACCTGAAGCTGTCGTCGGCCCGGATCCTGGTGCTGGACGAGGCCGACGAGATGCTCGACCTCGGCTTCCTGCCCGACATCGAGAAGCTCTTCGCCCAGACGCCACCGGCCCGGCACACCATGCTCTTCTCGGCCACGATGCCCGGACCGATCGTGGCGCTCGCCCGCCGCTTCATGAACCGGCCGGTGCACATCCGCGCCACGGATCCGAACGAGGGCCTCACCCAGGCGAACATCCGCCACCTCGTCTACCGCACGCACTCGCTGGACAAGGACGAGGTCATCGCCCGCATCCTGCAGGCGGAGGGCCGCGGCAAGACGGTGGTCTTCACCCGGACGAAGCGCGCAGCCGCCAAGCTCGTCGAGGAGCTGAACGACCGCGGGTTCAACGCCGCCGCCGTGCACGGTGACCTCAGCCAGGAGCAGCGCGAGCGCGCGATGAACGCGTTCCGCGCGGGCAAGAAGGACGTGCTCATCGCCACCGACGTCGCCGCCCGCGGCATCGACGTGGACGACGTGACGCACGTGATCAACCACACGATCCCAGAGGACGCGGACGCGTACCTGCATCGCGCGGGCCGCACCGGGCGGGCCGGCAAGACCGGCATCGCCGTGACCTTCGTCGACTGGGACGACCTGCACAAGTGGTCGCTCATCGACAAGGCGCTGGAGTTCGGGCAGCCGGATCCGGTGGAGACCTACTCGTCGTCGCCGCACCTCTTCACCGACCTCGACATCCCCGAGGGGACGAGGGGCCGGCTGAAGACCCACGGCTCGGCGCCGAGGACGGAGCCCTCGGCGCAGGTCGGGGAGGGCGCCGGTCCCCGGTCCCGCCGTGGCACCCGCAGCGAGGGCCACGCCGAGCACGCGCACCACGAGCACGCGCACCACGAGCACGGCGGCCACGAGCAGGCGGAGACCGCCCACAGCGAGCACGTGCCGGGCTCGGGCGCGCACGACGGCGCCGGCTCCCGGCAGCGCCGACGCCGCCGTCGCGGTCCGCGACCCGCGACGCCGTCGGCGTGAGCCGCCGATAGCATTTCCCGATGCCGACCCCCACCGACGTCGACATCTGGCCGCTGCTCGGGCTCCGGATCTCCGTGTCCGACGTCGAGCTCACGGCGGTGGACGACCGCACCGCGCTCGACCTCGGGCGTCTCGCGGCGTCCGGCATCCACGGCAACGCGCTGCCCTTCACCACGCCCTGGTCGCGCGGCAGCGACGTCGAGGTGGCGCGCAACGTGTACCGGCACCACTCGGGCCTGCGTACGAAGCTCGCGCCCGAGGCGTGGTCCCTCGAGTTCGCCGCACGCCTCGACCACACGCTGATCGGGGTGCAGGCGCTCGAGGCGGTCGACTTCCCGACGGCCCGGTCGGCCGAGAGCACGTCGTGGCTCGGCCTCCAGTGGCAGGGCCGCGGCATCGGCACGCTGCTGCGGATCGCGGTGCTCACCTTCGCGTTCGAGGGTCTCGACGCGAACCGGGTCACGACGCGGGCCTGGTCGGACAACGTCGCCTCGTCGGCGGTGAGCCGCAAGGTGGGCTACGTGACCGACGGGGAGTCGCTCGAGGACCGCGAGGGCGTGCCGACGGTGCTGCGGCGGTACCGCCTCGACCGGTCGACGTGGGAGTCGCGGCCGCCCGAGCTGCGCCCGCACGTGGACATGGAGGGGCTCGAGCCCGTCCGCCGCTGGCTCGGCGTCGGCTGAGCCGCGCTCAGACCCCGGGGAGCACCGGCTCCGCGCCGGTCGCCTCGGCCACGATCCGCTCGACCACCTCGGGGGCGGTGGTGTTCTCCCCCAGCCGGTTCGGCTTGCCGCTGCCGTGGTAGTCGCTCGAGCCGGTGACCGCCAGCCCGAACCGCTTCGCGAGCTCCGCGACACGCTCCCGCCCGTCGGGGGTGTTCTCGCGGTGGTCGAGCTCGAGCCCGAACAGCCCGTCGTCGACGAGGTCCGCGATGACGCCCTCGCCGAGCACCCGGTCGCGGCCGGCGGCGCCGGGATGCGCGAGCACCGGGACGCCGCCGGCGGCCCGGATCAGCCGCACCCCGGCCTGCGGGGTGGGCGCGTAGTGCGGCTCGATGTAGCCGCGGCGCGGATGCAGGATGCCCGCGAACGCGGCGCTCCGATCCGACTCGATGCCGAGGGCGACGAGGGCGTCCGCGATGTGCGGCCGGCCCACCGTGGAGCCCGGCGTCGTCTGGGCGAGCACGTCCGACCACACCAGCGGGTAGTCCACGCCGATGCGCTCGACGATCCGGCGGGCACGGCTGCGCCGGGCCTCGCGGATGCGGGCCGTCTCGGCGACGAGGCCGGGATGGCCGGGATCGACGAGGTAGCCGAGCACGTGGACGCTGCGCCACTCGATGCGGGTGGACAGCTCGACGCCGGGGATCAGCCCGAGTCCGATGCGCGTCGCGGCCTCCAGCGCTTCCGCCCAGCCCGCCGTCGTGTCGTGGTCGGTCAGCGCGATCGCGGCCAGCCCCGCGGCGCGCGCCTGCGCGACGACCTCGCCCGGTGCCTCGGTGCCGTCGGAGACCCGGGAGTGGGTGTGCAGGTCGACGCCACGTCCCGCCGTCCACACCCGGCCGAGCCTAGCCGCGGCGCGCGGGCACCGCGGCCGGCGCCGGCGGGCCGGTCGGGCCCGGCGCGGCACCCGGACGACGGTGCGATGATCGGATCATGTCGACCGATCAGCAGCTGCACACCGCCGAGAACCGCGACGTCGAGCAGCCGGTGGAGCGCACCGCCATCCCGAAGTCCCGCGCCTTCACCGACTACATCGGCAGCGGATGGGCGGACCGCCCCCGCACGCTCCCCCCGCTGCGCCCGCTCGCCGCGGCCGCGGCGGCCCGGCGTGCCGCGCTCTCGTCGCGGTTCGCGGGCGAGCGGCTCGTGATCGCCGCCGGCGACCCGAAGGTGCGCTCCAACGACACGGACTACCCGTACCGCGCCCACTCGGCGTTCTCCTGGCTCACCGCGTGGGGCGCGGACACGGTGCCGGGCTCGCTGCTCGTCTTCGAGCCGACCGACGACGGCCACGACGTCACCCTCTACTTCCAGCCGGCCGCCGGCCGCGACACGGACGAGTTCTACGCCGACGCCGCGATCGGCGAGTTCTGGGTGGGTCCCCGCCCCACCGTCGACGAGGTCGGTGCCGAGCTCGGCCTCGCCACCAGGGCCCTGGCGGAGTTCGGCGCGGGCGAGGCCGACGTGACCCTCGCCGACAGCGCCCTCGAGCGGGACCTCTCGGAGGCCCGTCTCGTGAAGGACGAGGGCGAGGTCGCGGAGCTCCGTGCCGCCGTCGCCGCGACGAAGCAGGGCTTCGACGACGTGCTCACCTCGCTCCCCCGCATCGTCGAGCACGAGCGCGGTGAGCGGGTGATCGAGGGCGTGTTCTTCACCCGCGCCCGCGCCGAGGGCAACGAGCTCGGCTACGACACGATCGCCGCCGCAGGACCGCACGCGTGCATCCTGCACTGGACCCGCAACGACGGCCCCGTCGTGCCCGGCGACCTCGTGCTGATGGACGCCGGGGTCGAGATGCCGAGCCTGTACACCGCCGACATCACGCGCACCTTCCCGGTGAGCGGCACCTTCTCCCCGATGCAGCGGGAGATCTACGAGGCGGTGCGCGAGGCGGCCGACGCCGCCTTCGCGATCGTGCGGCCCGGGATCGTGTTCCGCGAGGTGCACGAGGCCGCCATGGCGGTCATCGCGGAGAAGGTGCGGGGCTGGGGGCTGCCGAGGATCGATCCGTCGGTCCTCCAGGGCCTCGACGGGCAGGCCCACCGGCGCTACATGGTGCACGGCACGAGCCACCACCTCGGCCTCGACGTGCACGACTGCGCGCAGGCGCGCAAGGAGTTCTACATCGACGGCACCGTGGAGGCGGGCATGGTCTTCACGATCGAGCCCGGCCTGTACTTCCAGCCGGACGACCTCACCGTGCCGGAGGAGTTCCGCGGCATCGGGGTGCGGATCGAGGACGACGTGCTCGTCACGGCCGACGGCTGCGAGAACCTCTCTGCCGGCATTCCCCGCACCGCCGACGAGGTCGAGGCGTGGCTCGCGGAGCGCGCGACGGCCTGACCGTTCCTGCGCCGAACGACGGCGATCCACCGGCATTGACGGACGGATCGCCGTCGGATCCCCGCCGTTCGGCAGGATCGCGGTCGTTCCGCGCCGTCAGGCGATCGGGCCGAGCGGCTCGTCGAGGTCGTCGTCGGCGGCGATCGTCGCCGTGGTGGTGCCGGCGCCGAGGCCGAGCACGGTGCGCGCCCGGTTCGCCACCTCGGGATCGACGACGAGCGAGTAGCTCGACGCGACCACCTGCATCACCGAGCTGAAGTCGCGGCGGCGCCGGGTCAGGGCGTAGCTGATCAGCCCGAACAGGATGCCGAACGCGGCGCCGAGCAGCACCGCGCCGAAGAGGTAGCCGACGCCGGGGTTCGCCCGGGTCGAGAAGAACAGGGTGACGAGCCCGAGGAACAGACCGAGCCACAGCCCCGACGCGGCGCCCGCTCCGGCCGCCCGGCCCCAGGACAGCCGGCCCGTGACGCGCTCGACGCTCTTCATGTCGTTGCCGACGATCGACGCGGCGCGCACCGGGAAGTCGGCGTGCGCCAACCGGTCGACCGCCTCCTGCGCGCCCTCGTACGAGTCGTAGGTGGCGATCACGTCGCCGCTCGGCGGTTTCGGGAAGGACAGCCGGCGGGAGGTCCCGAAGGGGCCTTGCGTGTTGGTCACGCCGGGAGTATCCCATCGCCCGCCTTGGCGGGCTGCAGCGCACCCTTTGACTAGCCTTGGGGGTCGTGAGCACGACGCGCATCTTCGTGGCCCGGCTGGCCGGGTGCGCCGTCTTCGACCGCCAGGGCGACCGGCTCGGCCGCGTCCGCGACGTGGTCGTCGTCTACCGCCGCGCCGATCCACCCCGCGTCGTCGGCATGGTCGTCGAGATCCCCGGCCGCCGGCGCGTGTTCCTGTCAATCGGACGCATCGTCTCGATCGGCTCGGGGCAGGTCATCACGACCGGCCTGATCAGCGTGCGCCGCTTCGAGCAGCGGGCGAGCGAGACGCGGATCCTCGCCGAGATGCTCGGCCGTCGCGTCGCACTGACCGACGGATCCGGCGAGGCGACCATCGAGGACGTCTCGATCGAGGAGGTCGGCCCCGGCGAGTGGGAGGTCGCGCAGGTCTTCGTGCGCCGCCCGAAGACGAGCCCTTCCCCGTTCGCCAAGGGCGCGACGATGTTCGTGAAGTGGGCCGACGTGCGTGAGCGCATCCGCACCGGTCAGGGTCAGTCGGCGACACAGCTCATCCAGAGCTACGCCGATCTGCAGGCCGCCGACCTCGCCTCGACGCTGCTCGACCTGCCGGAGCAGCGGATGCACGAGGTCGTCGCGCAGCTGCCCGACGAGCGGCTCGCCGACGTGCTCGAGGAGATGCCGGAGGCCTCCGGCGCGCGCATCCTCGCGGGCCTCGGCGACGACCGCGCCGCGGACGTGCTCGAGGCGATGCAGCCCGACGACGCGGCCGACCTGATCGCGACGCTGCCCGACGAGCGCAGCGACGCCCTGCTCGACCTCATGGAGCCCGACGAGGCCGAGGACGTGCGGATGCTCCTCACCTACGACCCCGACACGGCCGGCGGTCTCATGACGACGGACCCGATCATCCTGTCGTCCGACGCGACCGTCGCCGAAGGCCTCGCCCTCATCCGCCGGCACGAGCTCGCGCCGGCGCTCGGCGCCGCGATCTGCATCACGCTGCCGCCCTACGAGCCGCCGACCGGCCGGTTCCTCGGCATCGTGCACTTCCAGCGCATGCTGCGCTACCCGCCGCACGAGCGGATGGGCACGCTGCTCGACACGTCGACGGAGCCGGTCCGCGCGGACACCTCCGCTGCCGAGGTGTCCCGGATCCTCGCGTCGTACAACCTCGTGCAGGTGCCCGTGGTCGACGCGAGCCACCGGCTCGTGGGCGTGGTGACGGTCGACGACGTGCTCGACCGGCTGCTGCCGGACGACTGGCGCAGCAGCGACGCCGACGCCGCGCCGCGTGCGCCGTCCCGGCGCCCTACGACGGACACGGCCGCCATCCTGACCCGCCCGCAGAGGAGGCCCCGCCGTGGCGGCGCCGGCTAGGCGGCGGGAGCGGCGGGAGATCGACCCGCTGGAGGAGCCGAAGGGCCTCGGCCGCCGCCGCCAGTCGCGAACGAGCCGCGACGTGTTCGGGCGGTTCTCCGAGGGCTTCGCCCGCGCGATGGGCACCTCGGGCTTCCTCATCGGGCTGACCCTGTTCGTCGTCGTCTGGCTGATCTGGAACGGGGCCGCGCCGAAGCAGGTGCAGTTCGACCCCGTGAGCAACGGGTTCGCCGTGCTCACCCTGATCCTGTCGCTGCAGGCCTCCTACGCCGCGCCCCTCATCCTGCTCGCGCAGAACCGGCAGGACGACCGCGACCGCGTGCAGACCGAGCAGGACCGTCAGCAGGCGCAGCGGAACCTCGACGACACCGAGTACCTCGCCCGCGAGATCGTGGCGCTCCGGCTGCTCGTGCGCGACATGGCGTCGAAGGACTTCGTGCGGACGGAGCTGCGGGGGCTGCTGGAGGAGCTCGACAAGCGGGAGGCGGATCGGACGGCCGGCACGACCCCGCAGCCGTGACCGCCCTCGCCGATGCCGTCCGGGAGGCCGTCGGCCGGATCCGGGACCCCGAGATCCGCCGTCCGATCGCGGAGCTCGACATGGTCGACGCCGTCGAGACGGACGGTGCGGTCGCCCGGGTCGCGCTCAGCCTCACGATCACCGGCTGTCCCGCCGCGGACCGCATCGAGGCCGACGCGCGGGCGGCCGCGCTCGCGGTGCCCGGGGTCGATCGGGTCGAGCTCGTGATCGGCGTGATGGCCCCCGCCCGGCGCGCGGCCCTCGTCGAGCGGCTCCGCGGCACGCGCACGTCGCCGTTCGGGCCGGACTCGCTGACCCGGGTCGTGGCCGTCACGTCCGGCAAGGGCGGCGTCGGCAAGTCGACGGTCACCGCGAACCTCGCCGTCGCGCTCGCCGCCGCGGGCCGATCCGTCGGGATCGTCGATGCGGACGTGCACGGGTTCTCGATCCCCGGGCTGCTCGGGATCCCCGCCGACACCGCCCCGACGAGCCTCGACGGGCTCATCCTGCCGCCGGTCGCGCACGGGGTGAAGGCCGTGTCGATCGGGATGTTCCTGCCGCCGGACGACCGCAGCGGCGCGGTCGCCTGGCGCGGACCGATGCTGCACCGCACGCTGAACCAGTTCCTCACCGACGTGCACTTCGGCGACCTCGACGTGCTGCTCGTCGACGCGCCGCCGGGGACCGGCGACGTCGCGATCTCCCTCGGGCAGCTGCTGCCGTCCGCCGAGGTGCTCGTCGTCACCACCCCGCAGGCCGCCGCGGCCGACGTCGCGGTACGGTCCGGGCTCGTCGCGCGCCGGCTCGGCCAGCGCGTCATCGGCGTGGTCGAGACGATGGCCCCGGCGACGATGCCGGACGGGAGCGTGCTCGACCTGTTCGGCTCCGGCGGCGGCGCGGCGGTCGCCGCGCGGCTCTCGACCGACGACGAGCAGGTGCCGCTGCTCGGCTCCGTGCCGCTCAGCGCCGTGCTGCGGCGCGACGGCGATGCGGGCGTCCCGGTGGTGCTGCACGATCCGACGGACGCCGCGGCGATCGCCCTCGCGTCCATCGCGGCCGCGGTCGGCGCGCGGCCGCGAGGGCTCGCGGGACGACCGCTCCCCTTCCGCCCCTAGCGCGTCAGGTCGCCTCGGAGTCGAAGACGGCGGCCTGCCCGCGCGGCCGGCGCGCGTCGGCGGTGCGCTCGACCGGCTCCGGTTCGGGCTCGGGCCTCGGGTCCTCGTCATCGAGCGGCTCGAGCAGCGCGTCGCGGATGATCCGGCGCGGGTCATACTGCCGCGGGTCGAGGCGCCGCCACTCCTCCTCGTCGAAGTCGGGCCCCATCTCCTCCTTCACCCGGTCCTTCGCGTCGTCGATCATGCGACGCGCGGTGCGGACGAAGCGGGCGAGCCGGGTGGCGTACTCGGGCAGCTTCTCGGGCCCGATGAGGAAGAGGGCGATCACCCCGATCACGAGCAGCTTCTCGAACCCGAACCCCATGGAGGAAGCGTAAGCGGCGATCCGCCCGTCCGGGGCCCCCTCGCCCGGATCGGCGCCGCCGATAGGCTTGCCGGGATGCCCGACAGCACCACCGGCGCCGTGTTCGCCGACGTCTTCGCGGCCGAGGACGACGCGATCCTCGGCGCCCGCGAGGCGTCCGCGCAGTTCGGCGTCCAGGCCGTGTCGCCGGCGGTCGGGGCCGCGCTCGCCGTCGCGGCGGCGGGCCGCCCGGCCGCCTCGATCGTCGAGATCGGCACCGGCGTCGGCGTCTCCGGGCTGTGGCTGCTGCGCGGCGCCCCCCGGGCGCAGCTGACCACCATCGACATCGACCTCGATCAGCACCAGGTCGCCCGCGGCGTGTTCACCGCCGCCGGCTACCCGAAGCAGGTGCGGTTCATCACCGGCGACGCCGGCGAGGTGCTGCCACGCATGAACGACGCCTCGTACGACCTCGTGCTCGTCGACGCCGACTGGGAGTCGCTGCCGGCGCACGTCGACGCTGCGCTCCGGCTGGCGCGGGTCGGCGGGATCGTGCTGGTCGCCCGCGCCCTGCAGGGCGGCAAGGTGGCGAACCCGGTGAAGCGGGACCGGACGACGGTCGTCTACCGCGAGCTCCTGAAGGCCGTGCGGGATCGCTCGGACCTGCTCTCGGCGGTGCTCCCCGTCGGGGACGGCCTGCTGCAACTCGTGCGCCGCTGACGCGGCACGCGAGGACTCACGTCCTCCCGTCAGCCGATGGCGTTGGAGAGCGCGTCCCGGAGCTCCTTCGCCTCGGCGTCGTTCACCGACACCACGAGGCGTCCTCCGCCTTCGAGCGGCACACGCACGATGATGAGGCGCCCCTCCTTGACCGCCTCCATCGGACCGTCACCCGTGCGCGGTTTCATCGCCGCCATGCGAGCACCTCTTCCTTCCCGAAGAACGGTTCCCATTATCCCCTACCGCGGCCGCCACACCCAAATGCCCGATCCCCGAGGGCCTGATCAGGGCACACTCCAGTAGACCTGGAACGGTCCATAGGTGCACCAGAGCCAGAGTCCCTGCAGGGCGATGCAGGTCAGAAGCAGCACCGCGCGAGCCGGCCACCGCCGCGGCACGACGGCCCCCGACAGCGGCGCCAGCGGCATCAGGAGCCGGAAGAGGCTCGACTGCGGGAAGAACACGGCGAGCAGGTAGAGCAGATACGAGGCCGCCCACAGCCGGATGAGCGGACCGAGCCGCCGCACGGCGGGCGTGAGCAGGAACACGGCGACGCCGCCGAGCAGGAGCACGAGCAGCACCGCGCCGACGGCCCCCGCGAGCGGTTCGCCGACGAGCAGCGCGGCCCAGAAATGCGCCGCGAAGAACCACGGCGTGGCGATCGAGAACGACACGTCGCCCATCCACAGGGCCCGCCAGGCCGCCTCCGTGCGCAGATAGGCGTCGGGCACCCCGGTCGCGGCGGCCGCGATCCAGGTCCACGCGAAGCCGGCGACGACGGACACCGCGGTGAGGACGACGCCGCCCACCAGCTCGGGGCGCGGCAGCACGGCCGAGCCGGCCCGCGCCGCGCGGATCCGGAGCAGCAGGTGCGCGCCGACGGCGAGCGCGAAGGGCAGCGCATCGGGACGGGTGAAGGCGAGCGCGACGACGACCGGGACCGCTGATCCGTAGCGGTGCCGCTCCACCAGGCAGAGCGCGCCGAGCAGGAGCGCGAGCCCGAGCGACTCGGCGTACGCCGCCTGGAGCACGAACGCGAGCGGCGAGAACGCGAAGAGGGAGACGGCGAAGTCCGCGCGCCCGGGGCCGATCCGCGGCCGCAGGAGCAGCGACAGCAGGACGGCGGCGACGAACCCGGCGGCGAGCGAGACGAGTACCGCGACCGGCGGCCAGGCGGCGGTCACGCCGAGCGAGAGCAGCTTCACGAGGTACGGGTAGAGCGGCAGGAACGCCCACTGGTTCGTGTCCACGGCGCCGGAGGTGGTGACCGGCAGCACCGCGGGGTAGCCGTGCACCGCCACGTACCAGTACCACTGACCGTCCCACGCGGAGGCGAGCGTGACGAGGTCCGGATGCGGACCGGCCCGCGAGGCGCTCGTGCCCTGCGTGGCGACCCAGAGGTAGAGCACGGTGGTGACGACCCGGGAGGCCGCGAAGATCGCGAGCGCCCGGCCCCACCAGGGCGTCCGCGCCCACGGCCCCCCGGACGCGCGGCGTCCGCCGGCCGTGGCCGCCCGCGCCGGAGCGACGGTGGTCACCGCCGCGTGAGCCACGCGCGCAGGCCGGCCTCGCACGAGCGGATCTGCGAGGTCGGCACACGCTCGTCGTCCGCGTGCGCGAGCAGCGGATCCCCGGGGCCGTAGTTCACCGCGGGCACGCCGAGCCGCGAGAAGCGGGCGACGTCGGTCCAGCCGTACTTCGGGCGCGGCACCGCGCCCACCGCGTCGACGAAGTCCCGCGCGACCGGCACGTCGAGTCCCGGGCGGGCGCCGCCGGCGAGGTCCACGATGCGCACGTCGTAGCCGGCGAAGACCTGCCGCACGTGGGCCTCCGCCTCCTCCCGCGAGCGGCTCGGCGCGAACCGGTAGTTCACGTGCACCATGCACTCGTCGGGGATGACGTTGCCGGCGACGCCGCCGCGGATGCCGACCGCGTTCAGGCCCTCGCGGTAGACGAGCCCGTCGACCTCGACCGATGCGGGCTCGTACTCCGCCAGGCGGGCGAGGATCGGGGCGGCGAGGTGGACCGCGTTCACGCCCACCCAGCCCCGCGCCGAGTGGGCCCGCCGGCCGAAGGTGCGCACCTCGGCCCGCAGGTTGCCGTTGCAGCCGCCCTCGATGCCGGCGCCGGTCGGCTCGCCGAGGATGGCGAAGTCGCCGGCCAGCTCCTCCGGATGCGTCTGGGACAGCACGTTGAGACCGTTGACGGCCTCGCCGACCTCCTCGTGGTCGTACCAGATCCAGGTCACGTCGACGGCGGGGGCGGCGAGCTCGGCGGCGAGCTTCAGCTGCACCGCGACGCCGCCCTTCATGTCGACCGTGCCGCGGCCGACGAGCACCTCCTCCCCGGCGATCTCCTCGATCCGGGTGGGCAGGTTCCCGTTCACCGGGACGGTGTCGATGTGGCCGGCGATCACGACGCGCGTCGGCCGGCCGAGCTCGGTGCGCGCGATCACGGTGTCGCCGTAGCGGCGCACGACGAGGTGCGGCACCGCCCGCACGGCAGCTTCGATGGCGTCCGCGAGCGGGCCCTCGTCGTCGGACACGGTCGCGATGTCGCAGATCGTGCGCGTGAGCTCCACGACGTCGGCGGTCAGATCCAGGCCGGGCACGGTCGGAAGGCTACCCGCCGACTCCGTCGGAGGGGCACCGACGCCCCCGGCTAGCCTGGGCGCGTGACCGACGCCTCCCGCCACGCCTGGGGCCACGGCCTCGCGACGTCCACGGCCGAGGGCACGGTGCTCGACACATGGTTCCCGGCGCCCCGCCTCGGTGACCACACGCCCGGTGAGCCGCCCGAGGACCTCCGCCGCCTCGCCGGCGAGGACGAGGGCCTGCGCGTGCGCCGGGACGTCGTCACCGTGCGGATCGACCTCGACGCACCGCCCACGTCCACGCCCGACGCGTACCTGCGCCTCCACCTGCTGTCCCACCGGCTCGTCGCCCCCAACACCTTGAACCTCGACGGGATCTTCGCGGTGCTGCCGGTCGTGCTCTGGACGTCGCGCGGGCCGGTCGCACCCGAGCAGGCGCCGTTCCTCCGCCGCGAGTCCCTGTGGCGCGGCGGCATCGAGGTGCACGGGCTCGACCGGTTCCCGCGGATGACCGACTACGTCGTGCCGTCGGGCGTGCGCATCGCCGACGCGTCCCGCGTCCGCCTCGGCGCGCACCTCGCACCCGGCACCGTCGTGATGCACGAGGGCTTCGTGAACTTCAACGCCGGCACCCTCGGCGTCTCGATGGTGGAGGGCCGGATCTCGCAGGGCGTCGTGGTCGGCGACGGGTCGGACATCGGCGGCGGCGCGTCCATCATGGGCACCCTCTCCGGCGGCGGCACGGAGCGCGTGTCGATCGGCCGGCGCTGCCTGCTGGGCGCCAACGCGGGTCTCGGCATCGCGATCGGCGACGACTGCGTCGTCGAGGCGGGCCTGTACGTGACGGCCGGAACGAAGGTGACGCTGCCCGGCGAGGGCGGCCGGGTCGTGAAGGCGCGGGAGCTGTCGTCGCTGCCGAACCTGCTCCTCCGCCGCAACTCGCTCACGGGTGCGGTCGAGGCGGTGGAGCGCAGCGGCGCGGGCATCACCCTGAACGCGGCCCTCCACACCTGACCCCCGTCTGCCCCCCGGAGTCCGGGCCAATTCCGACGATCCGGGCGTCTTTTCGGGCCCGTGATGTCGGAAGACGCCCGGATTCGGCGGAGCCGCGGGAGTCCGGCGAGCTGGAGGCCGCGGGCGAGGGATCCACGGTCGGTGAGGGTGGCCCAGGTCGAGCGGTGGACGTGCGGATGGCCCGTGCTGGCGCGGAGGCGGTCCTCGAGCACCTTCTCGGCGACGACGATCCGCCCGGGCGTGCGACCCGCCAGAAGCTCCGCCTCGCAGTACTTCTCGAGACCGTCGAACTCCCCGATCAGGCCGGAGGCACCTCTGCGCAAGCGCGTCAGCTCCCCGCGCTGCGCAGCCCGCTGCAGAGCCCGGTCGCTGCCGGTCCGGTTGCGACGGCGGGCCAGGATCAGGTCGCCGGACCCCACGATGCTGCCCATGCGGGGAGAATCCCGGACCTGAGGGGCGCGGTCGCCCGGGGCCCGAGATGGACGACGTCGCGGCCCTCGGGACGCCCTTGGGGAGGAGCGGCCGCCGCATCGGCGTCGAGCGGCTCGGAGGACGGGCGCATCCCGACACTCCGGGCGATGTTCCACGCCCGGTCTGTCGGATCTCGCCCGGGCTCGCTCCGGCGCGGAGGCCGCCGACCGCTAGCGGCCGAGGTGCCGCTCGGTCGGGCCCACGTAGAGCTGCTGGGGGCGGCCGATCTTCGTGCTCGGGTCGGCGTTCGCCTCCCGCCAGTGGGCGATCCAGCCGGGCAGCCGCCCGATCGCGAACAGCACCGTGAACATCCGGGGCGGGAACCCCATCGCCTTGTAGAGCACGCCGGTGTAGAAGTCGACGTTCGGATAGAGGCGCCGCTCGATGAAGTAGTCGTCGGAGAGCGCGATGTGCTCGAGCTCGCGCGCGAGGTCGAGCAGCGGGTCGTGCACGCCGAGGGAGTCGAGCACCTCGTCGGCGCTCTCCTTCACGAGCTTCGCCCGCGGATCGTAGGACTTGTACACCCGGTGGCCGAAGCCCATCAGGCGCACGCCCTCCTCCTTCTTCTTCACCCGCTCGACGAACGCGTCGACGCCCTCACCCGAGTCGCGGATGCGCGCCAGCATCGCGAGCACGGCCTCGTTCGCACCGCCGTGCAGCGGTCCCGAGAGCGCGGCGATGCCGGCGGAGATGGAGACGAACATGTTGGCCTCGGTGGAGCCCACGAGCCGGACCGTCGAGGCGGAGGCGTTCTGCTCGTGGTCCTCGTGGAGGATCAGCAGCCGCTCCAGGGCCTTCGAGACGACGGGGTTCACCTCGTACGGTTCGGCGTTCGTGCCGAAGTTGAGCCGCACGAAGTTGTCGACGAACGAGAGCCGGTTGTCCGGGTAGAGGAACGCCTGGCCGAGCGTCTTCTTGTGCGCATAGGCCGCGATCACCGGCAGCTTCGCGATCAACCGGATCGTCGACGCCTCGACCTGCGCGGGATCGTGCGGCGACAGGGAGTCCTCGTAATACGTGGCGAGCGCGCTCACCGCGCTCGAGAGCACCGTCATCGGATGCGCCGTGTGCGGCAGGGCGGTGAAGAACCGCCGGAGGTCCTCGTGGAGCAGGGTGTGCCGGCGGATCCGCTCGTCGAACTCAGCGAGCTCGTCGGGGGTGGGCAGCTCGCCGTGGATGAGCAGCCACGCGACCTCGAGGTACGTCGAGTGCTGGGCGAGCTCCTCGATCGGGTAGCCCCGGTAGCGGAGGATCCCCTGATCACCGTCGATGTACGTGATGGCCGACTTCGTGGACGCCGTGTTGACGAACCCGTTGTCGAGGGTCGTCAACCCCGTCCTGCGCGTGAGCTGCGCGATGTCGATGCTCGACGCGCCCTCCGTGGCAGGCAGGATCGGGAACTCGGCTTCACCGCCGGGGTAGCGGATGGTCGCCGTCGTGTCGTCCGTCACCGCAGCACTCTATCGGCGCTCCCGGCGAGCCCTGCCTACGCCTGGGGCGGCAGCGCGGCCACGATCGGGTGGTCCTTCGGGATCACGCCCACCTTTGCGGCACCCCCCGGCGACCCGACCTCGTCGAAGAACTCGACGTTCGCCTTGTAGTAGTCGGCCCACTGCGGAGGCAGGTCGTCCTCGTAGTAGATGGCCTCGACCGGGCAGACGGGCTCGCAGGCGCCGCAGTCGACGCACTCGTCGGGCTGGATGTAGAGCATCCGCTCGCCCTCGTAGATGCAGTCCACCGGGCATTCGTCGATGCAGGCGCGGTCCTTCACGTCCACGCACGGCAGGGCGATGACATAGGTCACGGTGCTGGATCCTCTTCCTTCGCGGGCGCATCCAGTATCCCATCGGCGCGCCGGGGGTCCGTCCGGCGGCGACGCCCGGGCACGGCGACCACGAGCAGGGCGATCACGATCGGGCCGATCCACCACACGCCGCCGGCCACATCGGCGAGCACGACCGCGGATCCGCCCGGCCCGGGGCGCCCGTAGACCAGCACGGCGGCCACCACGCCCACGCCTGCCGCGGCCGCGTAGAGGCGGGTGCCGAACG
>DASYJR010000135.1:0-3773 GCA_035996305.1 Amnibacterium sp. | reverse complement strand
CGGACGGCCGCGCCCTCGCCCAGCAGGCGGAGCGGTTCGGCGACCCCCCGACCGCACTCGGCGCGCACGACGCCGAGGTGCTCGTGCGCGAGGTGCCGGCGGACGTGGTCGTCAACGGCATCACCGGCGCCGCAGGGCTCGGCCCGACCCTCGCCGCGCTCGAGACCGGCACGACGCTGGCGCTCGCGAACAAGGAGTCGCTGATCATCGGCGGCCCGCTCGTCACGCGGGCCGCCCGCCCCGGCCAGATCGTGCCCGTCGACAGCGAGCACTCCGCGATCGCCCAGTGCCTCGCCTCCGGCACCCACGCGGAGGTGCGCCGCCTCGTACTCACCGCATCCGGCGGCCCGTTCCGGGGGGTGCCGGCCGAGCGGCTCGCCGACGTGACGCCGGCGCAGGCCCTCGCCCATCCCACCTGGGACATGGGGCCGATGGTCACGACGAACAGCGCCACGCTCGTGAACAAGGGGCTCGAGGTCATCGAGGCGCACCTGCTGTTCGACGTGCCGCTCGACGCGATCGACGTCGTCGTGCATCCGCAGTCGATCGTGCACTCGATGGTCGAGTTCGTCGACGGCGCGACCATCGCGCAGGCCTCACCGCCCGACATGCGGCTGCCGATCTCGCTCGGCCTCGACTGGCCGCACCGTGTGGCCGGCGTCGGGACGCCGCTCGACTTCACCACCGCGCAGTCGTGGACGTTCGAGCCGCTCGACGAGGTCGCGTTCCCCGCCGTGCGACTCGCGAAGCAGGTGGCGGCCGCCGGCGGCACCGGGCCCGCGGTCTTCAACGCCGCGAACGAGCAGGCGGTGCTCGCGTTCCACGCTGGCCGGATCCGCTTCCCCGACATCCTCGGCACGGTCCGGGCCGTGCTCGACGTCGTGCCCGTGCGGACGGGCGAGCTGGACCGCGACGCGGTACTCGAGGCCGACCGGGCGGCCCGCGCGGCTGCGGACCGCATCCTCTCGCGGAACTCGTAGGCCCCGCAGGGCCCGGATGCGCGGGCGCATCCTCATCCCGCACGTACCCTGTCGGCGTGACCGTGCTGCTCTACGTCCTCGGCATCCTCGTCGTCGCCGTCGGCGTGGTGCTGTCCATCGGCCTGCACGAGATCGGCCACCTGGTGCCGGCGAAGCTGTTCGGCGTCCGCGTGACGCAGTACATGATCGGCTTCGGCCGCACCGTGCTCTCCCGCCGCCGGGGCGAGACCGAGTACGGGCTGAAGCTGGTGCCGCTCGGCGGCTACATCTCGATGGTCGGGATGTTCCCGCCCGCGAGGAGCGGCGGCCGAGGCCGCACGGCTTCGACCGGGTTCTTCAACACCCTCGTGCAGGACGCGCGCGACTCCAGCCAGGAGCAGATCCAGCCGGGGGAGGAGCACCGCGCGTTCTACCGCCTCGCCGTGTGGAAGCGCGTCGTCATCATGCTCGGCGGCCCCACGATGAACCTCCTGCTCGGCATCCTCTTCACCGGCATCGTGCTCACCGGGTTCGGCGTCTACCAGCCGACGACCACGGTCGCCTCGATCTCGCAGTGCATCGTGCCCGCGACGCAGGCCACCAGCGTCTGCCGCAGCACCGACCTGGCCGCTCCCGCCGCGAACAGCGGTCTGAAGCCCGGCGACCGCATCACCGCGATCGACGGCCGCGCCGTCGCCTCCTGGACCGACGTGACCGACGTCATCCGCACGAGCGCAGGCACCCCGATCACGCTGACGGTGACCGGGACCGCCGGGCAGCGGCGGATCACGGTCACGCCTGCGAAGAACACCGTCGCGGTGACGGATGCGAACGGCACGCCGGTGCGCAACGCCGCCGGCAGCCTCGTGACGCGCACCGTCGGCTTCATCGGCATCAGCCCGACCGAGCAGCTCACCCGCCAGCCGGTGACCGCGGTGCTGCCCGCCGTCTGGAACAACACCGTGTCGGTCGGCGCGGTGATCGTCCACCTCCCGCAGCGCCTCGTCGGCGTCGCGCAGGCGGCGTTCGGCTCCGGCGCCCGCGATCCGAACGGGCCGATCAGCGTCGTCGGGGTCGGCCGGGTCGCCGGCGAGATCGCCAGCTCGCCGCAGGTGCCCGTCGTCTCGAAGATCGCGAGCCTCGTCGGCATCCTCGGCAGCCTGAACATCGCGCTGTTCGTCTTCAACCTGATCCCGCTGCTGCCCCTCGACGGCGGCCACGTGATCGGCGCGCTCTGGGAGGGCCTGCGCCGCAGCATCGCGAAGCTGTTCCGCCGCCGCGACCCCGGCCCCGTCGACACGGCGAAGCTCATGCCGCTCACGTTCGCCGTCGCGATCCTGCTCGGCGGGATGAGCCTGCTGCTCATCTATGCGGACATCGTCCGCCCCATCACCCTGTTCTGACGCGCGTCCCGGCGCCGCACCGACGAGCCGGTGCGCTGCAGCGCACCTGAGGTGTCCGGAGGGCGCAGCTCAGGCGCCTGGACTCAGGCGCGCGGGCTCAGGCCTTCGGGCGCACCGGGCCGCGGAGGCGGCGCACCGGGCGGCGGGCGGCAGGGGCGCGCTCCGGTACGTGCGCGCCCGGCGGGCTCGACGGGAGCACCTCGTCGTCGAGCAGCACGCGATGCGGCGCCGGCACCGAGACGACGAGCACGACGCCGAGCAGTAGCACGACGCCCCCGGCGACCTGCACCGGACCCGGGACCTGCCCGAGCACCAGCGCCGCGGCGAGGCTGGCGAAGAGCACCTCGGTGAGGGCCAGGAAGGACGCGGGCCGCGGCCCGATGCGCGCGGCCGCGGCGACCTCGATCGTGTAGGCGAGCGCCGTCGCGATCAGCACCACGACGGCCAGCGGCAGGAGCGCCGACACGCGCGAGCCGAAGAGGTCGACGTTCCAGGAGCCGATCCGCACCGGCACGAGACCGATCGCACCGAGCACGCCGGAGACGACCGTCGCGACGGCGAAGCCGAGGCCGGTGACGGCGAGGGGCGGCAGCGGCAGGGTCGCCGACAGCTGGAAGTAGACGGCGCAGACGACGGCGGCCGTGAAGGCGGCGCCGACGCCGACCGGATCCAGCGAGGGGCCCGCGCCGACGTCGAGCACGAGCAGCAGGCCGCCCGTCGAGAGTGCCGCGCCGAGCATCACCGTGCCCGGCGGCCGGCGGCGCAGCCGGATGCCGGTGGCCACGACCAGCAGCACGGGCGCCAGGTACTCGATCATGAGCGCCGTGCTCACCGGGATGCGGGACACGGCGAGGAAGTACGACGTCTGCGTGCCGGCGATGCCGACGCCGCCGAAGACGAGGACGGCGGCCCAGTGGCGCCGCACGAGCGACCACCGGCCGCGGAGGGACCGGATCGTCGGCACGGCGAGGATCAGCGTGCCGATCCCGGTGCGCACGATGCTGCCCGCGCCGGCGCTCCAGCCCGCGTCGAGGACGGGCTTCACGAAGGTGCCCGACATCCCGAAGGCGAGGGCGGACGCGACGGCGACGAGCATCCAGCGCGTGCGTCCCATGGCGGTGCCCCGTTCCGTGTCATGACCGTTCGGCAGTACGCTCCTGACACTAGTCCCGCGTCTGTAAGGAGTGAAATCGTGTTCGGTGATGACACGGAGTCGGTCCTGCAGGCCGCCGCGGCGCTCGTGAACACGGAGCCCGACGCCTCCCACTCCGGCTCGGACGAGCTCACGCGGATCGAGGACGTCGCGGCCTTCTACGCGGGCTGGTCCTACAGCGGCGCCCTCGCCAGGAGCGAGCGGGAGCTCGTGGCGCTCCGCGCGGTGCGGGCCGAGCTGCGTCGGTTCTTCACCGAG
>DASYJR010000134.1:0-4364 GCA_035996305.1 Amnibacterium sp. | reverse complement strand
AGCGTGGGCAGCGCGTTCGCGGGATCCGCGTACGCGCCCGCATCGCGGACGATCACCGAGGCGAACGGGATGCGGAGCGCGGCCCCGAGGCCGGCACCGGCGGCGAGGGTGGCGCCGAGCACGGCGCCGCGCAGCAGCGAGACCCGTCGGACCGTGATCAGCAGGACGGTGACGATCGCGAGCGGGGCGACGGCCCAGGCGAGGAACAGCGGGTTGGTGAGCACCGAGGCGGCGGTCAGCGCGCCGAGTGCGGCCGCGGCGGCCCCGGCTCGGCGGCGTGCTCCCGCGAGCGCTGCCGTGCCGAGTCCTGCGGCGAGGACCGTGGCCAGCACGGTGGCGCTGTAGTAGGTCGTCGTGGCGAGCAGCGAGGGCAGCTCGAGGCTGTCCCAGGCGGCCGTGGAGTCGAGCAGGGTGAACGCCGAGAAGGCGGAGAAGGCGGTGAGCGCGCCCATGACGGCGTGCGACGGGGGCCCCGGACGCACGAGTGCGGCGACGATCCGGAACGCTGCGTAGAGGAGCACGAGGTTCGCGACCGCGTCGATCGCGAGGCTCGCCCTGACCCCCAACCCCAGCGCGGCGGACGCGTCGTAGAGCGCGCGCTCGGGGAGGAACAGGACCGACGACAGCGCCCACCGCTGCGGCTCGCCGACGGCAGCGGAGCCGCGCAGCATCGGGAGCAGCACCGAATCCGCGTCGGAGAAGAGCACCCAGGCGCGCGGCGTGAGGCAGAGGTGTGCGACGGCGGCGAGGGCGACGGCGAGCGCGGCGCCGAGTCCGGCGGCCTCGACCACGAGGGGGCTCCGCCGGCTCGGCGCGCGGCGGCTGCGGGGGCGGGTCGCGACGGTCGCGGTCACGGCGTCCCCCTCGTCCCTCGGCCGGATGTGCGGCGAACCCTATCGGCCCTGCCGGCCCCCACGCGCTCGCCGAGCCGCCGTCCGCCGTCCGCCGTCGACCGTCCGCCGTCGGGCCAGCCGCCGTCCGCCGTCGAGCACGTCAGCAGGACGATTTCACTTCGGCATGACGAAATGGCCCGAATTGTCCTGCCCGAGAGAAATCGTCCTGCTGGAGTGCTGAGGCGGACGGGGGTCAGTCGCGGATGGGGCCGCCGCGGTCGTCGATCAGCTCGAGCAGGTGCGTGACCACGCGCTCGCCGCTCGCGCGGACGCCGTCGTGCTCCCACTCGTTCGTCACCCAGGCGTGCAGGGCGCCGACGCCGGCCGCGGTCTCGAGCTGCAGTCCGGAGTCGACGTAGAGGTCGTCGAAGTAGACGGCGGCGGCGACGGGCACCTCGTTCGAGGCGAGCCGCGTCCGGTCGTAGAGCGGCCCCCAGTCCGTGCGGCGGGCGAGCGCCTCGGCCGTGTCGCGGAACGGCCTCAGCAGCCGGATCTCCTCGAACATCCAGGGGTACATCATCTCGCCGGTGAACCGCAGCGGCCGGGCGGTGTCCGCGAACTCCGGATGGCGCTCGTGCTCGGCCTGCGCCGCCCATCCGGTCGCGCCGGAGCCGGGGTCGGCGTAGATGGGTTCCTGCAGCACGGCCCAGAGGGGGTCGTCGGCGAAGGCGGTGCGCGCCTGCACCGCCGCGAGGAACGTGTCGGACGGGTCGCCGTCGGACGACGAGAACGCCTCGTCGACGAGCCAATGCACCTCCTCGAAACCCGGGCCCATGCCGAACCCGGCGCCGAGGTGCTGGAAGCGGCGCACGGTGAGCACGTCGCCGTCGGGCAGCCGCACGTCCCCCGCCGCGAGGCGGTCGGCGATACGGCCGATCACGGCGGAGTCGGCCGGATACCGGCGTTCGTACTCGCGGTTCTTCCCGAGCGCGCGGGGGTAGGTGCGGCGGTACACCTCCGCGGCGTCGGGGGTGAGGGAGGCGAGACCGCCCATCACGAGGCAGCTGGCGAGGCCCTCGGGTGCGAGGGACAGGTAGGTGAGCGTGAGGAAGCCGCCGTAGCTCTGCCCGATCGTCGACCAGCGGCGGCCGCCGAAGACCGTGGTGCGCAGATGCTCGGCGTCGCGGACGATCGAGTCGGCGCGGAACCGGGCGAGGTGGGCCGCGGCCTCCTCGCCGGAGGCGAAGGACCGCGCTCGGGCGGCGTCGATCCTGGTGCTGCGGCCGGTGCCGCGCTGGTCCAGCAGCACGACCCGGTACCGCTCGAGCAGCACGCCCAGCCAGCCGGAGGCGTCGGTGGGCCGGGGCCCCTTGCCGCCGGGGCCGCCCTGCAGGAAGCAGATGAGCGGCAGGTCGTCGTGGCGCTTCGCGGGGCGCACCACCTCGCGGGCGAACACCTCGATCCCGGGCCCGTCGGGATCGGCCCAGTCGAGCGGCACGGGCACGACGTGGTCGCGGACGAACAGTCCGGGGATGGTGTACTCGGCGGTGATCACCCCGTCATCCTCGCGGGCGGACAGCGAAGCGACGGGCGACTTCGGGCGCATCCGGGCGTCATCGGACGCCCGTCGTGCCCGATCCGGCCCGCCGGGTCACGCGTTCGGAGGGGTGCGGGCGCGTCGGTAGGGTGGCGCCGTGACGGCGACGACGCGCGGGCGGGGCGTGTTCGCGCTCGTCGGGCTGCTCGTCGTCGTGGAGTTCTCCTCGGGCGTGCTGCAGGGCTACTACACGCCCCAGCTCACCGACATCGCGCGGCTGCTCCACATCCGCGACCCCGACATCAACTGGCTCGAGGCGGCGCAGCTGATGCTGTCGACGATCCTCGTGCCGATCCTCGCGAAGGCCGGCGACCTCGTCGGGCACCGGCGGATGCTGCTCGTGTCGCTCGCGGTCACCGCGCTCGCCTCGCTCGGTCTCGCGGCGACGTCGAGCTTCCCGCTGTTCGTCGCGCTCTGGGCGATCCAGGGGATCTACTCGGCCTGGCTGCCGCTCGAGGTGGCCCTGATCGCGCTGCGGGCGACGGCCCGGTCCGACCCGGCCGCCGCGACCAGGGCGGGCAGCGGCGTGATCGTCGCCGCGCTCGAGGCCGGCGCCATCGCGGGCGCCCTCGCCGGCGGCTCCGCGACCGCGCTGCTCGGGTCGCTGCATCTGGCGCTGCTCGTGCCCGGCGTGCTCGTCGCGATCGCGTTCTTCGCGGTCCTGCTCGGCGTCCCGGCGGGGGAGGGGCGATCCGCGGGCCGCATCGACGCCCGTGGGGCCGCGCTGCTGGCGGTGGCGCTCGCCGTGCTCACCGGCGGGCTCAGCCTGCTCCGGCTGACCCCGGGCACCCCGCTGCCCTGGGCGGTCACCGCCGCGGGCGTCGCGCTGCTCGTCCTGTTCGCCCTCGTCGAGCGGCGGACGGCGGACCCGCTGATCGACGTGCGGGTGCTCGCCCGTCCCGCGCTCTGGCCGGTGCAACTCACCGCGCTGCTCTTCGGCGTCAGCGTGCTCGGCGCCCAGGGGCCCCTGTCGACGTTCGCCCGCACCGACCCGAAGACCGTCGGCTACGGGCTGGGAGTCGGCACGGGCGCCCTCTCGATCCTGATCGGCGTCTACGTCCTCTTCCTGCTCGCCGGCGCGCTGCTGCTCGGACCCGTGTCGCGGCGCATCGGCGCGCGCCGCACGCTCATGACCGGCGCCGTACTCGTCGGCCTCGGCTACCTCGCGCTGGTGCCGTTCCACGCGTCGCTCGGGGAGCTCCTCCCCGCCATGGCCGTCGCGGGCCTGGGCTCCGGGGTGCTGGTCGCCGCGCTGCCCGCCGCCGCTGCGGCCGTCGCCCCCCGTGGCCGCACCGCCGTCGCCACCGGCCTCACCAACACGGGCAAGACCCTCGGCGGCGCGTTCGCGTCCTGCGCCTTCGCCATCGCGCTCGCGACGGGCGCGCCCCTCGGCGCGGACGGCCGGGTCGGCACGGCCGGCAGCCTGAGCGGATACCTCACCGTCTGGATCATCTGCGGCGGCACCGCCCTGCTGGCGGCCGCCTGCCTGGCCGTCGTGCCCAGGGGCGCCCTCGAGCGCCTCCCGCAGCCGGTCCCGGTCGAGGTATGAGCGCCGCCGACCGTCTCGCGGCCCTGATCGCGGTGCCGACGATCTCCGCGGCACCCGTCCCGGGCGCCCTCGATGCGCTGCACCAGCGGATCCGTGCCCTCTACCCCGGCGTCCGCGACCGGCTCGAGCAGGAGATCGTCGGCGACGGTGCGCTGCTGCTCACCTGGCACGCGGGTCCGGGCGCTCCCATCGTGCTCATGGCGCACCTCGACGTCGTCCCCGTCGCCGATCAGCGGTGGACCGCGGATCCGTTCGCCGCCCGCATCGCGGACGGCGTCGTCACGGGCCGGGGCGCGCTGGACGACAAGGGCGCCGTCGTCGCGATCCTCGAGGCGGTCGAGACCCTGCTCGCGGAGGGCGCCGTCCCGCCCGGTGACGTGCACCT
>DASYJR010000133.1:0-22931 GCA_035996305.1 Amnibacterium sp. | reverse complement strand
CGGAGCCGGTGGACGGCGGCGGCCGGCCCGGGACGGTGGCCCATCTCGCTCGCCGCGTGCATCGGCGGCGGCGGCTGGTGGCGCTCGCCGGTGCGACAGCGGTCGTCGTCGCGGCGCTCGGCGGCGCCGCGGTCGGTGGCGTGTCCGCCGGCCCCGTGGCCGCAGCCACCCGGCTCGCGCCCGTGCACGGCTCCCACGTCTCCGCCCAGCTCACCGCGGCGGCCGTGCCCTGGGGGACGAAGCTCGCCTGGTCCTGCACCTACCCGTCGGGCGGCGGCGGTGTCTACACGTCGAGCTACCGCCTCGTGGTCACGACGACGACCGGGAGCACCTCGGTGGTCGCCACCTGGCGCGCACACGGCGCGGGTGCGACCGGGCTCGCCGCCGCGACGAGCATCCCCCGCAGCGCGATCCGGGCGGTGGAGATCCGCACCGAGACCGGTGCGGTGCTCGCCCGGGCGGACCTGGCGCCCTAGACGCGCGGCTCGGCTCGGTCGAGCCGGAAGGCGGGCATCCCGGTGATCGCCGCGCCGAGCACGAGCGTGTGCACCTCGTCGGTGCCCTCGTAGGTGCGCACGCTCTCGAGGTTCAGGGCGTGCCGGAGCGGCGACAGCTCCGCCGTGACGCCGTTGCCGCCGAGGATCGTCCGCGCCTGCCGACACACCTCGATCGCCTCCCGCACGTTGTTCAGCTTGCCGAGCGAGACCTGCTCCGGGGTGAGCCGGCCGGCGTCCTTGAGCCGGCCGAGGTGCAGCGCGAGCAGCACGCCCTTCTCGATCTCGAGCCGCATGTCGACCAGCTTCTGCTGGGTGAGCTGGAAGGCGGCGATCGGTGAGCCGAACTGCTCGCGCTGCGTCGCGTAGGCGAGGGCCGCCTCGAAGGCGTCCCGTGCGGCGCCCATCGCCCCCCACACGATCCCGTAGCGCGCCTCGCCGAGGCAGCGGAGCGCCGCGCCGAGGCCGCGCGCGTCGGGCAGCTGCGCGTCCGGCGGCAGTCGCACGTCGTCGAGCACGATGTCGCACTGGATCGAGGCGCGCATCGAGAGCTTCGGCTCGATCGGGGTCGCGGTGAAGCCCGGCGTCGCCGTGGGCACGAGGAAGCCGCGTACGCCGTCCTCCGTGCGCGCCCAGATCACGGCGATCGCGGCCACGGAGGCGAGCCCGATCCAGCGCTTCGTGCCGGTGATCGACCAGCCGCCGTCCGCGGTCCGGACCGCCGTGGTGCGCATCCCGGCGGGGTCGGATCCGGCCTCCGGTTCCGTGAGCCCGAAGCAGCCGAGCGTCTCGCCCGCGGCCATCGCCGGGAGCCACCGCTCCCGCTGCGCCTCCGTGCCGTAGCGCGAGATCGCGGTCATCGCGAGCGAACCCTGCACCGAGACGAGGGTGCGGATGCCCGAGTCGCCGGCCTCCAGCTCCATCGCGGCGAGGCCGTACTCGACGGCCGTGCGGCCCGCGCAGCCGTAGCCGCTCAGGTGCGTGCCGAGCAGCCCGGCGCGCCCGAGCTCGGGGACGAGGTCCGCGGGGAACGTCGCGTCGGCGAACCACCGGGCGGCGTTCGGGCGGATCGAGCGGGTGACGAGCCCGCGGACCCCGTCGCGCCACGCCCGCTCACGGTCCGAGAGCTGGTCCTCGAGGGCGAGCAGGTCGACCGATCGCTGCTCGAGGGGGACGGCCGGCGTCGTCGGAGTCACGTCCGCATTCCACCACGCCGCCCGGGCGGAGCGACGGCCGGCGAGTGGTGGCGGACCCGTCGTCCGCGGCGTCGACGGACGCCACCGCTGCCGCCGGCGGGTGCGGCGGGCGAGGCCGGTGCCCGCCCGCCGGCCATCAGAGGGTGGCGGCGAAGAACCCGCAGTACGCGCACTCCCAGAACGGGTACCGGTCGGTACCCGTCCAGCGCAGGGAATGCAGGCAGCGCGGGCAGTCGGGCGGATCGTCGCCGTCGGGGTCCATGCGCGGACGGTAGGCCGCGAGTGCCTGAGACGGCTCGGAGATTCGTGCGCGGACGCCGCACGCGGCGCGGCGACCGCGCATCCACCGACGGTCGACGACCGGTCAGCGGCGCCGCCCCAGCACGCCCGCGCGCACCAGCAGCAGGTACAGCTCGCAGCCGAGGCAGAAGTCGAACACGGCGTTCAGGAACGCGGCGAGGAACGCGACCCCGGCCGCGATGGGCGCGGCGAGGGGCACCCCGGCCAGCGCGACGGCGAGGCCCGCGACCGTGACCACGAACCCGATGAGCTGCGCGAACGTCGGCGCAGCGGCGTCCTCGAGGTCGCCCGGCGGCGCGAGGCGCGGGCGCACGAATCGCCGGAACAGGAGGCCGTAGGGGTGCCGGCGGATCCCGGCGAACGCACCCCACGCGAACAGCGCGGTGACGGCGGCGAGCAGCAGGACCGACGCGAGCGTCGAGCCGGCCACGCCGAGGAACACGTCGACGAGCAGCAGGACCGCCGTGATGGCGGCGCCGAAGCGCGGCGCCCGGGGGTCGACGGTGGTGGGGCGGGCGGCCACGGGTGCACTCATGCGGGGGACTCCAGCAGCAGGTCGAGCTCTCGGGCGAGCAGATCGGGGCGGGGTCGACCGCCGATGCGGCCGCGCACGCGGCCGTCGGCGTCGAGCAGCAGGGTGGTCGGCGTCTGCAGCACCTGGAACCGGTCGGCGAGACCGAGCCGCTCGCTCACATCCACCTCGAGGTGCAGCACGCCGGGTCGGGCCGCGGCCTCGGCGCCCAGCAGCCGGGCGGTCGGCCCGCACTGGGTGCACATCGGTGTGGAGAGCTGCAGCAGCGTCGCCCGCGCCCCGAGCGCGTCCGCGCCCAGCTCGTGCGGACGCACCACCGGTCCTCGTACCCGCCGCGCCCGCCCGGTCGTCGTGCGCCACAGCAGCCCGAGCACGGACGCGGCGAGCACGAGGGCGGCCACGACCAGCGCTGCGATCACGACCACGCCGTCACGCTACGTGGGCCACGGCGCTGCGGCCCTCGGATGACCTCCTGTGACGGGCGGTCAGGCCTCGCCCATCATCAGGCCCTCGATGTCGTGCTTCTGCGTGATCGGGACCAGTTCGTCGACGATCGGGCAGACGAGGTGCCGCTGCACCCGCTCCGGGAGCGAGTCGTGGAACGCGCGGGTGACCGCCATGTCGTGGTGCTCGGCGTTGCCCGCGCCGGGCGCGTCGACGCCGAGCACGAGCACGGGCCTCGGCGACTCGGACACGTTCTTCGTGCCGTGGTGGATGGTCAGCGCGCTGCGGGCCGAGATGTCGCCCATCCTCGGGTACTTGCGCACCGCGCGCTCCTCGTAGCGGGACCACATGGACCTCGGCGGGAACATCTCGTGGTCGAACTCCGCCGACCAGTCCCACTGGGTGCCGGGCGCGATCTCGAACGGGCCCATCTCCTCCGTGGTGTCGATCGCGGTGAGGTTGAAGGCCAGCGAGGTGAGCCGCTTCTTCTGCCGCGTCTCGTCCGGCATGCGGAAGTCGCGGTGCCACGGCTGGTCGGTGGCTCCGGGGAAGGGGATGTCGAAGCCGAGCTCGACGATCTGGTAGTCGTCGCCCAGCACCGCCTCGCACACGGTGCGCACCCAGGGGTGGTCGACGAGCTCGAGCCAGCCGCGGAGCTGCTCGGGATGGATCTCCACGTAGTAGCGCCGCCGTCCGCGGCCGACCGCGCCCCGGGGCCGCACCAGGGCCTCATGGAACGCCCGGTAGACGTCCTCCGCCATGTCGCGGGCCCACTCCCGGGAGAACGCACCCTGCTTGCCGATGATCCCGTCGCCGTAGATCGCCTCCACGATGCCGCGGACCTCGTCGTTCGCGTCCGCGGGGACCGGGATCGGATCCGGGCGACCGATGCTCAGGGATTCGAGGGTCGCCGTGTCGGTCATGGATGCCTCCTCCTCAGGTGGGACGGCACCGGCGGCCGTGCCCGACGGCAGGCTAGGCATCGCGCCTCCGAGTCGGCCGGGTGCGTCGTCAGCCGGCGAGCACCTCGGCGGGCGTCCGGTCCGCCGACGCGGGCAGCAGCCGGGCGAGCGCCAGGCCGCCGAGCGCGGTGAGGGCGGTGCCGACGGTGATGAGGAGCGCCCACGAGGCGGGCTCGGGACCGCCGAGCAGCAGGCCCGCGAGCGGCGGCCCGACCAGGCCGCCGAGCGGCCAGGTGATCGAGGCGAGCGCGTTGTAGCGGGCGCGCAGGTGCGCCGGCGCGAGCACGTTGGGCATCGCGCCGCTCACGGGGCTGAGGAACGTCTCGCCGAGCCCGAAGATCCCGAGCGAGAGCACGAGGATCACGTCCGCCGGCAGGCCGTGCAGCGCCGGCAGCGCCGCGAGCCCCGTCGCCGCCCAGGCGACCGCCCAGAGGGCGCTGGTCAGGCCGAGCAGCCGGGTGCGCCGCCACCGTCGCGTCAGCCGGACCACGGCGAGCTGCGACACCACGATCGCGGCGGTGTTCGCGGCGAAGGCGATGCCGACGACCCGCGGGGTGGCGTGTCCGATGAGGGTCGCGAACGCGGCCCACGGGCCGTTCAGCTGGGCGTAGCCGAAGACGCCGAGGGCGAGCGCGCAGACCAGGTAGCCGAGGAAGGCCCGGTCGGCGAGCACGGCCCGGTAGCCGTGGGCCGTCGGCCCGCCGGGTTGCCTGCGGACCGGGCCGGCCGCCACGGCGCGGTACCCGGGCGCGCTGCGCATCCCGAGCAGCGCGATCACCGCGAACAGCGCCGTCGAGGCGGCGTCGATGCCGTACACGAGCTGGAAGCTCGCCGGATCGTCGAGCGAGACGATCCACCCCGACGCGAGACCGCCGACGCCGAGTCCCGCGTTCAGCACCCCGAACCGCAGGGCGTAGGCGCGCGGCTGCTCGGCGAGCGGGACCTGGTTCGCGACGAGCCCGTTCAGTGCCGGCCACGCCGTGCCGTTCCCCGCCGCGATGACCGCCACCGCGATCGTCGCCTCGAGCACGTCCCCGCCGAGGGCGAGCAAAGCCGTGCCGAGCGCCTCGGTCGCGAGTCCGAGGACGAGCACCCGGCCGAGGCCGATCCGGTCGCCGAGCGGACCTGCCGCAGCAGTCGTGGCCATCCCGACCACGGCGGAGATCGCGACGACCACGCCGGCGATGGGCAGGGACACGTGCCGGATGCTGTGCAGGTACACGATCAGGAACGGCAGGGTGAGGCCGCTGCCGAGCGCGGAGACGAGGGTGCCGGCCAGCGAGAGCCGCCAGGCGCGCCGCCCCGCCACCTCCGCCGTCCTGCGCTCGGTCACCCCGGGACAGTACAGAACGGGCCGGACACCGGCGGCATCGGGGAGGGTCGGCCGTCGAGCGGCCGGGCGGTTCGCCTCCCCGCGCCGGATCAGCCCTGGAAGTCGTCCGGATCGACGTCCTCCAGGAAGCGGCGGAACTCGGCCACCTTCTCCTCGGCCTCCTCCTCGGGCTCGGCCGCGTCCCCGTCGTCCTCGAGCACGCCGGCGTCGGCGATGACCGCCTCGGCGACGAAGAGCGGTGCGCCGACCCGGCAGGCGAGCGCGATGCCGTCGGAGGGGCGGCAGTCGATCCGCAGGTGCCCGTTCGCCGTGGTGAGGCTGAGCTCCGCGTAGAAGGTGCCCTCCTCGATCCTGGTCACATCGACGCGGTCGAGGGTGGCGCCGACGGCGTGGAGCAGGCGCTGCATGAGGTCGTGCGAGAGCGGCCGGGGCGCGTCCTGCCCGTTCACGGCGATGGAGATGGACGCCGCCTCCTGGCCACCGACCCAGATCGGCACGAGGGTGCGTGGCCGTTCGTCGCCGTCGAGCGGCGTCAGCAGCACGACCGGCTGCATCCGGGCGTCGACCACGAGACCGAGCACACGGACCGGGACCACTCTGCACCTCCGCGAACGTCGCCGCGCCTTCTGGAGCGACAGGGTAGGCCTCCGAGCGGTGCGCCGCACCGGCCCGTCGACGCGGGGCCTCAGCGGCGGCCGAGCAGCGAGCGCACGATGCGGTAGCCGATCCAGCCGGTGATCACCCACGGCCCGGCGACGAGCAGCGGATCGATCCAGCGATGGCTGGTGTCGGCGCGACGGGAGCGGATCGCGGCGCGCTCGATGTCGACGCGCTCCGTGCGGACCCCCGTCTCCGTCACCGGGTCGTCGGGATGCAGGGACATGGTCGAACGCAGGTGCGCGCCCGCCGCCTCGACGCGGTCACCGGCGATCAGGAGCAGCCAGTGGGCCAGTCGCGCCTCGCTGTACCGCTTGTACGCCGTGCTGCGGAGCAGCCCGGAGAGGCCGTGCAGGGGCGCCACCGTGCCGAACACCGGCGGCAGGATGCCGTGCTCGATCGACCGTTCCCGTGGGTAGGTCTCCTCCTGCCGCTCCGGGAACTCCCAGTGCGCGCCCGTCGCCCCCGGATCGAAGCGCTCCCTGGGATAGGAGGGCCGGTCCTTTCGGTCGAGGTCCGCACCCCAGCCGGGGATGCGCGCGCGCAGCTCCTCGCCCGTGGGTAGGAGCGCAGGCTTGTCGGCCACGTAGGGCCGGTTCACGTCGGTCATCCGATCCTCCTCAGGCGCCCGGTCGGACGAGCACCTTGATGCAGTCGTCGAGCTTCGCCGAGAACAGGTGGTAGCCGTCCGCGATGTGCTCGAGCGGGATGCGATGCGTCACGATGTCGCTCGGTCTGAAGTAGCCCTGCTGGATGTGCTCGAAGAGGCGCGGCCACTGCCGTTTCACCGGGGTCTGGTTCATCCGCAGCGTGAGGCCCTTGTTCATGGCGTCACCGAACTTCACCGCGCTGAACACGGGGCCGTAGGCGCCGGCGACCGAGACGGTGCCGCCCTTCCGCACCGAGTCGATCGCCCAGTTCAGGGCGGTGGGCGAGCCTCCCTGCAGCTTCAGCTTCGCGCTCGTCACCTGCTGGAGCAGGCTGCCGTCCGCCTCCGCGCCCGCTGCGTCGATCACGACGTCGGCGCCGAGGTAGTCGGTCTGCCGCTTCATCTCGAGCACGACGTCGTCGAGCTCGGCGAAGTTCACGGTCTCCGCGTACGCGAACTCGCGCGCCTTCGCCAGCCGGTACTCGAGGTGGTCGATGACGATCACGCGCCCCGCGCCCATCAGCCACGCCGACCGCGCGGCGTAGAGGCCGACCGGACCCGCGCCGAACACGACGACCGTGTCGCCCTCGACGATGTCGCCGAGCTGCGCCGCGAAGTAGCCCGTCGCGAGCGCGTCGGTCAGCAGCACGGCGTCCTCGTCGGCCATCCAGTCCGGGATGACCTGCGGCCCGACGTCCGCGAACGGCACCCGCACGAACTCCGCCTGGGCGCCGTCGTAGCCGCCGGTGGTGTGCGAGTACCCGTAGATGCCGCCGACCGCGGTGGCGTTCGGGTTCACGTTGTGGCAGTTCGAGTAGAGGCCGCGCGCGCAGAAGTAGCAGGAGCCGCAGTACACGTTGAACGGCACCATCACCCGGTCGCCGCGCTTGAGGCGCTGCACGGAGGAGCCGACCTCCTCGACCACGCCGATGAACTCGTGCCCGAACGTCGTCCCGATGCGGGTGTCCGGCATCATCCCGTGGTACAGGTGCAGGTCGGATCCGCAGATCGCCGCGAGCACGACCCGCACGATCGCGTCGTTCGGATGCTCGATCCGAGGGATGTCCTTCTCCTCCACCCGGATCTTGTAGGGACCTCGATAGACCATCGCCTGCATCGTTGTTCCTCCCCGCGACCTGCGCGATGCTTCGCCGAGAACCTGGGGGGCGCCGGGGGACCGGCGGTGAGGATCCGGTCAGGGCCGGGCCCCCGCGTGTCAGCGGGCGCCCGGCGACGCGCCGTCGGCCGGGGCGAGCGGGGCGACGTCGGCCACCGCGGCCGCACGTCCGCTGCGCCAGGTGCCCAGCACCGACCCGGCGACGATGAACGGGAAGCCGGCCGCCAGGCCGATCGTGATCGGCTCGTGCAGCACGAGCGCGCCGAGGGACACCGCGACGACCGGGTTCACATACGTGATGAGGCTCATCCGCGCCGGTCCCGCCTCCGCGATGAGCGCGAACATCACGAGGAACGCGGTCGCGGTGCAGAGGACCGCGAGCACGAGAACTGACGCGATCACTCCGGGGGACGGGGCGGACGGGAGGCGCGGAAGCACGAACGGGGCGTAGGCGACGGTCGCGACGATGAGCGACCCGGTGACCACGCCGATGGACGGAAGGTCGGCGAGGTACCGGGTGATGACGATCGGCCCGATCGCGTAGCCGATCACGACCGCGAGGACCTCGAGCACCGCGACGCCGTCGTGCGGCTGGAAGTCGAGCCCGACCAGCAGACCGACACCGCAGAACCCCAGGACCAGGCCGATCACGCGCCGCGGGGTGAGGCGGTCCTGCCCGAGCGCCGTGACCAGCACGGCCGTGACGATCGGCACGGTGGCGATCAGCAGGCCCGTCGTGGAGCTGTTGAGGGTCGTCTCCGCGTGGCCGAGAAGCACCCACGGGCCCACGATCTCCACCCCTGTGTAGATCAGCAGAGCCTTCCAGTGCGCCAGCAGCGGCCGCAGCGCCCGTGCGCGGATCGCGAGGGGCAGCAGCAGGAGCGCCGCGATCGTGGTGCGGGCGAAGGCGACCACGACCGGGTCGAGCTCGGTGACCGCGATGCGGATGAAGAGGTACGGGACGCCCCAGATCAGCCCGAGGGCGAGGAACAGCACCCAGCCGCGGCGGGTCATCGGGCAGCCTTCGGCATCCGTCCACTCTCCCGCATCGGTCCGACGGTTCGGACGATGTGCCCCCGGGGCGGCGGGGACGTTCACCCGTGCGTGCCACCCCTCGTCGGCAAGCGCGGTCCGGCACGACCTGGGATGCTGTGCTCGGCCCCTGGGCGCCGCGCGGCCGAGGGGGAACGCATCCCGCGCCCCCGTCCGTCGTCATCCGTCGAGGTCGGACGTCGAGTGGATTCCTCAGCAGCGAGTACGAAGGTGACTACGGCACCGGCCGCGCGGCAGACCAGCTGCGCCGCCAGCACGCCCTGATCCGCACCCTGCTCGCGAAGGAGACATCATGACCCGCCCCGTCACCCTCTTCACCGGCCAGTGGGCCGACCTGCCGTTCGAGGAGGTGGCTCGACTCGCGGGGGAGTGGGGCTACGACGGCCTCGAGATCGCCTCGTGGGGCGACCACCTCGACGTCAGCCGGCACGCCGACGCGGACTACGTCGCCGGCCGAAAGGCGATCCTCGAGAAGAACGGCCTCCGGGTCTGGACGATCTCGAACCACCTCGTCGGCCAGGCCGTCTGCGACGACCCCATCGACGCGCGCCACCGCGGCATCGTGCCCGACCGGGTCTGGGGCGACGGCGAGCCCGAGGGCGTGCGGCAGCGCGCTGCGGAGGAGCTGAAGGACACCGCCCGCATGGCGAAGGCCCTCGGGGTGAAGACCGTCACCGGCTTCACCGGCTCGTCGATCTGGAAGACGGTCGCCATGTTCCCGCCGGTGCCGGACGAGATGGTCGAGGCCGGGTTCCGGGACTTCGCCGACCGGTTCGACCCGATCCTGGACGTGTTCGACGAGCTCGGCGTGCGGTTCGCGTTCGAGGTGCACCCGAGCGAGATCGCGTACGACTACTGGACGGCGAAGCGGATGCTCGACGCGATCGGCAACCGGCCGGCCTTCGGGCTGAACTGGGACCCGAGCCACATGGTGTGGCAGCAGCTCGACCCGGTCGGGTTCATCCTCGACTTCGCGGACCGCATCTACCACGTGCACTGCAAGGACTCGAAGGTGCAGACCGGCAACGGCCGCAACGGGCGGCTCTCGTCGCACCTGCCGTGGGCGGATCCGCGGCGCGGCTGGGACTTCGTCTCGGTCGGGCTCGGTGACGTGCCGTGGCAGCAGTGCTTCCGCGCCCTGAACGCGATCGGCTACGACGGCCCGCTCTCGGTCGAGTGGGAGGACGCCGGCATGGACCGGCTCGTCGGCGCTCCGCAGGCGCTCGAGTTCGTGCGCGCCAACGCGCTCACGCCGTCGGCGACCGCCTTCGACGCGGCCTTCTCGAGCGAGCGCGGCTGACCCACCGAACCGCACACGTGCCACGTTCTGCCCTCAACGGGCCGGCATGAGGGCAGAACGTGGAAAGCGTGCGCTCGGGGAGCGGCGCGGGGCCGGGTGGGAGCCTCAGCGTGCACCCGCGGCCTGCGCGAGGTGGGCGCGGATCACACCCACCACGAGGCGGTGGTCCTCGAGCTGCGGCAGCCCGGACACCGTGACGGTGCCGACCGGCCCCACCGAGCGCACGATGACCGGGAAGCTTCCGCCCGCCGCGGCGTACCGGGACGGATCGAGGTTCGCCCCCGCCTCGAACGTCGTGCCGCGCTCGCGCCACTGCTGCCCGACCGCGAGCGAGCTGTGGCCGAACCGCTCCACGACGCGGGTCTTGCGGCGGATCCAGTCGTCGTTGTCCGCGGACGATCCCGGCAGCGCCGCGTGGAACACCTGTTGCGCACCGCGGCGCACGTCCATCGCGACGCCGAGTCCGCGCTCCACGGCGGTGCGCCGCAGCAGGGAGCCGAGGGCCCAGGCGTCGTCGAGGGTGAAGGTCGAGAACTGCAGCTCCTCCTCGTCGGCGAGCAGCTCTTCGAGCGGGGGGAAGTCGACCATGCGTGCTCCTCGGGTCGGTACGGCAGCGCGCGCGATCCCCGCCCGGCGCAGTTCACGCTAGCGCCGGTCGCTCCGCGCGCACGATCACGTCGTGGTGCCGCACCGGGTGGTCAGGGACGATCGCCGAGCCCTCCCTGGCGGTGCGGATGCGCCATCCCGTCCCGGTGAACAGGCCCGTGATCTCGGGGACCGTGACCCTGGACCCGTCCGGCGCCTCGTGGCCGTGGCGGGACGCGGCCGGGTGCGTGCTGTGCCCGACGATCAGGAGCGTGCCTCCCGGCGCCACCCAGGTCCCGATCCGCCGATACAGGTCGAGCTGCGGGATCGAGGCGTGGGCGTAACAGGTGATCACGAGGTCGAACGGGGCCTCCGGCGCCCAGGTCGTGAGGTCCGCTTCGATCCAGCTCACCGAGGTGCCGGCCCGCGCGGCGCGCGCCGCGGCGGCGGCCAGCGCGCTCGGCGCGACGTCGACGCCGGTGACCGTCCAACCGCGCTCGGCCAGCCGGACGGCGTCGGCGCCCGTGCCGCAGCCGGCGTCGAGCGCCGTCCCGGGGGCCAGCGCGGCCGTCTCGTCCGCCAGGTAGGGGTTCGCTTCCTGGGCGCTCGCGGGCCGCTCGCGCAGCGCGTCCCGCCAGTGCTGCTCCCAGGCGTCCCGCTCGAACCGCTCGATCACGGACTCCACCTTGGCGTCCGTCGTCGCCCCGCGCCACGAGGAGGTGGGCGCCCGCGAGGCGTGCCGGTCCGGGCGCCGCCCGCGAGCCTGCTCCTCCGCGGTCAGCCGTCCTCGCGGTCCGGGCTCTCCAGCCGGAAGAACGTCGAGGTGCGGCCGTCGGAGCGCTCCTCCTGGTAGATGAAGTTGAGCCGGCGGTCGTCGAAGGTCGTGAACCACTCGTCCCAGGAGACGTGGCGGAGGCCGTCGTCGTCGGCGCCGAAGTCGAGGCGCAGCACGCCGAGATGGTCACCGTGCTCCGTGCCCGGCACGGTCGCCGGGGTCCCACCACGCGCTTCGGCCCACTCGCGGATCACGTCATGGTGGGTCGTGACGAGGCTGCGGCCCGGGCGCTCGGGCTCCTCCTCGGTCGACGTCACCTCCTGCGAGTACTTCAGCGACTTGGACGTGTCCGGCCCTGTGCGGAGGTGGCCGCCGTCCGGCCCCGCCCCGCGGGAGGCGTCGTCCTCGTCGCGGCCGCTCCCGCCCGAGCGCGTGTCGGCGACCGCGTGGACCAACTCCTCCTTCTTCATCGAGGAGGCGCCGGAGACACCGGCGTCGCGGGCCTCCTGCCGCAGCTCGTCGACCTTGCGCGCGCGCAGCTCGGTCTCGCTCACGTCGGGGGTGTTCGGGGTCTGGTTCCCGGGTTCGTCGGGCATGGCGTCCTCCCTCTTGCGTCGCCCGGATCGTCGCGCGCCGACCCGGATGCCGGCTTCGAGTCGGCGGCACGGCGCCTTCGAGCCGCGGATTCCCGAGCGCCGGGAGCGGGACGGCTCCCCGGCTGCTGGACCCCCGCGATCCTTCGCGCCACCTCAGCGAGCGGCAGTGAGGATGGCGGGTCGGAGGTGGTCGCTGATGCTGTCCTCGCCGCTCGGCTCGGCATTCGGGGCGCTCAGGTGACGGCGCCGGGATGGCTGCTCACCCTGCCGATCGAGGCCACGAGGGTGCTCGTGCCCGTCTATGCGATCGCCGGTGTGCTGGCCCTCGTGCTGCTGATCCCGCTGCCCGGCGTCCGGGCGCGGCGTCGGGTCTGGTGGCCCGTCGCGCTCCTGGCCGCCGGGGTCGGCGCGCTGGCCGCTTCCCTCGTCGTCGTGATCGTCGTCGACGTCAACGACGTGTTCGGCGCGCCGGCGTCCCTCGTCATCCGTGGCGCCGCCGCCGGCGCCGGCGCCGGTGTCGGGCTCGCGATCGTCAATCTCGTGCGCACGCGGTGGTGGCGCAAGGTGGTGGCGGTGCTCATGATCCCGCTCGCGCTCATCGCCGGCGGCCTGATGATCAACCGCGACGTCGCCTATTACCCGAAGCTCGGCGACGTCTTCGGGATGACCGGGGTCTCCGCGCTCCCTCTCGCCCCCCGCAAGCCCACGGGCACCGCGCTGAGCAACTGGCTTCCGCCCGCCTCGATGCCGTCCACCGGCACCGTCGGCACGGTCCGGATCCCGGGGACCCGGTCGCACTGGCGCGGTCGTCCCGCCTGGATCTACCTGCCCCCCGCCGCCCGTGTCGCGCATCCGCCGGCGCTCCCGGTGATGATCGCGTTCGCGGGGCAGCCGGGAGGGCCCTCCGACGTGTTCCTCGCCGGGAACCTGCAGGCGACGCTCGACGGCATCGCGCGCGCACATCGCGGGCTCGCGCCGGTGGTCGTCGTGCCCGACCAGCTGGGCTCCTACAACGTGAACCCGATGTGCGTGGACTCCCCCCGGGGGAACGTGCAGCAGTACGTGCTCCAGGACGTACGCGACTGGGTGCTGCGGCACCTGCCGGTCTCGTCGAACCGGAACGAGTGGACCGTGGCCGGCTTCTCCCAGGGTGCGACCTGCGCCGTCCAGTTCGGCTCCGGCTTCCCAGCGCTGTTCGGGTCCTACCTGTCGATCTCCCCGGAGATCGGGCCCTACAACGGCACGTTGGCGCGCACGCTCCGCGAGGCCTTCCACGGCAGCAAGGCGGCGTGGAAGGCCGCCCAGCCCCTCACGATCATGCGGAAGAAGGCGCCGTACCTCCACACCCTCGCCCTCTACTGCGACGGCGCGAACGACACCCGGTACGCCAAGGCGATGCCTCGCCTCGCCGCGGCGTCGCGCGCCGCCGGCATGCGCACCGAGTCGGCCGTGCTCCCGGGCGTCGCCCACAACTGGAACACCGGCGCCGCCGGACTCGTCTGGGGAGTCCCCAGGCTGCTGTCCTGGTGGGGGATCCGGTGACCGCGCCCGCCCTCCCCGCGCGCCGCGTGCGATCCGCGGCCCTCCGCCGCCTCCTCCGGATCGCACGGCGGAGCCCGGCCTCGTTCGCGCTCGCCGTGCTGCTCGTCGTGGTCGGGATCGCCGACGGGTCCCTGGTGCGCGTGCCGCTCCTGGCCCAGGTCCCGCCGGCCACGGCGGGGCACGAGCCGCTGACGCTCGTCGCCCTGTGGTCCGGGGTCTTCGTGCCCCGGAACCTCGCCGGGCTGATCCTCGGTGTCGTCGCGGTGCTCGTCGTGCTCGTGCCGGTCGAGCGGGTCCTGGGCACCGCGCGGACCGTGCTCGCCTACGTGCTCACGTCGTTCATCGGCGTGGCGGCCGGCGTCGCGCTGCAGTCCTTGGGCGTGATGACGCACGCGCTCTGGACCACGCCGGAGGACGGGGCGCCGGCAGCCGGCCCGCTCACGCCGGTGCTCGGCGCGCTGCTCACCGCGAGCGCGGCCTGCGGTCCCCTCTGGCGGCGCCGTATCCGGCTGCTCGGGCTGTCGGGCGCCGTCGTGGTGCTGCTCTACTCCGGCCAACCCGGCGACCTCTACCGGTTGCTCGCCGCCTTCGCCGGCCTCGGTCTCGGTCTGCTGCTCGCTCGCCGGCGACCGACGCTCGCGTGGCCGCGCAGCTCGCATCACGAGGCGCGGAGCCTCATGGCGTCCCTCGTCGCCGTCAGCGCCCTCGGTCCGGTCGTCGCCCTCGCCGTGCCCCGCGGATACGGACTGCTCAGGCCGCTCGGCCTCCTCTTCCGTGACACGCTGCCACCCCTCGGCAGCTTCCCCGCCGTGTGCCGGTTGGCGCATCCACCGGCCTCATGCGTGCGCGACATCGCGTTCGCCCGGCTGAACGGACCCGGCGCGGTGCTGCTCACCGTGCTGCCGCTGGTGGTCCTGCTGATGGCCTCGCTCGCGATGTGGCGGGGCAGGCGGATCGCCGCGCTCGTCGCCGTCGGCGTCAACCTGCTGCTGGCACTGCTCGCCGCCATCTACTACGGGTTCCTGCCGGCGTTCCTCGACCCCGACGAGCTGCCCGCGAGCAACGGCGCAGCGGGCCCGAACCTGCAGACGCTGCTCGCCGTCGGGGTGCCGGTGGGCGTCGCCGTCGCCGTGCTCATGATGCTCCGCCATTTCGATGTGCTCCCCTCGCGCCGGGCGACGATCGGATTCGTCGTCGCCGTCGTCGGCGGCGCCGTGGCCACCGCGGTGGTGTACGTCGGGGTCGGTCTCCTGCTGAGGCAGCAGTTCACCCCGCACATCGGCCTGCCCGATCTGCTCGGCGACCTGCCGGAGCGGTACGTGCCGGTCGGCTTCCTGCGGTTCCGTCGCCTCGATTTCGTGCCCCAGTCCACCGCGGCGGAGCAGATCTTCGACTTGACCGGCCCAGTCGCCTGGCTCGTGCTGCTCGTGGCGCTCGTCGTCGCGTCGCTCTCCCGACGGTCGGCGCGGGCCCCCGGCGAGCTCGACCGGCTCAGGTCGATCCTCCGCCGCGGCTCCGCCGGGTCCCTGGGGCACATGGCGCTCTGGCGGGGCAACCGTCTCTGGTTCGCCCCCGAAGGCGATCACGCGGTCGCCTTCCGCGAGGTGAACGGCGTCGCGATCACGGTGGGGGAGCCGGTCGGCCCCGAGGACGGCCGCGTCGCGGCAGCGGGGGAGTTCGCCGTCTCGTGCGACGACGCCGGGCTCACCCCCGTCTTCTACGCCGTGCGACCCGCGTTCGCGGAGGCGCTCGGGGGAGGTCGGCCGTGGCCGTCGATGGTGATCGGCGAGGACACCGTGATCGACCCCCGTGCCTTCTCGCTGAAGGGCAAGCGGTGGCAGGACGTGCGCTCCTCCATCAATCGTGCGGAGCGCGCCGGCGTCGTCGCCGTCCGGACGGACTGGGAGCGGTGCTCCCACGGCCTGCGGTCGCAGATCACCGCCATCTCCGAGGAGTGGGTCGCGGACCGCCGCCTCCCCGAGCTCGAGTTCACCCTCGGCGGGATCGACGAGCTGAAGGATCCGGAGGTGCGGCTCCTGCTGGCCGTCGGCCCGGACGATCGCGTGGAGGGGGTGACGAGCTGGCTGCCCACCTACCGGGAGGGCGTGGTCGTCGGCTGGACCCTCGACTTCATGCGGCGGCGTACCGACGGCATGAACGGCGTGATGGAGTTCCTCATCGCGTCGATGGCGCTGCAGGTGCGGGACGAGGGCGTCGAGTTCCTCAGCCTGTCCGTGGCGCCGCTCGCCGTGTCCGGCGAGGGTGAGCTGCCGGGCGCGCTCAGCGCGCTGGCCAGGATCCTGGAGCCGGCCTACGGATTCCGGTCCCTGGCCGCGTTCAAGGAGAAGTTCCAGCCGGAGCTGCGCCCCGTGATGCTCGCCTACCCGGACTCCATCGCACTGCCCGGCATCGGCATCGCGATCGCTCGCGCCTACCTGCCCGACATGTCGCTGCCGGACGTCGCCCGGCTCGCGGGCGCCCTTCGCTGAGCGGCCGGCCTCAGGGGAGCGCCGAGCCGGGCCGCTCGCCGAGCCCCGCCGCACGGCCGGGGAGACGGGAGAGCACGCTGCGGCCTGCGCGCTGCGCGCCCCACACCGTCACGCGCCGCATCGCCTCCAGCACGATGGCGCCGCTCATCTTGCTGTCACCCTGCTCGCGCTCGACGAACGTGATCGGCACCTCGCGGATCCGCAGGCCGGCATCCGCGGCCCGCAGCGCGAGCTCGACCTGGAAGCAGTACCCCTCGCTCCGGATCGCGCCGAGCTCGACGGCGTGGAGCGCGGTCGCCCGGTAGGCGCGGAAGCCGCCCGTGATGTCCCGCATCGGGACGCGAAGCATGCACCGGGCGTACACGTTGCCGGCCCGCGACAGCAGGCGGCGGCGCAGCGGCCAGTTCACGGTGCGACCGCCCGGCATCCACCTGGTGCCGAGCACGACATCGGCGTCCAGGAGCGCGCCGAGCAGGCGGGGCAGGTCCTCCGCTCGGTGGGATCCGTCGGCATCCATCTCCACGACGGCGTCGTAGCCGCGTTCGAGTCCCCAGGCGAACCCCGCGAGGTAGGCGGCGCCGAGGCCGCTCTTGCCGGTGCGGTGCAGCACATGGATCCGCTGGTCCCGCTCGGCGAACCCGTCCGCGATGGCACCGGTGCCGTCGGGGCTGCCGTCGTCGATCACGAGCACGTCGACGTCTGGGGCGGACGCTGCCAGCCCCTGCAGCAGGCGCGGCAGGGACTCGGCCTCGTTGTACGTGGGCACGCAGACGAGTGCGCGCAGCGTCGGATCGGTCACCGGGGGAGCCTTTCGGTCGGGGCCGTCAGCGGTGGACGGCATGGAGGGTCCAGTTGCCGGCGCGGGCGAGCACGCGGCCGGACCGGATCAGGCGGTTGGACGCGGCGTCGAGGCCCGTGGCGGCGCGATGCACGATCACGGCGTCGCCGGAGAGCAGGTAGTGGGTGACGTCGGCCTGCCACACGCCGTTCTTCGCCCTGGGGAGCAGGACGCCGGCGACCTTCACGCTGTCGCGGTCGTAGGTGTAGCCCGTGACGTCGGGCCAGAGCGGGCAGCCGTGCTCCAGGTCGTGGGAGAGCACGTCGAGCGCGGCGAGGATCTGCGGGTCGTCCGCCATCACGCAGCCCTGCACCCGCACCGCCGCGGGACGAAGCGCCGCGGTCGGGATCGGCGAGCTGGATCGCGCGATGTCGACCAACCGGATGTTCAGCGCGACGACGGCGACGAGCAGGAGGGCGGCGATCACCCCTCGGAGTCGCAGCGACCGCAGCAGGGAGAGTCCCTTGGCCGCGCCGACGGCGACCGTGAGGACGATCCACGGTGCGGCGAGCGCGCCGTAGTGCAGGAAGTACGACGGGCTGGCCAGCAGCACGACCAGCGCCGCGACCGCGGCCAGCGGAAAGAGGCGGGCGCCCCGCACGGTGACCGCGAAGGCGCAGCACACGAGCAGTCCGATCAGGAGCACCAGCCCGACCTTGTTCACGCTGAACAGGGCGGACCACGGATGGGGGAGATGCAGATTGATGGCGCCGAGCGTGGTCCACACGCGCTGGAGCAGCGAGGGGGTCGTCGCCCGCGGGCGACCCATCTGGTCGAGCACGACCTCGCGCACGAGGGCGGCGGGACTCGCGACGAGGAACGGGAGGTAGATCGCGGCCGCCGCGACCGCGGCGCCGATGGCGAATCGGGCGAACGAGCGCCAGTGCACCGCTGCGATCAGCGCGACCGGGACCACGTACCAGATGCGCATCCCGACCGCGACGCCCGCGGCGGCTCCGGCCAGCAGCATCCCGGCCCGCGGCCACCGGGCCGCGCGGTCGGCGAGCAGCACGGCGAGCAGCAGTCCGCAGGTGCCGAGGGGCTCGAGGAGGGTGCTGCGCTCGCTGTAGGCCGCGGGGAAGAAGACGGCGTACCCGATCCCGGCGATGGCGGCTGCGACGAGCCCGAATCGGCGCGCGATGCGCATGGCGAGCACCGCGTTCACCGCGCCGATGCCGATGAAGCAGAGGCGGGCGGCGACGACGCCGTACGGATCGTGGGTCAGCGACCCGAACCAGGCGAACGGAGTCAGCGCGAGGATCGTGCCCGGCGGCTGCAGCAGCAGGAAGTCGCGGTAGGGCAGGCGGCCGTGCACGAGTGCGTCCGCCGCCGCGTAGTACACGCCGTCGTCGTAGCCGTCCGAGCCGTCGAGGCCGCCGGCCTGCACGAGCAGCTGCACGCGCACGATCACCGCCAGCACCGCCACCCCGACGAGCGCTGCGGCCCAGGCCCAGGTGGGGAGCCGGCGCGGCCTGTTCGCCGTCCGGTCCCCCGACGGGGTGAGGCGCGGGGCCTCGGCGCCCGCCGTCACCGCCGAACCGTGAACGCCACGGGCTCGAAGCGTGGAAGGGGCATGCGAACAGGCTCGGGACGATGCACTGAGACGCGTCTGATTGACCGCGCATGTCGCGATAACCGCCGGCACCGGTCAGGTTCCGTGCAGGCGAACGGCCGCAGCGGCGCAGGTGGTGGGTGCCCGCAGACGCGGTCTTTCCGTCGTCTCAGCGTCACTGCGATAGCAATACGGGTATGGATCACCTGTTCGCCCTCGGCCCGTCCGTGCTCGTTCCGCTCCTCACCGCCACCTGGCTCGCGGCCGCCGCCGCCGCAGCACTGGCCGTGGGGCGGGCCATCCGGGTCGCCGACCGGCGTTCGGCGGGTCCGGCCGAACGGTGACCGGCCTGCCGAGCAGCGGAGGCGTCGCTCTCTCGCTCCGCTTCGTGAGCGCCCGGTCGAGCTTCGCCGTCGGCCTGCTCGTCGGCGCATTCGCCGGTGTCGCGATGTTCCTCGTGGTCTTCCTCGCCTGGCAGCTCGTCGTGCCCGGCGTGCAGAGCGCCGTCGAGTCGGCGTTCTCGGGCTCGGGGGCACTCCTCGGCTCGATCCTCGGCCCGGGCACCGGGCTCCTTGTCGCGGCGGTCGTCGGTCTCGTCGCGACCGCGGCGGTGATCGCCTCGAGCGTCGTCCTGCCCCTGCTCTACGGACTCGCCGTTCGCAGCGGGGGTGGCGTCGGGCTCCGGCTCGCGCCGCCCGAGTGACGCAGGACCGCTGCACTCCGGTCACCGCGGGGCCGTCGGGGCCCCGCACCGACCGTCGTCGCGAGCGGCGTCAGCGGTAGGCCGTCGTGATGGCGGCCGTCGCGACGCCCCGGAACTCCGCCTCGAGGGACTCGAGGGTGCGCTTGTTCGTCTCGGGCACCGCCTTGGAGACGAACCAGATCGACACGAGGTTGATCAGCACGAAGATCGTGAACGTGCCCGTGGATCCGAGCGCTCCGTTGACGATCGGGAACAGGAACGAGATCAGCGCGTTGACGAGCCACAGCACGAACACCGACACGCCCATCGCGAAGCCGCGGATGGCGAGCGGGAAGATCTCCGACAGCAGCAGCCAGACGCCGGTGCCGATGAAGCACTGCACGAACGCGACGAAGAGCAGCATGGCGGCGAGGATGAGCACGATCCGGAATCCGGACTGGGGCAGCAGGAACGCCAGCGCCAGCACCGCCTGCGACGAGGCGACCCCGGTGAACCCGATCACCATCATCTTCTTGCGGCCGACGAAGCCGAGCAGCCAGATGCCGAGCAGGGTCATCGTGACGCTCGTCACGCCGACGGCGATGGTGTCGACGAGTGCCGCGTTGGTGCCCAGGCCTGCGCTCTCGAGGATGGTCGGCGCGTAGTAGTTCACGGTGTTGATGCCGGTGGCCTGCTGCACGGCGGCGAGCCCCATGCCGATGAACAGGAGCCGTCGCATCCACGCGTTGTCGATGAGATCGCGGATCGTGTGGCCCTTCTCGCGGCTCGCGATCTCCGCGGTGCGCGAGATCTCGGCCAGCTCCTCCTCGACCTCGGCCTGCGGACGTCCGAGCGACAGCACCGCCCTCGCCTTGCCGACGTCACCGCGGACCGCGTGCCACCGGGGGGACTCGGGAAGCAGGAAGAGGCCGACCAGCAGCGCGACGGCCGGGACCGCGGCGACGCCGAGCATGACGCGCCACACCTCGACCGAGTGGATGGTCGCCGACAGGATCGCGTTGATCACGAACGCGAGCAGCTGACCGGAGACGATCATGAGCTCGTTGATCGTGACCATCCGGCCGCGCCGGCCGGCGGGCGCCATCTCGGCGAGGTAGACGGGGCAGATCACGGACGCCGCGCCGACACCGAGGCCGAGCAGCAGGCGCGCGACGACCATGAACGCGAACGTGGGGGCCAGGGCGCTGCCCGCCGCACCGACGAGGAAGAGCACGGCGCAGACGAACAGGGCCGCGCGCCGACCCAGCCGGTCGGCGACCGGGCCGCCGCCGAGCGCTCCGAACGCGGCGCCGGGGAAGAGCAGCACGCTGACCACCGTGCCCTGCTCAGCCGCCGTGAGGTGCAGCGAGGACTGGTGCAGGTAGAGCAGCGCGCCCGAGATGACCCCCGTGTCGTACCCGAAGAGCAGGCCGCCCAGCGTGGCGATGACGGTCAGCAGTCCGAAGAAGCCGCTGCGGGGGACCGGGGCGACTGAAGCGCCGAGGCGGGGTGTGGACGGATCAGACATCGATGTCTCCCTCGTGATGGCGCGGTGCGCGCCGGTTCTTCGGATCGGGTGCGGCGTCCCTGGGGCGTCCGTCGACGCGACCAGGCTACCCGAACAGGTCGGAATGTCCTAACAAACCTTCGGGAACTGTTCCGATCGGAGCGGCCGGATGGAGGCGCTTGCTCACGGGGCCGGCAGCAGGATGTCCCGGACGAGGGAGTCGAGCTGCGCGTCCGCCTCCAGGAACTGCCGGAGCGTGCGGACAGTTGCGCCGAAGCGCTCGAACTCGTCGACGGTCATGCCGTCCTCGTCGTAGGCGCGGACGAACTCCGGGACCTTGGCCAGGAGGGTGTCGATGATCTCCGGATCGACCGGCTCGTCGATGGCGTGGGGACGCACCGGGAGGCGGTTCTCGTTGATGCGGGCCTGCCAGTCGAACGGCGGGGAGACGACGAGGTCGCCACCGATCAACTCACTCCACTGCATGGCGTTGCGGAAGGCCGCGGACAGGATGCGGACTCGGTATCCCCGCTCCTGGTAGAGCCAGTAGGCCTTCTTCAAGGCGGCGACTCCGGCCCATTCGAGGTGACCGGGGTCGATCAGGATCCGGTGCCGGGCCGTCCAGGCCTTCAGCCAGTCGTCGAGCCGGCCGCCCATGATCGTGCAGACGGACCCGAAGTGCTCCGTCGGGAGTCCCTCCGCCTCCCGTCGGCGGAAGCCCCGCTCGATCGCCTCGGCGACGGCGATCGCCTGGGGGACGGTGAAGGACACCGTGGCGTTGATGCTGACGCCGCGGTAGGTCGCGGCCTCGATGGCCTCGATGCCCGTCCTCGTCGCCGGGATCTTCACGATGATGTTCCGGGCGAGCTGGGAGAACTCGACGGCCTGGTCGGCGAGCGCCTTCGCGTCGCGATGCAGCCGCGGATCCGTCTGGATCGACAGTCGTCCGTTCACGCCGTTCGACTGCTCGAAGGCGGGCTCGAGCAGCGCCGCCGCTTCGATCGACAGCTCCTCGACGACCTTCCAGCCCAGCTCCGACTCGCCGGCCGTGGGGAAGCGCGCCGCCAGCGCCGTGATCCTCGGGGTCCACTCGGCCAGGTGTGCCTTGATGGTGGTGTAGGCGATCACGGGATTGCACGTCGCGCCGACCGCGCCGAACTCGATCGACCGGGAGAGCTCGGCCGGGTCGGCCGAGTCGTTCCAGAGGGCCGTGGGGGTGGTGTCCGCCGCTTCCCGGAGCGGGAGCGGGCCGTCCGCTCCGACCGGCTGCGGGGCTTGGGCCGTGATCGTCATCGTTCCTCCGGTTCCATCGGAGCCCGGCCTCGGTCGGCGGCCTCCGCGGCCAGGGTAGCCCTGCTCAATTAAGAATGTCAGCACAAAGTTTGCACCGCACCCCGCGGCGACGTAGGCTTGCATATATGTTAGGACAAATGGGATGCTGCATCCGAAGCAGCGCACCTCGTCCCGCTCCCTGGACCGCCCTCGACCGGAAGTACATCGCCGTATGACCGACAGCAGCAGCTCGCGATTCGACCTGATCACCATCGGGCGCGTCGGCGTCGACATCTACCCCCTCCAGACGGGCGTGGGACTCGAGGACGTCGACACGTTCGGGAAGTACCTGGGCGGCAGCGCGACCAACGTCGCGATCGCGGGCGCTCGTCACGGGCTCCGCACCGGGGTCATCACGCGCACCGGCGCGGACCCGTTCGGCCGATTCGTGCACAAGGAGCTCGTGCGCCTGGGCGTGGACGACCGCTTCGTCACCGCGGTGGAGCGGCTGCACACCCCGGTCACCTTCTGCGAGATCTTCCCGCCCGACCACTTCCCGCTGTACTTCTACCGGGACCCGATCGCTCCCGATCTCGCCATCAGCGCGTCGGAGCTCGACCTCGATGCGATCAGCCGGGCGCGCATCTACTGGTCGACGCTCACCGGGCTCAGCCACGAGCCGAGCCGGACCGCGCACCACACCGCCTGGGAGGCGCGGGGGCGCAGCCCGCTGACGATCCTCGACCTCGACTACCGGCCGATGTTCTGGGCCGGTCCCGACCATGCGCGGCGAGCCGTCGGCGCCGCCCTCGACCACGTCACCGTCGCGGTCGGCAACCGGGAGGAGTGCGAGATCGCCGTCGGCGAGACCGATCCCGACCGGGCGGCCGACGCGCTGCTCGATCGGGGCGTCGAGCTGGCCGTCGTCAAGCAGGGGCCGCGTGGGGTGCTGGCGAAGACCGGGTCCGAGCGCGTCGAGGTGGCGCCGTTCGCGATCGAGGTCGTCAACGGCCTCGGTGCCGGCGACGGGTTCGGCGGGGCGCTCTGCTACGGACT
>DASYJR010000132.1:0-8776 GCA_035996305.1 Amnibacterium sp. | reverse complement strand
GTGGGCGAGCGCGTCGACGTCCGCCTCCTCGAGATGCGTGCAGTGGTCGACGCTCGCGGCGCCGAGGGTGACGGCGAGCCGCACGGCGGGGGAGGGCGCGAGCTGGGCGGCGTGGAGGCGCAGGCCGAGACCGGCGTCCCGGCCTGCGACGAGGATCCGCTCGGCCTGCTCGACGCTGAACGCGCCGCGATCGCAGAACACGTCGATCCAGCGGGCGTGGGGCGCGCACGCTGCGAGCATCGGACCGGTGACGAGGTCGACGTAGGCGTCCGGGTCGTCCGCGTACTCGGGCGGCACGACGTGGGCGCCGAGCAGGGTCGTCTCGGCGGTGAGGCCGGCGGCGAGGCGCAGCGCGCGGGCCTCGTCCTCGACGGTGAGCCCGTAGCCGCTCTTGATCTCGATCGTGGTCGTGCCCTGCCGGCGGGCCTCGGCCACCAGTCCGGTCGCGCGAGCGAGCAGCGCGTCGTCGCTCGCGGCGCGGGTCGCCGCGACGGTCGTGCGGATGCCGCCCGCCGAGTAGGCGCGACCCGCCATCCGCGCCTCGAACTCGGCCGAGCGGTCGCCCGCGAAGAGGAGGTGGGTGTGGCTGTCGACGAAGCCGGGGATCACGCAGCGGCCGCCGGCGTCGAATCGTGCGTCGGCGGCCGGGGCGTGCGCGGTGCGGCCGATCCAGGCGATCCTGCCGTCCTCGACGACGACGGCGGCGGTCGGCAGCTCGTCGGGCAGGCCGTCGCCGTCCACGTTGCGGACGAGCAGCCCGATGCCGTCGATCAGGGTGGTGGTCACGAGCGGTCCTTCCGGACGTCGGCGATCGCGGCGGCGAGCAGCCCCCCGACGTCGCCGAGCCGATGGCGGCCGGCGGTGACGACGCGGTCGCCGGCGACGACCACGTCGATCACGTCGGCGGCGGACGCAGCGAGGTGCAGCTGGTCGAGCCGGCCGCCCGCGGTGCGCGTGGATGCCGGATCGACGGCGACGAGGTCGCAGGGGGCACCCTCCTCGATGACGCCCCCGCGCCACCCGAGGGACCGGTAGCCGCCGCGCGTGGCCGCGGCCAGGAGCTCGGCGGGGGAGAGCCGGCCCCGCTCGCCGGACGCGAGGCGCTGGTCGGCCTCCAGGCGCTGCAGCTCCTCGAACGGGTCGATGCGCACGTGCTCGTCCGTGCCGAGCGCGAGCGGGGCGCCGGCGTCCACGAGGCGGCGGACGGGACCGATGCCGTCGGCGAGGTCCGCCTCGGTCGTCGGGCAGATGCACGCGGTCGCGCGGGAGTCGCCGAGCAGCCGGATGTCGTCGTCCGTGAGGTGGGTGGCGTGCACCGCGGTGAAGCGGTCGGTGATGAGCCCGGCGTCGGCGAGCACCCCGAGGGGAGTGCGGCCGTACGCGGCGGCGACCTGCGCGTTCTCGGCGGGCTGCTCCGAGACGTGGGCGTGCACCGGTTCGTCGCGGACCGTCCCTGCCAGCTCGGCGAGCGCCGTCGGGTCGACCGCGCGGACCGAGTGCACGGCGATGCCGATGCGGGCGAGCGGTCGAGGGGCGAGGTGCGCATGGCGATCGGCCCAGGTCCGGACGTCGGGATCCGCGAATCGACGCTGGGGACGGGCGAGCGGGAGGCGGCGCCCCTCGGCGTCGAGCCCGCCGTGCAGGTAGACGGTGTCGAGCAGGGTGATCCGGATGCCGGCCGCGGCGGCGGAGTCCAGCACGGCGTCCGCCATGGCCGTGGCCTCCCGGTAGGCGGTGCCGTCCCGAGCGCGGTGGAGGTAGTGGAACTCGCCGACGACGGTGAAGCCGGCGAGCACCATCTCGCCGAAGACGGCGGTCGCGAGCGCCCGGTAGGTGTCGGGCGTGAGGCGCTCCGCGACGGCGTACATGGCGTCGCGCCAGGTCCAGAAGGAGCCGCCGTCGGCGTGGGTCGTGCCCCGGAGGGCGCGGTGGAACGCGTGCGAGTGGGCGTTCGCGAAGCCCGGGAACGTCAGGCCGGGCAGGCGGAGGTCGTCCGCACCGGCAGGCGCGTCGGGGAGCACGGCCTGGATCGTGCCGCCGTCCTCGCGCACGCGCACGGCGGCGGCGATGCCGCTCGGCAGGACGGCGCGCTCGAGCCAGTAGGTGGTCACCCGAGGACCCGGCCGACGGGGTCGCCCCGGAGCAGCACCGCGAGCGCCGCGACGCCGAGGTCCAGGTCGGACGCGGTCGCCGATTCGCCGGGCGCGTGGGAGATGCCCGTCGGGTTCCGGACGACGAGCATCGCGGCGGGGACGCCGGCGGCCTGCAGGACACCGGCGTCGTGACCGGCGCCCGAGGGCAGGGTCGGCGCGTCGGTCCCGGTGACCTCCCGGACCACCGCGGCCAGCCGCCGCGTCTCGGACCGAGCGAACCGCATCGCGCCGGTCCAGCTCTCCTCGACCGGCTCGATCCCGGCCGCTGCCGCGACGCGGGCGACGACCCGGCGGATCCGGCCCTCGTCCGCGCCACGGACGTCGAGCCAGAGCGACGCGCGGGCCGCGATCCCGTTCACGGCGCCGGGCTCGACCTCGACGCGCCCGACGGTCGCCAGCGCGCCCTCCGCGACGGCGGCGTCCCGGGCGGCGAGCACCACGCCGGCGGCGCCGACGACCGGATCGTCGCGATCCGCCATCGGCGTGGTGCCGGCGTGGTCGGCGTGCCCGGCGACGTCGATCCGCCACCGGCCGTGCGGCCAGATCCCGGAGAGCACCCCGAGCGGGGCGTCGGCCGCGGCCAGCCCTGCGGCGCCCGAGCCGTCGATCGGCAGGTGGCCCTGCTCGACGTGCAGCTCGATGTAGGCGCCGACCGAGCCCACCAGGGCCGGATCGGGACCGAGCGGATCCGGATCCAGCCCGGCCGCCCGCATCGCCTCGTCGAGGCGCACACCCTCGCGGTCGGCGAGCGCTCGGGCCCGGTCCGGGTCGACGGCGCCGGTCATCAGGCGGGAGCCGAGGCAGGCGAGCCCGAACCGGCCGCCCTCCTCGTCGACGAACGCGACCACGGAGACGTTCGAGCCGGGTGGCTCACCCGCGTCCTGGAGGGCCCGGATCGCCGCGAAGGCGCTCGCGATCCCCAGCGGTCCGTCGAGCGCGCCGCCGTTCGGCACGCTGTCGAGATGGGAGCCGAGCACGAGCCCGGCGCCGGGCCGCAGCCGCCGGTGCGCCCACAGGTTGCCGTTGCGGTCCACCTCGGTCTCGAGGCCGAGCGACGCCGCCTCGTCGAGGAACCAGCGCCGCATGGCCGCATCCGCATCCGTCCAGGCGAGGCGGTCGTAGCCGCCGTGCTCGTTGCGCCCGATCGGGGCGAGCGTCTCGAGCAGCGCCGCGATGCGGCTCACGCCTCGCCGTCGCCCTCGCGCATCGGGATGCGCACCGCGAGCCGGTCGGCGACCGCATCCGCCTCGGCGTAGCCCGCGTCGACGTGACGGAGCACGCCCATGCCGGGATCGTTCGTGAGCACCCGCTCGAGCTTCTCCCGCGCGAGATCCGTGCCGTCCGCCACGGACACCTGCCCCGCGTGGATCGAGCGGCCGATGCCGACCCCGCCGCCGTGGTGGATCGACACCCACGTGGCGCCCGACGCGGTGTTGACGAGGGCGTTGAGCAGCGGCCAGTCCGCGATGGCGTCGGAGCCGTCCTTCATCGCCTCCGTCTCACGGTAGGGCGAGGCGACGGACCCCGCGTCGAGGTGGTCACGGCCGATCACGATCGGGGCGGCGAGCTCGCCGGACGCGACCATGTCGTTGAACCGCACCCCGGCCCGGTCGCGCTCGCCGTACCCGAGCCAGCAGATCCGCGCCGGGAGGCCCTGGACGTGCACGCGCTCCTCGGCGAGGCGGATCCAGCGGGCGAGCGACTCGTTCTCGGGGAACAGCTCGAGCACGGCGCGGTCCGTCTTCGCGATGTCGGCGGGATCGCCGGAGAGGGCCGCCCACCGGAACGGGCCCTTGCCCTCGGCGAAGAGCGGACGGATGTAGGCGGGCACGAAGCCCGGGTAGGCGAACGCGTCGGCGTAGCCCGCCGCCCTCGCCTCGGTGCGCAGGTTGTTGCCGTAGTCGAAGACCTCGGCGCCGGCGCGCTGGAAGCCGACCATCGCGGCGACGTGCCGGGCCATCGAGTCGCGGGCGCGCGTCGCGAAGCCCTCGGGGTCGCGGCTGCGGGCGTCCTGCCATTCGTCGAAGTCGATGCCGACGGGCAGGTAGGCGAGCGGGTCGTGCGCGCTCGTCTGATCGGTCACGATGTCGATCGGGGCGCCCTTCGCCAGCAGCTCGGGGACCACGACGGCGGCGTTGCCGAGCAGGCCGACCGACAGCGCCCTCCCGGCGTCGCGGGCCTCGATCGCGCGGCGGAGCGCGTCGTCGACGTCGCTCGCCTCGAGGTCGAGGTAGCCGTGCTCGATGCGGCGGCCGATGCGCGACGGATCGACGTCGACGACGATCGCGACCCCGCCGTTCATGGTCACCGCGAGCGGCTGCGCGCCCCCCATGCCGCCGAGCCCGGCGGTGAGGGTGATGGTGCCGGCGAGCGTGCCCGAGAACCGCTTGGCGGCGACGGCGGCGAAGGTCTCGTAGGTGCCCTGCAGGATGCCCTGGGTGCCGATGTAGATCCAGGATCCGGCGGTCATCTGGCCGTACATGGTGAGGCCGAGGTGCTCGAGGCGGCGGAATTCGGTCCAGTTCGCCCAGTCGGGCACGAGGTTCGAGTTCGCGATCAGCACCCGCGGGGCCCACTCGTGCGTCCGGAGCACGCCGACCGGGCGGCCGGACTGCACGAGCATCGTCTCGTCGCCCTGCAGCGTCGTGAGCGTGTGGACGAGCGCGTGGTAGCTCGGCCAGTCCCGGGCGGCCTTGCCGGTGCCGCCGTACACGACGAGGTCCTCTGGGTGCTCGGCGACCTCCGGATCGAGGTTGTTCTGCAGCATCCGCAGGGCCGCCTCCTGCGGCCAGCCCTGCGCGGTGAGCGTCGTGCCGCGGGCCGCGCGGACGGTGGGCGGGGTGAGCGTCATCGCGTCCTCCTGCCCGTCATTCTGCGCCTCCGGATCAGACGAGGGTGGGGGCCGCCGCGCGAGCCGCGTCCAGGAGGGCCCCGGAGGCGACGAGTGCCGCCGCCTCCTCGATGTCGGGGGCGAGGAACCGGTCGGGACCGGGCCCGGGCACCGCCTCCCGGAGCCGGGCGACGACCGCACCCGTCACGTCGGCGGGCGGTACGGGGCCGCGCAGGTCGATGGCGCGGGCGGCGGTCATCACCTCGATCGCCACGACGCGGCGAGCGCCGTCGATGGCGCGGCGCAGCTTGCGGGCGGCACTCCAGCCCATCGACACGTGGTCCTCCTGCATCGCCGACGAGGGGATCGAGTCGACCGAGGCCGGCACCGCGAGCCGCTTCAGCTCGGAGACGATCGCGGCCTGGGTGTACTGGGCGATCATCAGGCCGGAGTCGACGCCCGGGTCGTCGGCGAGGAACGGATGCAGGCCCGCGTTGCGGTGCTTGTCGAGGAACCGGTCCGTGCGGCGCTCGGAGATGCTCGCGAGGTCGGCGACCGCGATCGCGAGGAAGTCGAGCACGTAGCCGACCGGGGCGCCGTGGAAGTTGCCGTTCGACTCGACGCGGCCGTCGGCCGTCACCACCGGGTTGTCGACGGCGGCGGCGAGCTCGCGGTCGGCGACGGTCCGCGCGTGGGCGACGGTGTCGCGGACCGCGCCGTGCACCTGGGGTGCACAGCGCAGCGAGTACGCGTCCTGCACCCGCGTGAACCCGCCCGTCCGGTGGGACTCGACGAGCGGCGAGCCGGCGAGCGCGGCACGGAGGTTCGCGGCGGACGCGGCCTGACCCGGATGCGGCCGGAGGGCCTGCAGGTCGGCGGCGAACACGTCGTCGGTGCCGGCGAGGCCCTCGATGCTCATCGCGGCGGCCAGGTCGGCCTGGGGGAGCAGCGCGTCGAGGTCGGCGATCGCGAGGGCGAGCATGCCGAGCATGCCGTCCGTGCCGTTGATGAGGGCGAGCCCCTCCTTCTCCGCGAGCACGAGGGGCGCGATGCCCGCCGCCTGCAGGGCGTCCGCCGCAGCCCGCGTCGTGCCGTCGGCGTCGACGACGGGTCCCTCGCCCATCGCGGCGAGCGCGCAGTGCGCGAGGGGGGCGAGGTCGCCGGAGCAGCCGAGGCTGCCGTACTCGCGCACGACGGGCGTGATCCCGGCGTTCAGCAACGCGGCGTAGGTGTGCGCGACGAGCGGCCGGACCCCCGTGCGGCCCGTCGCGAGCGTCGAGAGGCGCAGCAGCATCAGCGCGCGCACCACCTCCCGCTCGACCGGGTCGCCGCTGCCGGCGGCATGGCTGCGCACGACGGAGCGCTGCAGCTCGGCGCGTCGCACGCGCGGGATGTGGGTGGTCGCGAGCGCGCCGAAGCCGGTGGAGACGCCGTAGTGGGGGAGCGGATCCTCGGCGAGCGCCTCGATCACCGCCCGGCTCGCGGCCATGGCGTCGAGCGCCGCGTCGGTGAGGCGCACGGGAGCGCCGAATCGGGCGACGGCGACGAGCTCGTCGATCGACAACGGCCCGACGTCGATCCGGACCGGCTGCGGTGCTGCACTCATGCCCTCATTGAATCCCTGCCCGCGGGCACATTCCGTGCCTGAAGCGCGCGAGTGTTGCCTCCCGGCCCCGAGATCGCCGGTTTCTGCGGTCATGGGGGCCCGATGACCGCAGGGCGTGGCACCGGTCGGCGGGGCGGGCGGGTGTCGGCGGCGGGTGACAGCCTGCGGGCATGCCCAGCGAAGCGTTCTCCGTCCCGCGGTCCGACGACGTGGTGCTCGCCGGCGAGCGGCGCGGCCGCCCGGGCGCCCCGGCCGTGGTGTTCCTGCATGCGAACGTCGCCGACCGGCGGGCGTGGCACGGCGTGCTCGAGCTGCTCGAGCAGGACGACGTCCAGACCGTCGCGTACGACCGGCGCGGATTCGGCGAGACGCCGCCCGGGGATCCGTCGGTCGCCTTCTCCCACCTCGACGACCTCGTCGCCGTGCTCGACGCGACCGGGATCGAGCGCGCACTCGTCGTCGGCAACTCGTACGGGGGTGCGCTCGCCCTCGACCTCGCCGCGACCCGACCGGAGCGGGTGACCGCGGTGCTGCACCTCTGCGGCGGCGCCAGCGGCATGACGGACGAGGGCGAGGACGCGCCGTATCGGCTGGACCCCGACACGGAGCGCGTCGTCGGCGCCCTGCAGCGGGCCGAGGCGGAGCAGGACCGGGATGAGCAGGTGCGGCTGCTGCTCCACCTGTGGCTCGACGGGCCCGCGCAGCAGGAGGGCCGCGTCGGCGGCGCGGCCCGCGAGCTCGTCGCGGACATGAACCGGCGGATCCTCGCGTGGGCCGCGCCCGACGACGCGGGCGACGCGGGACTCGACGTGTGGCACGCCCTCGGCGAGATCCGGGTGCCGGTCACCGTGGCGTGGGGCGAGCTCGACGTCCCGGCCGACCTGCCGTTCTACCGGAGGATCGCCGACCGCATCCCGGGCGCCGTCGCCCGGCCCGTCCCCGGCACCGCGCACCTGCCGTCGGTCGAGCAGCCCGGCACCGTGGCGACGCTGGTCCGGGAGCGCCTCTCGGGGCAGGGCGCCTGAGCGCAGGCCCCGGTGCCGCGACCACGAGTCGGACGCCGTCGTGCCGCCCCGAGCCTGGACGGCGTCCGGGCACGGGTGGAGCATGCGCGTATGACGCCGCTCGGGCCGTTCGACCTCGCGAACCAGAACCGGTACTTCAACCCGTGGCCGACGCTGCCCGGCGACCCGAGGTCGGTCGTGATGGCCTTCCCGGTCGAGAGGTGGCCGGGCTCCGCCGCCGTCGTGCTGCGCCAGGCCGAGCCGGACGGCGACGTCGAGGTCCGTGCGGGCGGGAGCGATCCCGACGGCGCAGCGGCGCAGGCACGCGCCGCGAGCGCCCGCGATGGCGACGGCGCGGCCTGGCCCGAGCTGGGTCGCCGCACCCCGCTGCTCGGCGAGCTGCAGCGGCGCCACGGGTACCTGCGCCCGTCGATGTTCCACTCGCCCTACGAGGCCGCGGCCGCGTTCGTGATCGGGCACCGCATCTCGGTCGTGCAGGCGCGGCGGATCCGCCAGCGGCTCGCCGAGCAGGCGGGGGAGACCGTCGAGATCGACGGCGTCCCGGTCGCCGCGTTCCCGGATCCGCACGCGCTGCTCCGCATCGACGCGATCGACGGGGTCGCCGCCGTCAAGACCGAGCGGCTGCACGGGGTCGCGACCGCCGCCCTCGACGGGCTGCTCGACCGGGAGCGGCTCCGGTCGGTCCCGCAGGCGCAGGCGCTCGCCGAGCTGCGCACGATCCCCGGCATCGGGCCGTTCTTCGCCGAGGCGATCCTCCACCGCGGGGTCGGCGTGCCCACCGGCGTCACGCACGACCCGATGAGCCTGGAGGGGGTGCAGCGCGCCTTCGACCTGCCGGACGTGCCGACCGCCGACGAGGCCGACCGGCTCACCGAGGCGTGGCAGCCGCTGCGGATGTGGGCGATGGTGCTGCTACATCTGGCCGTCCGCGAGGAGCACGGGCGGGAGGGGGTCAGGGCTGGAGGCGCTCGATCCACCAGCCGTCCGCCGCGCGGCTGAACACGAGCCGGTCGTGCAGCCGTGACGGCCGGCCCTGCCAGAACTCGATGCGCGACGGCTCGACGAGCCAGGCGCCCCAGTGCGACGGGCGCGGGATCGCCGTCACCCCCGCGAACCGCTGCTCGACCTCCCGCACCCGTCCCTCGAGCGCCTCGCGGGACGC
>DASYJR010000131.1:0-17959 GCA_035996305.1 Amnibacterium sp. | reverse complement strand
ACCGACGCCGAGTACGAGCTGGTCGACCTCGCGACGTTCGCGCTGCCGCACCTGGACGAGGCGATCCCGCCGTCGATGGGGCAGTACGCGCAGCCGCACACGAGGGCGTGGGCCGAGAAGATCGCCACGTTCGACGGCTTCGTCTTCGTGACGCCCGAGTACAACCACTCGACCTCCGGCGTGCTGAAGAACGCGATCGACTACCTCTACGGCGAGTGGAACAACAAGGCCGCCGCGTTCGTCAGCTACGGCGCGCTGTCGGGCGCCCGTGCCGTCGAGCACCTGCGCGGCATCGCCTCCGAGCTGCAGATCGCGCACGTGCGCCAGCAGCTCAGCTTCTCGCTGGCCACGGACTTCGAGAACTGGTCGACCTTCAAGCCGGGCCCGCAGCACGAGGCGGCCGCCGACACGATGTTCGACCAGCTCGAGGCCTGGACCGCCGCCATGAAGTCGGTGCGCGCGGGCGTCTACGCCGCGGCCTGATCCGCATCCGCACGAGGAACGCCCCGGTCCGGGTTCGGATCGGGGCGTTCCTCGTGCATCCGGCATGTCGCAGCGCATCCGCAGGGTGTCGGTGACGCCGAGCCAGTCGTGCACCACGAGCACCCCGGGCACCGGGGCTCGCGCCCCCGCCGGCGCCGGCGCCGCGAGGTAGCCGCGGCACGCGGTGCCGTCGACGGAGTCGTCGACGTCCGCGGAACGGACTCCCGCGGCGGGCTCAGACTCCCGGGAGAGAATGCGGTCGAGGTCGGGCGCGGAGGCGGGCTTGGCGCCGTCCTCGTCGCGCGGATCCGAACCGCCTGGATGGAGCGCCCCGTGATCGATGCGAGTCTGCTCGTCGTCGCCGGACTCGTGCTGATCGTGCTGGTCGCGGCGTTCTCGCGCCGCACCGGGGTCGCGTCGCCGCTCATCCTGCTGGTCGTCGGGGCGGCCGCCGGGTTCCTGCCGTTCGTCCCGCCCGTCGCCGTGCCGCACGAGTGGATCCTCGCCGGGGTGCTGCCGGTGCTGCTCTACGCCACCGCGGTCAACCTGCCGACGACGGACTTCCGCCGCAACATCGTGCCGATCACCGGCCTGTCCGTGGTGCTCGTGCTGCTGAGCACGGCGGCGATGGGCGGGCTCCTCGCCCTGCTGTTCCCGAAGCTCGACCTGTTCGCCGCGTTCGCGCTGGGCGCGATCGTGAGTCCCACGGACGCCGTCGCGGCCACGACGATCGCCCGGCGGCTCGGCCTGCCGGAACGGACCGTGACCGTGCTCGAGGGCGAGTCGCTCGTGAACGACGCGAGCGCGCTCGTGCTGCTGCGCGCGTGCACGGCGGCGGCGACGGCCGGCTCGGTGGACCTGCTCGCGATCGGCGGCTCCTTCGTGGTCTCGGTGCTGCTCGCGGTCGCGATCGGACTCGTCGCGGGCTGGGTCACCGCCGAGGTGCGGGCGCGGCTGTCGGATCCGGTGCTCACGACGACGATCTCGTTCGTCGTCCCGTTCGTGGCGTTCGTGCCGGCCGAGCGACTCGGCGCCTCGGGGGTGCTCGCGACCGTCGTGGCGGGGCTCGTCACCGGCGCGCGCGGGGCGCGGATCTTCGACGCGTCGCAGCGGGTGAGCGATCACACGAACTGGCGGACGGTGCAGTTCGTGCTCGAGCACGCCGTGTTCCTCGTCATGGGCCTCGAGTTCAAGCCGCTCGTGACGGAGCTCTCCCGGGGCGCCACCACGATCGCGCAGGCGGTCGGCGTCGGTCTGCTCGTCGTCCTCGGGCTGTTCGTCGTCCGCGCGGCGTACGTCGCGGCGGAGTTGCCCCTGCTGCGGCGCTGGGAGCGGGCCGCTCTGCACCGGGCGGACGCGCTCGACCAGCGTGCGGAGCGGCTCGAGGCGTACGACCCGGAGGACGAGAGGAAGGCCGAACGGAAGGACCGTGCGGAGCGGAACCTCGCGCAGCGCCGCGCGGACCTCGCGTTCCTCCAGGCCAACGGTCTCAGCTGGCGCGGCGCCGCCGTCGTGTCGTGGTCGGGGATGCGGGGCGTGGTGACGCTCGCCGCCGCGCAGTCGTTGCCGGACGACCTCCCGGGCCACCCGCTGCTCGTGCTCGTCGCCTTCACCGTGGCGGTGGTCAGCCTGCTCGGCTTCGGCAGCTCGCTGCCGCTCGTCATTCGGCTCCTCCACGTGCGCGGCGCCGACCGGCGCGCGCGCAGCGACGAGGTGCGCGAGCTGCTCGACCAGATCAACCGGTCGTCCCTGCGGGTGCTCGACGACCGGGACCTGCGCCGGGTGCACGGCGAGGAGCCCGATCCGCACGTCGTCGACTCCCTCCGCAAGCGGTACGGGTACCGCAGGGACGAGGACGACGGGACCGACGAGCCCCGTGACCGCGACGCGATCCGCGACCAGTTCCTGGTGCTGCGCCGGCGGATGCGCCAGGCGGCCCGCGACGAGCTGCTCGACGCGCGCTCGGTCGGCACGTTCAGCACTCGCGCGATCCGGACCGCGCAGGAGATCCTCGACCTCTCGGACGCCCGCGAGGACCGCATCGCGGATCAGCCGTGATCGCGCTTCGGTAGGTTGACGCCGACCCCCAGCCCGATCGGAGCGGAATGGCCGACCTCGTGCTCCGCGCCCGCCGCGTGTTCGTCGACGGCGGCTTCCGGCCGGCGACCGTCGTCGTCGAGGGCGGCAGGATCGCCCGCGTCGGGGCCGCCGACGACCCCGCCGTGCCCGACGTGGTGCTCGCCGAGGACGAGGTGCTGCTTCCGGGACTCGTCGACACGCACGTGCACGTGAACGAGCCCGGCCGCACGGAGTGGGAGGGCTTCGCGACCGCGACCCGAGCCGCGCTGACGGGCGGTGTGACGACGATCGTCGACATGCCGCTGAACTCGATCCCGCCCACCGTCGACCTTGCGGCGCTCGAGGTGAAACGGCGCGCCGCCGACGGCGCGGTCGCGGTCGACACGGGCTTCTGGGGCGGGGCGGTGCCCGCGTCGCTCGGCCGACTCGAGGCGCTGTGGGACGAGGGCGTCTTCGGGTTCAAGGCGTTCCTGGCCCCGTCCGGCGTGGACGAGTTCCCGCATCTCGACCATGCGCAGCTGCACGCCGCCCTTGCGGAGGTCGCGGGATTCGGTGGCCTGCTCATCGTGCATGCGGAGGACCCGGACGTGCTCGACCGGTCGCCGCGACCCGCCGGCCGCGACTACGGGCGATTCGTGGCCAGCCGGCCGCCCGAGGCGGAGACGGCGGCGATCGCCGCCGTGATCGACGGGGTACGGCGCACCGGTGCCCGCGCCCACGTGCTCCACCTCTCGAGCGCCGCTGCGCTGCCGATGCTCACAGCCGCGAAGGCGGAGGGGCTGCCGGTCACCGTCGAGACCTGCCCGCACTACCTCGTGTTCGAGGAGGCCGCGATCCCGGACGGCGCCACGCAGTTCAAGTGCTGCCCGCCGATCCGCGACGCCGCGAACCAGGACGCGCTCTGGGCAGCGCTGCAGGACGGCACGATCGACGCCGTCGTCTCCGACCACTCCCCCTCGACCGCCGAGCGCAAGTTCGCGGGCGACGGCGACTTCGGCATCGCCTGGGGCGGCGTCGCCGGGCTGCAGTTCGGCCTCGCCGCGGTGTGGACCGCGGCCCGCCGCCGCGGCATCCCGCTCGAGCGGGTGCTGCCGTGGTTCACCACCGGTCCGGCGGACCTCGTCGGCCTTGCGCGCAAGGGCCGCATCGCGCCCGGCGCCGACGCCGACCTCGTCGTGCTCGCGCCGCACGAGGCGCATCGGGTCGAGACCGCCGACCTCCGGTTCCGCAATCCGGTCAGCGCCTACGTGGGCAGCGAGCTCACGGGCGCGGTGCGCCGCACCTGGCTCGCGGGCCGAGCGGCCGACGGGTCCTCCGCCGGGCGGCTGCTGCGCCGTGCGTGACGCCCTCACCCCGGCGGAGCCCATCCGCACGGCCCGCCTCGAGCTGCGGCCGCTCGGGCCCGCCGACCGGGACGCGTTGCTCGCCTACCGGTCGGATCCGGAGACCTGCCGGTTCCTGCCGTTCGAGCCGCAGACGGCCGCGGACGTCGACCGGTACCTCACGACGCGGGGCACCCGGCGGCTGCTCGGCGACACGGACACCTCGGTGTCGTTCGGCGTGGCGCTCGCCGGCGGCGGCCCGCTCGTCGGCGACGTGATCGTCTTCGTCCGCAGCCGCGTGGACGAGTGCCTCGAGATCGGCTGGGTGCTCGCGCCCGAGCACCGCGGGTCCGGCTACGCCACCGAGGCGGCCGAGGCCCTGCTCCGCTTCGCGTTCGACGACGCGCAGGCGCATCGCGTCGTCGCGCGGATGCACCCCGGGAACGACGCATCCGCCAAGGTGGCCGCACGGCTCGGGATGCGCCGCGAGGCACTGCTCGTCGAGGACGAACGGGTGAAGGGCGAATGGCGCGACACGTTGTTCTTCGCGATCCTCGAGCGGGAATGGCGCGGTTCACACCGCTGAAACGAACGACTGGGAGGGTGGGCGCATGGCGATCGTGCTCGGCCCGCATCAGTACGGCAAGGCCGAGACGCGGCTGGTCCGGGTGATCCGCGACGGCGATCGGCACGATCTGGTCGACCTCAACGTGTCGACGGCGCTGCGCGGCGACTTCGACGCCGCGCACCTCGAGGGCGATCAGCGCGCCGTGCTGCCGACCGACACGCAGAAGAACACCGCCTACGTGTGGGCGCGGCGCTTCGTGCCGGATCCGATCGAGTCCTGGGCGGTGTCCCTCGCCCGCCACTTCGTCGACGACGTCGCGCCGGTGCACGCCGCCCGCGTCGAGGTCGAGCGGTTCGCCTGGATCCGGGCCGAGGTCGGCGGCGCCGCGCACCGCCACACGTTCGTGCGGTCGGGTCCCGAGGTGCGCACGGCGGCGGTCACCGTCGCGCCGGACGCCGTGCACGTCGTGCAGGGGCTGAAGGACCTCGTGCTCCTGAAGACCACCGGGTCGGCGTTCCGGGATTTCCTCGTCGACGAGCTGACGACCCTGCAGCCGACCGACGACCGCATCATGGCCACGTCGCTCATCGTGCGCTGGCGGCTCACCGATCCGCCGGAGACCGACTGGAACGCGCTGGCCGCCTCCGTGCGCGCCGTGCTCGTCGAGCGCTTCGCCGAGCTGCATTCGCTCGCGCTCCAGCAGACGCTGTGGCACATGGGCCGCGCGGTGCTCGAGGCCCATCCGGCGATCGCGGAGATCCGGCTGGAGGCACCGAACAAGCACCACTTCGTGGTCGACTTCACGCCGTTCGGTGAGCCGAACCCGAACGAGGTGTTCCACGCCGACGACCGCCCGTACGGCTTGATCCACGCGAGCGCGATCCGCGACGACGCCGCTCCGGCCGGCGAGGCCTGGCTGCCGTTCACGGGGCTCGCGTGACCGCCACCGACGACGAGCGCTGGCTCGCCCGCACCGTCGAGCTCGCCCTCGCGAACGTGGAGGACGGCGGCGGCCCGTTCGGCGCCGTCCTCGTGCGGGACGGGGAGCTGCTCGCCGAGGGCCAGAACCGGGTCACCAGGGACAGCGACCCGACCGCCCACGCCGAGGTGCAGGCCATCCGCGCCGCCTGCCGGGCGATCGGCGACTTCTCGCTGCGCGGCGCCGTGCTCTACACGTCGTGCGAGCCGTGCCCGCTGTGCCTGTCCGCGGCGCTGTGGGCACGGGTGGCCCGGGTCGTGTACGCCGCCGACCGGCACGACGCCGCCCGGGGCGGCTTCGACGACCGGGTGTTCTACGAGCTCTTCGAGACGCCGCGGGAGCGCTGGGACGTCGTGGTGGAGGGCGCCCGTCCCGCCAACGCGGCGGCGCCGTTCGACGCGTGGCTGTCGCACGGGGGCCGCACCGACTACTGACCGTCGGCTCCCTGCCAGGATCGAGCGATGACGGCGGTGCTCTTCGACCTCGACGGCACCCTCGTCGACGGCTCCGATCTGCCGCTCGCGGTCCGCGGCGTCGCGGCGCTGATCTCGACGCGGGTCCCCGGCGTCGATCCTGCCCGGATCGTGGCGGCGAACACCGCCGAGTGGCAGGAGCTGTGGCCCGAGGTCGAGGACGACTGGATGCTGGGAACGGTGCCCGGCGAGCAGCTGAACGACCGCGCGTGGCGCGGCACCCTGCTCCGGTGCGGCATCGACGACGAGGCGCTGGTGTCGCTCGCCTCCGCGACGTTCCGGGAGCTCGAGCGCCGGGCCGTCCGTCCCTACCCGGACGTCCGGCCCGCGCTCGCCGAGCTGCGGGCCGCCGGATGCCGGCTCGGAGTCGTCACGAACGGTGCGGCGGTGCTGCAGCGCGACAAGCTGGGCGCGCTCGGGCTCGACGGCGAGCTCGATCCCGTCGTCGTCTCCAGCGAGATCGGCGCGCGCAAGCCGGACCGGGCCGTCTTCGACCACGCCGTGCTCAGCGCGGGCCTCGAACCGGCCTCGACCTGGTTCGTCGGCGACAACCTCTGGGTCGACGTGCTCGGCGCGAGCGGTGCCGGCCTGCGGACCGTCTGGGTGAACCGGAACGGCCGCCCACGACCCGACGGCGCCCCGCTCCCCGATGCGGAGGTCGCGTCCCTGCTGGAGCTGCCCGCGCTCCTCGCTCAGGAGCCCCGGTAGGTCGAGTAGGCGAACGGGCTGAGCAGCAGGGGCACGTGGTAGTGCTCCGCGCCGGTCACGAGGAACGAGATCTGCACCTCCGGATAGAACGCCGGCCGGTGCGTCGCCTGGAAGTAGTCGCCGGTGGCGAAGACGAGCCGGTACACGCCCGCCTCCAGCCGGTCGGGTCCGAGCGCGCCGATGCGGCCGTCGGCGTCGGTCGCGCCGCTCGCCACCTCGCTCCAGCCGTCCTGCCCCCGCCGATCGAGCTCGACCGCGACGCCGACCGCCGGCGTCCCGAACGCGGCGTCGAGCACGTGGGTGGTGATCTGGCTCATCGCGGATCCCCGAACAGCGCGGCCAGTCGCTGCGCTGCGATCTCGCGGAGCTGCTGCTTCGCCTCGGCGGCCTCGTCCGCCGGGTCGTTCTTCAGCCGCCGCTGCAGCTCGTCCTGGACCTCCCGCCGGGTCCGCCCGGCGGCGCGGATCAGGAACACCCGGCCGAACCGCTGCTCGTAGACCTCGTTGCCGCGGGCGATCGCGGCGTCGACACCCTCGTCCGCGCGCCCGAGCCCGGCCTGCTCGCCGGCGGACAGATCGCTCGCGTCCGACGCGCCGATCCGCGGATGGCGCGAGACGGCTTCGTCGAGCTCGTCGTCGCCGAGGTCGGCCCCCGCGGCCTCCGCCGCGGCGACGAGGGCCTCGACGGTCGGATACGGGCCGCCGGCGGCGACCTCGTCGACCCATCGGCGCACGCCCAGCGCCGTCTCGAGCCGCTCGCGGGCCTCGCCGGTGCCGGCATCGATCACGGTCGCCTCCGTTTCCCGCTTCACCCTACGGGGCACGAGCCGCGGTCCGCCGCCCGCCGGACGACGGCGATCGGGCGCGAACCGACGGCGCCGGTCCCCCGCGTCTAGGCTGTCGCCGCCATGACCGCCCCCATCGCTCCGCTGGGCCTCGTGCTCGCGGCGGGTGCCGGGCGGCGCTTCGGCGGTCCGAAGGCGCTCGCGCGGGCCGTCGACGGCACGCCCTGGCTGGCGCTGGCCGCGACGACGCTGCGCGACGCGGGCTGCGGCCGCGTGGTCGCGGTGCTCGGCGCGGCGGCGGAGGAGGCAAGGGATCTGCTGCCCGACGGGACCGAGGCGGTCGTGGCCGAGCGGTGGGAGGACGGCCTCGCCGCGTCGCTCGCGGCGGGCCTGAGCGCCGCCGCGCCCGCGCCCGTCGTGCTCGTGACGCTCGTCGACCTGCCAGGGCTGCCGGTCGAGGCCGTCCGACGCGTCGTCGGCGTGGATCCGGGACCGGGCTCGCTCCGGCGTGCGGTCTACGACGGGCGACCGGGCCACCCCGTGCTGATCGGCGCGGATCACGTCGCGCCGCTGCTCGCCAGCCTCGCCGGCGACCGCGGCGGCCGCGACTACCTCGAGCGCGCGGGCGTGGAGCGGATCGAGTGCGGCGATCTGTTCTCCGGCACGGACCTGGACGTGCCGGGGGACGACCGCCGGTGACCCGGGGCCGCGAGGCATCCGCTCAGGACCGCTCGGCCGCCAGGCGGCGCACGGCCGACTCGAACGCCGCCAGGGCGACGGCGACGTCCGGCTCGTCCACGGTCTCGTCGGGCGAGTGGCTGACGCCGTCGTTGCCGCACCGCACGAAGAGCATGCCGATCCCGGTGACCGCCGCGACCGCCATGCCGTCGTGGCCCGCCCGGCTGAACAGCCGTGGGGGCGCCTCCCCGGTGACCGCCTCGACGCCGGCGCCGACGGCGGCGGTGAGCGCCGGGTCGCAGGCGACGGCGTCCGCGCGGTAGCGCTCCTCCGCGTGCCAGCCGAGGCCGCGCGCCGCGCAGACCTCGCGGGCGACCGCGTCGATCCGGTCGACCGCGTCGTCGCGCTCCTCGTTGCGCTCGGCGCGGACGTCCAGGGTGAGCAGCGCCCTGCCCGGTACGACGTTCACGCCCCCCGGCTCGGCGCGGATGCGGCCGACGGTGGCGATCGTGCCGGTGGCCTTCGCGATCCGCTCGACGGCCACGACGATCTCGGCGGCGCCCACGAGGGCGTCCCGCCGTCGGTCGTACGGCGTCCCGCCCGCGTGCGCCGCCCGACCGGTGACCTCGAGATCGAACCGGCGGGCGGCCGCGATCGACGAGACCACGGCGAGCGGCCGGTCGGCGTCGAGCAGCTCGGGCCCCTGCTCGATGTGCACCTCGAGGTAGCCGACGAGCTCCTCCCGCCGCCGCGCGGCGTCGCCGACCCGGTCGGGATCGAGCCCGAACGCGGCGAGCGCCGCCCGCATCGTCACGCCGTCGGCGTCGACCGCGTCGAGGCGGCCGGATCCGAGGCCCCCCGCGAACGCTCGCGACCCGAAGAGGGCGTCGCCGAACCGGGTGCCCTCCTCATCCGTGAAGCCCACGACCTCGAGCGCGAAGGGCAGCGGCTCGGCGCGCAGCCGGTCCGCGACCTCGATCGCGAGCACGACGCCGAGCATGCCGTCGTAACGGCCGGCGTCCGGCACGGTGTCGAGGTGGCTGCCGAGCACGAGGGCCGGCAGACCCGGCCGCGCGCCCTCCCGGCGGCCGATCCGGTTGCCGGCGGCGTCGAGACGCGTCGCCAGACCCGCCTCCCGCATCCACCCGGCGACGAGGGCGTCGGCGGCCGCGTGCTCCGGCGACAGGTGGGTGCGCTCGAGCGCGTCGGCGCGGGCGGAGACGCGGCCGAGCGCGTCGCACCGCGCGAGGACGCGGGCGGCGCCGTTCACGGCTCCCCGCCGTACACCTCGAGGGCCGCCTCGGTGCCACCGCCCGCCGGCACGGCGGCGCCCGCCCGGCGGAGCGTCTGCTCCAGCGCGGCGAGGGTCAGGAGCACCGCGTCCCGGCGGGCGTTCACGCCCATGGTCCCGATGCGCCAGACCCGGCCGTGCAGCGGTCCGAACGAGGTGCCGATCTCGATCCCGTAGTCGGTGAGCATCGCCGAGCGCACGGCGTCGCCGACGACGCCCTCCGGGATGCGCACGGCGACGATGTTCGTCATCCGGTGCTCGAGGTCGCCGAACGGGGTGAGGCCGAGGCCCTGCACGCCGGCGAGCATCGCCCGGCCGTGCAGCCGGTGCCGGTCGACGGCCGCGTCGAGGCCCTCCTGCAGCAGCACCCGCGCGCACTCGCGAGCGCCGTAGAGCATCGAGGTGGCCTCCGTGTGGTGGTTGAGACGGGCCGGCCCCCAGTAGTCGAGGATCATCCCGAGGTCGAAGTAGTTCGAGCGGATGCGCTCGGCGGGCGGCGAGGCCTCCTCCCCGTCAGCGCGGATCCCCGCCTCGACGCTGCGGCGGGAGTCGATCACGGCGACGGCGGCGGCCGAGAGCGTGATCGGGGCGCTGCCCGACGGGCCGCCGAGGCACTTCTGCAGGCCCGCCGTGACCACGTCGACGCCCCAGTCGTCGGTGCGGAACTCGTTGCCGCCGAGCGTGGCGGTGGCGTCGACGTAGAGGAGTGCGCCCGCCTCGCGGCAGACGGCGCCGAGCTCGTCGAGCGGCTGCGCGACCGTGGTGGACGTGTCGCCGTGCACGATCGCGACGAGCTTCGGCCGGACGCGGGCGATCGCCTCGGCGATCCGCTCGACGGGCACGATCTCGCCCCAGGGCGCGTCGACCACGTGGACCTCGGCCCCGCAGCGCTCCGCGATCTCGACGAGCAGGTGGCCGAAGCGGCCGAACCGCGGCACGAGCACGTGGTCGCCGGGCACGATCAGGGACACGAGGGCCGCCTCGATCCCCGCCCGGGACGTGCCGTCGACGAGCAGGGTGGCGTCGTTGGCGGTGCGGAAGACGTCCCGGTAGAGGCCCTGCGTCTCCGACATCAGCGCGGTCATCGCGGGGTCGTACTGCCCGAGCAGGGCCGCGGACATCGCGCGGAGCACCCTCGGGTCGCCGTTGACGGGCCCCGGTCCCATGAGCAGCCGGGGCGGCGGGTCGATCTGACGGGCGGGCACGGCGACCTCCTGGAAGCGGGCGGATGTGATCGGACCGTAGCCGATCACGTGGTTCCGGCGAGGACCGCGGCGAGCTCGTCGGCGAGCCCGATCAGCGCCGCGTCCGATCCGGGACGTCCCACGAGGCAGAGGCCGAGGGGGGCGCCGTCGACGGTCAGGAGGGGAGCGCTGAGGGCCGGAGCACCCGCGGCGCCGGCGAGGCAGGTGAGCCGCAGGGTGGCCGCGCGGACGCGGTCGATCTCGGCCGCCGGTGCGCTGCGTGCGGGTGCCGGCGTCGCGGCAGCGGGCATCAGCAGGGTGCGGTCGCGGAGCACGGCGCGCAGGTGGCCGGCGGCGACGTGGAGGACGGTGCGGGCGGCGTCGGCCTCCCCCGCGTCGACGGCCGCCGCGATCCGGAAGCGCTCCTCGACCGCGCCGGAGACCGCGCCCGGGTGCGCGGTGAGCCAGGGCCCGTGGACCGTCCACGCCTCGAAGGCCTGCAGGGTGCGGAACGCCGCGGCGAGCCGGTCGAGGTCCCCGAGGTCGACGGGGACCGGACGCAGGCCGGCCGACGCGAACCGATCGAGCGCGGCCCGCATCGCGGTGGCGACCGGCGGATCGAGCCGCTCGAGCAGGTCGCCGTCGACGGCGAGTGCCGGGGCCGCAGGGCCGTCCTCCCCCGCCGAGGCGGCCCGGGTCGCGGCCCAGGCGGCGCGCAGCGTGGCGGCGTCCCGCGTCAGCCAGCCGACCGTGTCGAAGCTCGGCGCGAGCGGCAGCAGCCCCTCCCGCGGCACCCGGCCGTGCGTCGTGCGCAGGCCCCACAGCCCCTGGTACGACGCGGGCACCCGGATCGAGCCACCGGTGTCGGTGGCGAGGCCGACGTCCGCCTCGTCGAGTGCGACGGCGGAGGCGGGTCCGCTCGACGAACCGCCGGGCAGCGCACCGGGCACGGCCCCGTTGGGCGGGGTGCCGTAGTGCGGGTTGGCGCCGGCGATGCTGTACGCGAACTCGTCGGTCCTGGCGATGCCGATGACGTCCGCGCCGGCGTCGAGCAGGGCCGAGACGGCCGGCGCGCTGCGCTGCTCCGGCTCCGCCTCCGCCAGGTACCGGGGCACGCCGGCCCCGATCGCGTGGCCCTGCACCGCGAACAGGTCCTTCACGGCCACGCGGGCGCCGGCGAGGGGGCCTCCCCGGCGCCCGTGGACGAGGGGCGATCCGACGGTCCGCCAGATCGCGGGGTCAGGCATCGAAGTCGGCGAGGCGGATGCGCGCGTGCACGCCCTTGACGAGGTCGACGACCTGGGAGATGTCGAAGTCCGTGGCAGCGCTGAGGTAGGCGAGGGCGTTGGGCCGGTCCATGCCGAAGCGGGCATGGAGCAGCTCGATGGCCGCGCGGACGCAGTGCTGCACCGCCTCGTCGAGGTCCTCGCTGAGGCCCGTCGGCACGAGGTGGTCCGGGGTGAGGATCAGCGGGCCGGTGACGTGCCCGAACTCCGCGAGCGCCTCCGCCTCGGTCAGCACGCCGAGCCGCAGAGTGGCGCGCAACGGCGCCTCCATGGCGGTGAGCGCCACCTCGCCGTCGCCCTGCGCGAAGTGCGGGTCGCCGACGTAGACGAGCGCGTCCGGCACCTGCACCGGGAGGAAGAGCGTGGTGCCGGGTACGAGGAGGCGGATGTCGAGGTTGCCTCCGTGCGCGCCGGGCGGCACGGAATGGGCACGGCGGTCCCCCGCGACGGCGACACCGACGATGCCGAGGAAGGGTGCGAGCGGGAATCGGACCACCGCGTCCGAGTCCGCCGATCGGGGCAGCACCCCGAATGCGCCGTCCCCCTCGTCCTGCACCGCGGCGAAGACGCTCACCGTCTCCGGCGTCGCGGGGTACTCCCCGGGCAGTGCGCCTCGCCCGTGCCGGTTCGAGATCACGCCGTAGGGAACGCGCGGTTCGAGCTCGAGCACATCGATGCGGAGCAGGTCGCCCGGCCGGGCGCCGCGGACCCCGACCGGGCCCGTGACCACGTGGGGGCCGTCCGCGGGGTCGTGGTGGAGCCGTCCGGCGACGGCGATCGCGTCCTCGAGCACCAGCTCCCGCGGCACCCCGTGCCGGGCGAAGAAGGCCACGGGGTCCTGCCCCTGCTCGGGCAGCACGCCCTCGTGGGAGACCGTGTCGACGGTCACGACGGTGCCCTGATCCACGGACAGCACGGCGCGATCGGCGGCGCACGGGAGCCTGCCCCACAGCACCGTGTCGGGTGTCGCGGGGAGGTAGGTGCTCGCGTCCGAGCCCGGCTGGAGGGCGGTCCAGTCGCTGAAGTCGAATCGCACGCGGCTCCCGTCGTCGCCGCCACGGTATCGCCCGGACGATCCGCCAGGCACTTGGATGGAGGTCCGACCGAAGGGACGCGCCGATGCCGGCAACCACCGACCGCCTCCATGTCGCGCTGATGCTGACGCTGAGCTTCTCGACGGGGATCGTCGACGCCGTCGGCTACCTCGGGCTGGACCGCGTCTTCACGGCCAACATGACGGGCAACGTCGTGATCCTCGCGATGGGGCTGACGGGGGCCGGGGGGCTGCCGGTCGTCGGCCCGGTGGTGGCGCTCGCCGGGTTCGTGCTCGGCGCGATGGTCGCCGGTCGCGTGCTCCGCGGCATGCCGACCGGCTGGGGGCCGCGCGACACGGGCCTGCTCACCGCGGTGGCCGTGCTGCTCGTGGTGGCGTTCGTCCCGGCCCTGCTCGCCGGCACGTCGCCGTATCCCGCCTGGATCGCGCTGCCCGTCACCGCCCTGCTCGGCTCGGCGATGGGGATGCAGGCCGGCACCGCGCGGCACATCGCCGTGGCGGACGTCACCACGGTGGTCATCACCTCGACCCTCGCGGCGCTCGCGTTCGATTCGTGGCTCGGCCGGCGCACAGGCCAGCAGTGGGGCCGCCGGCTCGGCGCGGTGTCCCTGATCGCGCTCGGCGCCCTGGTGGGTGCGGCGCTGCTGCTCGTGCAGTTCTGGCTCGGCCTCGGGCTCGCGGCGGCGATCCTCGTCGTCGTCGCGCTGCTCGGTCACCTGGGCCACCGCCGCACCCGGACGGCCGCGCCGGCAGGTCACTAGCATTCCAGGAGCCGCGGCCCGACCGCGTCGAAGAAAGGAACGCGTGAGCGGCGTCGTCACCCTCACTCCGGCTCCCGTGCTGGACCGCACCTACCTCGTCCGTTCGCTCGCGCACGGCAAGGTGAACCGGTCCTACGAGATCCACGAGTACATGAGCGGCAAGGGCCTGAACGTGGCGCGCACGCTGCACATCGCACGCGTGCCCGTCGCCGGGGTGCTGCCGGTCGGTCGCGACGACGAGCACCTCCTCTTCCGCACGCCCTACCCGCACATCCTGCGGATCGTGCCGATCCTCGGGCGCATCCGCGTGAACACCGCGATCGTCGAGGACGGCGGCCGCACCACGAACGTGAACCAGGGTGCGATCCCCATGTCGTCCGCCGACTGGCAGCGCGTCGTCGACCTCGCCGTCGAGCAGCTGATGGAGATGGACGCCGACTGGATGGTCGTGTCCGGCACGCATCCGTTCGACAGCGACACGGGCGACTACCTCGACATGACGCAGCTCTTCGAGCGCACCCGCGAAGCCGGCGCCCGGGTGGCGCTCGACACGAGCGGGGTGCCGCTGGAGCGGTTGACGCGGAGCGGGCTCGTGAACCTGATCAAACCGAACGCGGACGAGCTCGCGAACCTGGTGGGCCGCAACCTGCACACGGTCGGGGACGCGCTCGAGGCGGGCCGCGAGCTGAACGGGCTCGGGGTCGAGGTCGCCCTCGTGTCGCTCGGCGCGGATGGTGCGCTCGCGATCACGGCCGACGACGCCTACTGGGGTGCCGCGGTCGCGCCTGGCCTCGTGAACACGACCGGCGCCGGTGACGCGACGCTGGCCGGCTTCCTCGCCGACTCGATCCGCGAGGACTCGCGTGTCGGCGGCGGCCTGCCGAAGCTCGACCTCGAGCACGCGCTCGCCACGGCCGTCTCGTGGGGCGCCCTCGCGGTGTCGCTGCCGACGACGCTGATCACGAACCTCGCCGACGCACCCGTGCCGGTCGTGCACGTGCCGGACCGGCAGCGCGAGCTGCTGGAGACCACCCACCTCGTCACCTGACGCGCCCATCCGCCGGGTTCAGGACTTCCGGCTCGACACGCCGCCGGCGCGGCCGGATCCTCCGGAAATCCGCCGCCGGCCCCGGAAAGCGGGATGTGGCGGATGCGGCGAGCCGATCAGGCGGAGACGGGCTGCGGCTCGGGGCGCGACGTCACCTGGGCGGGCTGGTGCACCGGCAGGCGGACGGCGAACACGGTCGAACCGGGTCGCGACTCCACGCGGACGGTGCCGTGGTGGGCGCTGACGACGGCGTGCACGATCGCCAGGCCGAGGCCGGTACTCCCGGACTTGCGATTCCGGGAGCTGTCGCCGCGCACGAACCGCTCGAACAGGGTCGGCTGCAGCTCCGCGGGGATGCCCGGCCCGGTGTCCCGCACCCGCACCTCGACGGTGCCGTCGACCGGTGCGCCGAGCTCCACGACGACGCGGGTGCCCGCCGGCGTGTGCACGCGGGCGTTGGTGAGCAGGTTGGCGAACACCTGGTGCAGCCGCAGGTCGTCGCCGCGAACCGTGACGGGCTCGTCGGGCAGCTCGAGGTCCCACTCGTGGTCCGGGCCGGCCGCGTGGGCGTCGCTCACGACGTCGACGAGGAGCCGTGAGAGGTCGACGTCGGCGGTGTCGAGCTCGCGCTGCGCGTCGAGGCGGGCGAGCAGCAGCAGGTCCTCGACGAGGGACGTCATGCGCTGCGACTCCGACTCGATCCGCGCGATGTTGTGCTGCACGTCCTCGCTGAGCTCGCCGCCGAAGCGGCGCGTGAGCTCCGCGTAGCCGCGAATCGAGGCGAGCGGCGTGCGCAGCTCGTGGCTGGCGTCCGCGACGAAGGTGCGCACCTTCTCCTCGCTCGCCTGGCGCACCGCGAGCGCCGTCTCGACCGAGTCGAGCAGGTTGTTGAGGGCGGATCCCACCTGGCCGACCTCGGTGCGCGGGTTCGTGTCCTCGGCGGGCACCCGCTGCGCGAGATGCACGTTCCCGCGCTCGAGCGGCATCCCCGCCACGTTCGAGGCGACCGTCGCGACCCGCCGCAGCGGCCGCAGAGCGCCGCGGATCACGAAGGTCCCGAGGATGCCCGCCAGCACGATCGCGAGCACCACGACCACGACGATCGGCACGACGACCTGCCCGATGCCCTTGTAGAGCTGCGAGGTCGGCAGCCCGACCAGCAAGGCGGTTCCAGCGCCGGGGACGAATGCCGACGCGAACCGGTACTCCCCGTATCCGGGCACGACGACGTCACGCGTGTCCCCAGGGCGGAGCAGGTTCGACCGGCTCTGGATCGAGCTGATCGTCGACGCCTGCGCGGCCGTGAGCGGGGCGGGCGTGCTCGATCCGGTGTATCGCCAGGCCTCCCAGCCGGACGGCGTGTTGACCGCGAACACCAGGTCGCTGGCGTCGATCGCGTGGGCGTTCGTGGGGTCGTTCAGATCCGCCACCATGTGCCCGAAGTTCTGGGCGGTCGAGACGACCCGGGTGGTGAACTGGGTCGTGAAGCTCTGCCGCAGCACGATCGCCATCACTCCGCCGATGACGATGCTCGTGACGGCGACGAGCGCGACCATCAGCGCGATCAGCCGCGTGCGCAGCGTCCAGTTCCGGGGGTCCATGAGCGGGTGGCGCGGGGACGGGACGACCGTCAGTCCGCCGCCTTCAGCATGTACCCGGCGCCCCGGACGGTGTGGATCATCGGCTTGCGGCCGGCGTCGATCTTGCGGCGCAGGTACGAGATGTAGATCTCCACGACGCTCGACTTGCCGCCGAAGTCGTAGTTCCACACGCGGTCGAGGATCTGCGTCTTCGACAGCACGCGGCGCGGGTTGCGCATGAGGTAGCGCAGCAGCTCGAACTCGGTCGCGGTGAGCTCCACGGCGTCGCCGGAGCGGGAGACCTCGTGGCTGTCCTCGTCGAGCACGAGGTCCCCGACGACGAGGCGCGGGTCCTCCTCGTCGTTCGCCACGAGCATCGAACGGCGGATGAGTCCGCGGAGGCGCGCGACGAGCTCCTCGAGGCTGAACGGCTTGGTGACGTAGTCGTCCCCGCCGGCGGTGAGGCCGTTGATCCGGTCCTCGAGCGAGTCCTTGGCGGTGAGGAACAGCACGGCCGTCTGCTGGCCGTCCTGCCGCACGCGCGCGAGCACCTGCATGCCGTCGATGTCGGGCAGCATCATGTCGAGCACGATGGCGTCGGGCCGGAACTCCCGGGCGAGCGCCAGCGCGTGCCGGCCGTCCGAGGCGGTGCGCACCTCCCAGCCCTCGTAGCGGAGCGCCATCTGGAGCAGATCGGTGAGCGTCGGCTCGTCGTCGACGACGAGGACGCGGATGGGGCTCCCGTCCGGGTGCTTGAGCCGGGTGCGGGCTGCGGGCGATTCGGTGCTGGTGCCGGGTCGGAGAGTGGTCACGGATCCCAGTATCGGGCTTTCCCTATGAGCGTGGTATGAGCGGCCGAGGAACGTGCTCGGAACAGGACATGTGCGGCGGAGCGACCGGCTGAGGACCCGTGGATCCGCGCCTGGGGACGTCGATCCGCCTCCCCATCGTTCGCCGCCCGCTCATCGAGGTCTCGCGGTGTCGCGCACGGGTTCCGCTCCGGGGCGCCGATCGCTTGCGGACGCCACTCGTGGCGGCCGGGGCGGGCGGATGCGCGGGTTCCGTTCCCCAACCGGTGATCTGCCCGTAACAGGGCCGAATCACGCCGCCGATGGAATGGGCTCATGCGGGCGCTCCCCGCGGACCGAGCGGGGGACCCACCATGACGTCGAGCGGCGAGGCGACGACGGCCGGTGGCGCCACGATGCGGGCGGCGCTCCTCGACCGGTTCGGTGACGCGTCCGCGCTGCGCATCGGGACGGCGCCCGCGCCGACGCCGGTGCTGTCCGAGGTGCTGGTGCGGGTCATGGCCGCGGGGCTGAACCCGCTCGACATGTCGACGCGCGCCGGTGACGGCGCGGCGGCGGGCATCGGCGGCTTCCCGGCCGTGCTCGGCAGCGACTTCAGCGGCGTGGTCGTCGCTGCGCCGTACGAGTCGTTCGAGCTGCAGCCGGGCGACGAGGTCTACGGCGTGAGCAGCGCCCCGCGCGGCTCCGGCAGCTTCGCGGAGCTCGTCGCCGTTCCCCCGCACCATCTCGCCGCGAAGCCGAAGGTGCTCACGCACGCGGAGGCGGCCGCGGTGCCGCTCGCCGCCCTCACGGCGTGGGGCGCGGTCGTGGAGCTCGTGCACGCCCACGCCGGGCAGCGGATCCTCGTGCACGCCGGCGCGGGCGGCGTGGGG
>DASYJR010000130.1:0-3092 GCA_035996305.1 Amnibacterium sp. | reverse complement strand
ATCCGTGGCGGGGGAGGCCGTGCCGTCGGGCACCGGCGTCGGAACGGTCCCGGGCGGGGGGAAGGCGGCCACGACCGTGGCAGCGGTCGCGGCCGTCGTGGCCGCGTCGTCGGTGCCCGCCGGCCGGTCTCGACGTGCGGAGCGCGCGGTCCGGTCGGATGCACGGTCCGGGGCGTCGCCGGCAGCGGTGTGGCCGCCCCGCTGCTCGACCGCCGCGCGCTGATCGGGTGCGGCGGTCCCGCGCGGGTCGGCCGCCGGAGTAGGACCGCCCGAGCGCGGTCCCTGGTCCTGCTGGGGGGCGGACTGGGCGTCCAGCGCGCCCTGGAACGCCGTTCCGCCGTCCGACGCGGCCCGGCGGGCGGTCCGGGCGGCGGGCCGGGCGAGGAGATCGGCCGCCGAGATGGACGCGGTCATGTGAGGCCTCCCCCGATCGCCGCGCGTGCGGCGAGCAGCTGCTGGGCGGTGCTCGAGCTGCCGGTGGCGCCGAGCGTGGAGAGCAGGCTCGACAGGGACGTGCCGCCCGTGGAGCCGAGCACGGACGAGGAGGAGCCGCGGCCGAGCATCGCCGACAGGGCGGCGACGTCCGCGCCGGTCGCGGACGACGCGCCGCCTGCGGCGGCGGCGGCGTCGCCGGTCGCGGGGACGATCCGGCGGATCGCGACGATGTCCTTGTCGGTGAACCACGCCTTCTGCACCGAGACCGTCCGCCCCTCGTAGGGCGCATGGATGACGGTGTCGTTGCCCATGTAGATGGCGATGTGGCCGCCGCCGTTCAGCACGATGAGGTCGCCCGGCTTCGCGTCCTTCAGCGAGTCGACCTTCTGGCCGACCGCCTGCTGCTCGTGCACCAGCCGCGGCACGGTGATGCCGAGGTCGGCGAACGACTTCTGCACCAGGCCCGAGCAGTCCATGCCCGAGGAGGACTCCCCGCCGAAGACGTACGGGACGCCCTTGTACTTCAGGGCGGCCTGCACCACGTCGTTGCCGGTGACGCCGCCCGAGGAGATGACCGCCCCGTCCGTCGACGCGGTCGACGAGATCTCGGGCGTCGTGGAGGTGGCGCCCGCGCCGCTCAGCGCGTCGGCGAACGCGGCGGCCGAGCCGCTCGATCCGGTCGGCGGGGCCGGCGCGAGGGAGGCGAGCCGGCTCTGGATCTGCTGGATCGTCGAGACCATGTCGGTGAACGTCACTGCGGCCTCCGTCCGTCCGCGCCGAGGTCGGTCAGCCGGGCGCGGGTTCGGGCGGCGAGCTCGTCGAGCACGCCCTGCTCCGCCCGGAGCTCCTCGGCCCTCGACTCGGCGTCGTGCCGCTCCTCGAGCTTCTCGACCGAGAGCGTTCCGCGGCGGGCCGCGCGGTGCGCAGCCTCGGCGCGGGCGACGATCTCCTCCTGCGTGCGCCGCAGCCCCTCGAGGTCCGCGAGCATCGTCGAGGTCGACGCGCGGGCGGCGGAGATGGCGGCGATGCCCCGCACGTCGCGGGCCTCGTGCCCGTGATCCGAGAGCACGTCGAGGAGCTGGTGCCGCTCGGCGGCGATCTCGGAGGCGCGGGAGCGGGCGCGCCCGACCTCGGCCGCCGCCTGGTCCTCCCTGAGGCGCCGCAGGCGGAGCAGCCCCGCGAGACTGAACACGGCCATCACACGCCTCCCATCGGCGCGACGAGGGCACCCAGCCGCTGCCAGGCGACCTCGGCCGGCGTCACGTCGTCCATCCGCTGCGTGAGGAAGGCGCGGATGGCGTCGGCGTGCGTGAGCGCGGCGTCGACGCGCGGATTCGCGCCGGGCACGTAGGCGCCGACGTCGATGAGGTCCTGCACCTCGCGGCGGGCCGCGAGCACGGAGCGCAACGTGGCGGCGGCCGCGCTCTGCGGCGGCGTGGTGACGCGGGACGCGAGACGCGAGACGCTGGCCAGCACGTCGATGGAGGGGAAGTGCCCCGCGGTCGCGAGCTTGCGGTCGAGCACGACGTGCCCGTCGAGGATCGACCGGACGGTGTCCGCGATCGGCTCGTTGTGATCGTCGCCGTCGACGAGCACCGTGTAGACACCCGTGATCGAGCCGGCGGGGCCGGTACCGGCCCGCTCGAGCAGGCGGGCGAGCAGCCCGAAGACGCTGGGCGGGTAGCCCCGGGTCGCGGGCGGCTCCCCGACGGACAGGCCGATCTCGCGCTGGGCCATCGCCACGCGGGTGAGCGAGTCCATCATCAGCATCACGTGCGTGCCGGCGTCGCGGAACGACTCCGCGATGCGGGTCGCGGTGAACGCGGCACGGGAGCGGGTGAGCGCGGGCTGGTCGGCGGTCGACACGACCACGACGCTGCGGGCGAGGCCGGCGGGACCGAGGTCGTCCTCGAGGAACTCCCGCACCTCGCGGCCTCGCTCGCCGATGAGCGCGATGACGGTCACAGCCGCGTCGCTGCCGCGCGCGATCATCGACAGCAGCGACGACTTGCCCACGCCGGAACCGGCGAACAGACCGATCCGCTGGCCGCGGCCGACGGTGGTCATCGTGTCGAGCGCCCGCACGCCCAGGTGCAGCGGCTGCTCGATGCGCGCACGACCGAGGGCGGACGGGGGCTCGGCGTCGACCGGCACACGGCGCTCGACCCGCAGCGGCCCGCGGCCGTCGATGGGGCGGCCGGTGGCGTCGAGCACCCGGCCGAGCAGGCCGGGGCCGGTCGGCACGGTGAGCCGGCGACCGGTGGCGCGCACGGGGGCGCCGACGCGGATGCCGTCGATCCGGTCGATCGGCATCAGGACGACCTCGTCGCCGCTGACCGCGACGACCTCGGCCCGGCTCCGCTCCTCCCCCACGTGCAGAAGATCGCCCATCGCGGCGGACACCCCGCGGACGCGGATGCCGAGCCCGGCGACGGCGGCGACGGCCCCGATCCGCTCGGGCCGGGCCGCGGTCAGCAGCGCATCGAGGCCCGGCGGCCGGTAGGGGGCGGTGGCGATGCTCATGCCGGCTCCTCCCCGGAGAAGGCGAGTCGCACCCGGTCGAGGGCGGCGCCGATCCTGGCGTCGACCGCGCCGTCCGCGAGCTCGGCCACCGCGTCGCCGCGCTGCAGGGCGGCATCGGCGACGATCCGCAGCGA
>DASYJR010000129.1:0-1671 GCA_035996305.1 Amnibacterium sp. | reverse complement strand
GGCATGACGGTGATCGACCGGGTCCTGAACGTCCCGCTCCGGCTCGCGATCGCGCTGCGGTCGGGGCGGTTCATGCGGTCCGAACCCCGTCCCGAGCACCTCATCGACCTCGCCTGGGGATCCGAGTCGCTCCGTGTCCTCGTCGTCGGCGCCGGCCTCGCCGCCGGCTACGGCGCCCGCACCCAGGCCGGCGCGCTGCCCGGCCAGCTCGCGATGGCGCTGTCGTCGCGGTCGGGTCGCGGCGTCACCGTCCAGACCAGGGCGCAGCCGTTCCTGCCGCTCGCGGACACCATCGGGCTGCTCGAGCCGGACGGCGGCCGGCGCTTCGACCTCGTGGTCTTCGCCCCCGGCTTCACCGAGGTGACGCGGGCGACCGGCTCGGCGTGGCGCAGGCAGGTCTTCGAGCTCGTGCTGTTCCTGAACCGCACGGTGCCCGACAGCGCCCGCATCGTGCTGACCGGCCTCCCGCTGCCCAGGAAGCGCGGCGTGCTCGAGTGGATCGGCCGTCGGGGCGCGCGGGCGGCGAACGCGGTGCTCGCCGACGTCGCCTTCACCGTTCCGCGGGCGGTGTTCGTGCCGACCCCGTCGTTCGAGACCCTGAAGCCGTCGGGCGGCAGCTTCGACGAGCGCTACTACGTGCGCTGCGCCGAGTCGATCGTCGACGCGGTGCTGCCGCAGCTCGCCCTGCGCTGACCCCGCGAGGCGGGAGGATGCTCGGATGAGCGTCACCGGTGTGCAGCTGTTCTCCCTCCCCGTCACCGATCAGGACCGCGCTCGCGACTTCTACGTCGACGTGCTCGGCCTCGAGCTCCTGCAGGACGCCGAGATGAGCCCCGGCATGCGCTGGGTGCAGGTGCGCCCGCGGGGTGCTGCCACCTCGATCACGCTCGTGACCTGGTTCGACACGATGCCCGCCGGATCCGTCCGGGGAACGGTCCTCGAGACCGACGATCTCGACGGCGACGCGGCGCGCCTCGCCGCCCTCGGCGTCGACCTCGGGGACGGCGTGCAGGAGTCGCCGTGGGGCCGCTGGATGCAGCTCACGGACCCCGACGGCAACGGGATCGTGCTGCAGGCGACCGTGGGTGCCCCTGCGGCCTGAGCGCGGGTGACCGCCGTTCCCCGCGCGTCCCGCCGACAACGACGCATGCCGCTGGGAGAATGGATCCGTACCGAAGGGGGGTCGGATGAGTGGTGCGCGCGTCAAGCTCGGCGACCTGATCGCCGGGCGATACCGGCTCGACGCGGTCGCGGGGCGCGGCGGTCTCGGCGTCGTCCACCGGGCGACGGACACGGCGACCGGGCGCCCCATGCAGGTCACGGTGCTCTACGCGCGGATCCGCGCCGTGCTCGACCCCGAGCGGCTCGACGGCGCGAGGGACGTGCTGCGGGCCGTCGCGCATCCGGCGCTCGCCGTCCCCCTCGACCTCGTGAGCGATCCGCCCGCGATCGTCACCGCACCCGTCGGCGGGCGCTCGCTCTCCGGCCTGCTCGCCGAGGGCCCGCTCGACGAGCCCGCCGTCGCCGCGATCGGCGCCCGGCTCGGGGCCGGACTCGCCGCGCTGCACGAGCACGGGCCCGTGCATCGCTGGATCCGGCCGTCCGCGATCGCCGTCGACGAGGACGGGCGCCCCACGCTGCTCGACGTCGGGGTGACGGAGCTGCTGAAGC
>DASYJR010000128.1:0-4158 GCA_035996305.1 Amnibacterium sp. | reverse complement strand
AGCGACGCCTGCGACACGTCGCCCTCGGTGCGCACGATCACCAGCTCCCACGGCTCGCCGTGCGCCTCGATCGCGGCGCCCACCGCTCCCGCCTGGGCGAGGGCGAGGGCGCTGCCACGGGTGCCGATGCGGATGGTCATGGCGTGAGCCCGGCCACCACCGGCCGGAAGCCGAGCCGCACGTTCTCGCAGCACCCTGAGCGGCACACGTCGTACCAGGGGCCGAGGTCGGTCTCGGCCGGTCGCTGCTCGACGGGCGTCCCGTCGCGGCGCTCGAGCACGAGATCCACGAGGCCGGCCACGTACGCCGGATCGATCCCCGGCGTCGGCGTGCGCACGGCGACGATGCCGACCTCTTCGGCGGTCTCCACCGCCTCCGTGTCGAGGTCCCACTTGACCTCCATGTGGTCCGACACGAAGCCGAGGGGCACGATCACGACTCCGCGCACGCCTTCACCCGCGGCCCGGCGGATCACGTCGTTCACGTCGGGCTCGAGCCACGGCTGGCTCGGTGGCCCGCTGCGCGACTGGAAGACGAGCTCCCAGGGCACGGACCGCCCGGCGCGCCGCATCACGACGTCGGCGACGGCCCGGTGCTGCGCCTCGTAGGCGCCGCCGGGACCGAACCCCCGGAGGGCCGGCCCGCTGCGCTCCGCATCGGCGGAGGGGATCGAGTGGGTCGAGAACAGCACGCGCGTCTCCCGCGGATCGATGCCCGGCAGCCGCTCCTCGAGCTCGGCGAGGCCCCGCTCGACGCCGGCGACGAACGGCGCGACGAAGCCGGGGTGGTCAAAGTACTGGCGCACCTTGTCGATCACGAGCCGGCCGTCGAGACCGGTCTCGTCGAGAGCTCGGGCGAAGTCCTCGCGGTACTGGCGGCACGACGAGTAGGAGCTGTAGGCGCTCGTGGCGATCGCGATCAGCGTGCGGTGACCGTCCGCGGCGGCCTCCTCCAGCGCGCCGGTGAGGTACGGGTCCCAGTTGCGGTTGCCCCAGTAGACGGGCAGATCGATGCCGCGGCGCTCCAGCTCGGCCTCGAGGGCGGCCTTCAGCTCGCGGTTCTGCTGGTTGATCGGGCTCACGCCGCCGAACGCGCGGTAGTGATGCGCCACCTCCTCGAGGCGCTCGTCCGGGATCCCACGTCCACGCGTCACGTTTCGGAGGAACGGGATGACGTCGTCCTGGCCCTCCGGGCCGCCGAAGCTCGCGAGCAGGATCGCGTCGTAGGCGACGGGCCGGTCGGTGTGCTCAGGTCCGTGCTTCGCGGCGTCGCTCGCCGCGCGGACGAGGTCCTCCGCGGCCATCAGCGCAGCACCTCGGGCACGTCGGCGGCCGGGATGCGGCGGCCGGTGAAGAAGGGGACCTCCTCGCGCACGTGCAGGCGCGCGTCGGTCGCCCGCAGCTCGCGCATCATGTCGACGAGGTCGGTCAGCGAGTCGGACTCCATCGGCAGGATCCACTCGTAGTCGCCCAGCGCGAAGGCGGCCACGGTGTTCGCCACGACGGACCGGTACGCCGCGCCCTTGCGGCCGTGCTCGGCGAGCATCCGGGACCGGTCGGCCTCGGGCAGCACGTACCAGTCGTAAGAGCGGTTGAACGGGTAGACCACGAGCCAGGCCCGTGCGGCCTCGCCGCGCAGGAAGCCGGGCACATGGCTGCGATTGAACTCGGCCTCGCGGTGCACGCCCATCGCGTTCCAGGTCGGGAGCAGCGACGCGAGCAGGGCGGTGCGGCGCAGCAGGCGCAGCGCCGCCTGCAGGCCGGCAGGGTCGTCGCCGTGCAGCCACAGCATGAGGTCGGCGTCGGCGCGGAGGCCCGAGACGTCGTAGACGCCGCGCAGGGTCACGCCCTCGCCGCCGAGTCGCTCGACGAGCGCATCGAACTCGGCGACTGCATCGGCGCCCGCGCCGCCTGCGGCCGGATCGCGGCGCAGCACCGCCCAGAGCGTGTAGCCGGAATCGGTCATGCTGTGTTCGTCCTCTTTCCGGCGGCGCGGTGGCGCTCCACCGATCGGGGGGATCAGGGGCGGAGGACCTCAGGCCGGCACCCGCCCGCCACCGCGGCGGTGCGGGGGGCGTCCTCCAGTGTGCCGCACCGGAACCGCGCTGCGGCGCAGCACGAGGGCGCCCCCGCGCGGGGGCGCCCTCGTTCCGGTCGGATCAGCGGATCAGCGCCGCGCGCCACGGATCACGAGCGCACCGAGGCCGACGACCACCGCGGCCGCTCCGCCCAGCACCCCGTAGACGAGTGCCGGGTTGTCCTCGCGCATCGCGTCGAAGCGCTCCCGCCCCTCGGCGACCGCCTTCTTGACGCGCTTGGGGACGTCGAGGCGCTCCTCGATCTCGTCGAGGGTCTGCGCGAGACGCTGGCGTGTCACCTCGATGTCGGAGCGGATCTCCGAGAGCGCACGGTCCTTGTCACTGCCGTCAGCGGTCATAGTGCCCAACCCCCTTGAATGCCTTCACGTCGTCCTTCACGCTGTCGACCGCCTCCTTCGGGACCGGCGGCACGCCGCGCTTGACGCGCGAGAGGCCGAGCAGGCCGAGCACGACCGCGACGAGCAGCAGCGCGACGCCGACGATCAGCGCCGAGAGCCACGGCGGGAGCGCCGTGGCGATGCCGAGGATCGCCGTGGCGATCAGCACCCAGAGCGCGAAGTACGCGAACACGGCGGCACCCACGAACAGGCCGACGCCGATGCCCGCGGTCTTCAGCCGGGTGATCGCCTCGCGCTTGATCTGCTCGATCTCGTCCCGGATCAGCGTGGTGATCAGGTTCGGCAGCTCGCCGATCAGCTTGAAGACGGACTTCTTGCCGTCGCTGTCGTCGCGAGCGGCGCGCGCGGTCGTGGGTCGGGTCGTGCTCATCCGACCCGCCTCAGGCCGCGTTGGCGTCGCTCTTGCGCTTCGTCACCTGCGACACCACCTTCTTCGCTCCACCGACGACCGCGTCCTGCACCTCGGGCGCCTTGTCCTTCACGAAGCCTTGCACGGTCTCGACCACCTGGTCGACCCTGCTCTGCACCTTCTCGTCGTTCCACAGGCGCTCACCTGCGGCCTTGATCTGCTCGTAGCGGCGCCGACCGGCGCGGGCGCCGAGGACGTACCCGATCGCCGCACCGGCGAGAAACACAATCCGGCCCTGCATGATGTCCACCTTCCCTCGCGGTTCAGTGGGGCAACTGTATCGGCGGGCCTCCCCGTCATCAGGGAGTTCTCCGATGATCACCAGGGAGCGGGCAGAGCGGGGTGCGGCCGCCGGCGCACCCCCGGCCGTCGTGCCGGGCGGAGGGGGATGCGCCGGGCGTGAGGGTGATGTCCGGGTTCGGCCTCCGCCCGGGACGACGGCCTCCACCCGGGCCGACGGGTCAGCCGAGCGCGCGGGCCGCGGCGCCGGCACCCGACACCACCGACGCGAGCCCCGTCCCCGTGCGCCAGGATCCGGTCACCGCGAGCCCGTCGGGCAGCGTGGCGGCCGACAGCGCCTGGTGCGCTGCCCGGGTCTCCGCGGCGAGCGGCGGCGCGGTGTCGACCCACACCGTGTCGAGGCGATCGACGATCGTGCTCGACACGAGGCCCACCAGGGCGTCGGCGTCCGCTGCCACCCGGGTCTCGGTGGGCACCCGCGCGCCGCGGTACGAGAGGCGCAGCAGATGCCGGCCGGGCGGCAGGGCTGCCGCGGCCCACTCCCACTTGGCGGTCACGTGGGTGAGCGCCGTCGCGAGGACATCGGTGCGGCCGGGCGCGCGGAGCACCCCGCTGCCGCGCGGCATCGCGTCGAGCCGCCGGTCGTCGACCGCGAGCAGGACCGAGCGGGACACGGCGGGCTCCGGCCGGGGCAGACCTGCCACGTCCGGAGCGGCGTCGCGCAGCAGATCGAGCGCCGCCGCGCCGTCGGCGGCGAGGACGACCGCGTCCGCCACCACGTCCTCCCGTGGCGTGACCACCGTGAATCCGGGGCCCACCGGCGCCGGATGCACCCCGATCACCTCGGCGTCCAGGCGCACGTCCACGCCGAGGCGTTCGAGGTCGGCGACCAGCGCGTCGACCAGCCGGCGCACGCCGCCGACGAGCCCCTGCACGGCGCTGCCCGCGGGGGCTGCACTGCGGAGCCGGACCACCGCGGCGGACAGGGAGCCCGCGACGGTGATCGCCGCGTT
>DASYJR010000127.1:0-4620 GCA_035996305.1 Amnibacterium sp. | reverse complement strand
CCGCGACCTCCGCGTCGTCGTGAGCGCCTTGCGGATCAGCGCCTCGCTGGAGCGGATGGGCGACCTGGCCGAGCACATCGCGCAGCTCTCCCGCTACCGCTTCCCGGAGAAGGTCGTGCCGAAGAGCCTGCGGCCCACGTTCAAGGAGCTCGGGCAGCTCGACGTGTCGATCGCCCGCAAGCTGACGCGGCTGCTCGAGAGCGAGGACGCCGACCTCGCCGAGGAGATCCGCAACGACGACGACCTCGTCGACGAGCTGCACCTCAGCGTCTTCGAGAAGGTGCTCGGCGAGACCTGGAAGGGCGCCGCGAGCGACACGGTCGACGCCACCCTCGCGAGCCGGTACCACGAGCGCTTCGCAGACCACGCGGTGTCGATCGCGAAGAAGGTGCAGTACCTGCAGACGGGCGCCTGGGTGATCCCGACCCCGTAGCAACGCACGGCCCGGGTCGCCGTCGTGGCGAGCCGACGCACCCCGCGCGTCACCGCGAGCCCGGAAGGCGCGGGCGTCAGGCCTTCGCGGAGCCCTGCGCCGCGACCGCGGCGGCCCCCGCGGCGGCGGCCTCGGGGTCGAGGTACTCGCCGCCCCGGACGATCGGCCCCAGGTGGTCGTCGAGCCGGTAGTGGAGCGGGATGCCGGTGGGGATGTTGAGCTCGGCGATGTCGTCGTCCGAGATGCCGTCGAGGTGCTTCACCAGCGCGCGCAGCGAGTTGCCGTGCGCGACGACGAGCACGCGCTTGCCGGCCCGCAGCTGCGGCGCGATCTCCACGTCCCAGTACGGCACCATCCGGTGCACGACGTCCTCGAGGCACTCGGTCGCGGGCACGTCGGGGCCGAGTGCCGCGTAGCGCGGGTCGGAGGCCTGCGAGAACTCGGCGTCCGCGGGCAGTGGGGGCGGCGGCACGTCGTAGGAGCGGCGCCACGTCTTGAACTGCTCGGGTCCGTACTCGGCGAGGGTGGCGGCCTTGTCCTTGCCCTGCAGCGCACCGTAATGACGCTCGTTGAGCCGCCAGTGCCGCACCACGGGCAGCCAGGCGAGGTCCGCGGTCAGCAGGGCCTCGTCCGCGGTCTGGATCGCGCGGGTGAGCACCGAGGTGTAGACGATGTCGGGGATCAGGCCCGCCTCGCGGATCAGGCGGCCCGCCCGACGGCCCTCCTCGACGCCCCGCTCGGTGAGCCGCACGTCGACCCATCCGGTGAAGAGGTTCTTCTCGTTCCAGGAGCTGGAGCCGTGGCGGAGGAGCAGCAGCGAGTGTTCGGCCGGCATGTGGCCAGTGTACGGCGGACGTCCGGGCGCCCCCTCGGCTACCGTCGGCCCATGGTGGAGGGTCGGGTGACGCGGGGCACGACCGGGACGAACCGGTTGCGCCGCGTCGACCGCTACCTCGCCGCCTCCGGGGCGCTGCGGGCCGCGGCGTCCCCCCTCGTCGTCGACCTCGGCTTCGGCGCGCGGCCCTGGACGACGCTCGAGCTCGCCGACCGGCTGGCACGGATGCGGCCCGGGGTGCGCGTACTCGGCTTGGAGATCGACCCGGCGCGCGTCGCGGCGGCCCTGCCCTCGGCGACCGACCGGGTCGCGTTCGGGCTCGGGGGGTTCGAGGTGCCGACCCCCGGCGGCGAGGCGCCGGCGGTCATCCGCGCGATGAACGTGCTGCGGCAGTACGAGGAGGCGGAGGTGCCGGCCGCCTGGGACCGGATGCGGGCGCGCCTCCCGGCCGGCGGTCTCCTGCTCGACGGCACGAGCGACGAGCTCGGCCGCATCGCCTCCTGGGTGGACGTCGAGGCCGACGGCCCGAGCCGGTTCACGATCGCGCTGCGGTTGACCGGCCTCGAGGCGCCGTCGATCGTGGCCGAGCGCCTGCCGAAGGCGCTCATCCACCGCAACGTGCCGGATGAGCGGATCCACGACCTGCTGCAGGCGCTCGACGCGGGCTGGGCTCGGGCGAGCCCGCTCTCGGTCTACGGGCCCGTTCAGCGGTTCGTCGCGACCGTCGAGTCGTTGCGTGCATCAGGCCGGCCCGTCGAGGGCGGCCCGAAGCGGTGGCGGCTCGGTGAGCTGAGCGTGCCGTGGTCCTCGGTGGCGCCCGGCTGAGTCAGTGGAGCACGGGGAGCTCGGCGCGCACGGCATCGGCGTCGATCCCGGTCGCCGCCGCGAGGTCCACGACGACCGGCCGCACGAGCACCGCGACGAGCGACTCGGTGATCGTCGCGCCGGGCACGAGGCGGGCCGGGTCGAGCCGCCGCGCGATCAGCAGGAGGTCCTCGCGGGCGGTGACGGCCTCCGCGGGTCGTGCACGGACCGCGCGAGCAGATCCACGGCCGAGCCGACCGCGCCGAGCAGCTCGGCGAGCTCCGGCCGCGGCCGCCCGTCGGCCACGAGGGCGTCGACGCGTCGCCCGATCGTGCGCAGCGATCGGATGGCGAGCTCCACGCCGGTCAGCAGGCGGCGCTGCGCCTGCAGCTCGGGCAGCCGGTGTCGCAGGAACGGCGAGATCCGCGCGATCGCGATCGCCGAGTCGAGGGTGAGCGTCCAGTCGTCGACGAGCGGGTGCAGCGCCCGAAGCCGCGAGAGTCCCGTCTCCCCCACGGCGCGGCTGCCCAGGCGGAGGGCTCGCGCCTGGTCGTCGAGACCGCGACGGAGTCCTGCGAAGACGCGATCCGCGTCCCGCAGCGCCGCCCGCCGCGGGTCCCGCGGCAGCAGCGCCGTGGCCACGAGGGCGACCGCGCCCCCGACGAAGCCGTCGATGCTGCGCGCCCAGGCGCCGCCGCTCGGCAGCGTGAGCAGCAGCACGATCGCGGACTGCGCGGTCGCGGCGACGGCGACCGCGGGCGACGCGTTCGCGAGCCGCGCCAGCAGGAGGGTGAGGAACAGGGCGACCGCGATCTGCCAGAGGCCGCGGCCGACGACGAGCAGCAGCGCCTCGGCGAGCGCCACGCCGATCGCGAGCCCGAGGGCCGTCTCGAGCACCCGGCGCGGACGCGCGTCGCGCACGAAGCCGAGGCTGCTCAGGGTGATCGTGATCGCGAGCAGCGGCACGGGGTGACCGAGCAGGAAGCGGGAGATGGCGTAGGCGGCGGTCGCCGCGACGGACAGCTGCACCGCGGCGGGCAGCGCGGCGACGGTCCGGGACCACGCCGCGCGGGGGCTCAGGACCCGGGCGACGGGCGAGGTCCGGCCTTCGCCGGCCACGGCGTCAGCCGCGCCGGACGGCGCCGAGCCGCGGCAGACGTGGCACCGCGACGGCCGGCCCCGCATCCGAGGGCACGATCACGCGCTGCGCAGCGGCGACGTCGGCGTCGGGCGTGCGGACGACCAACCCGTCCGTCTCGGGCACCGAGCGCTTCACGACGGCGAGCGCGATCGGGCCCTCCTCGTGGTGCAGCGCCGCGCTCGTGACCGAGCCGACCTCCTGGTCGCCGTCGAGCACCGCGTCGCCGGGCGTCGGCAGCACGGCCTCCGAGCCGTCGAGGTCCAGCTGCACGAGCCGGCGCGGGGGCCGGCCGAGGTTGTGCACCTTCGCGACCGTCTCCTGGCCGCGGTAACAGCCCTTCGCGAGGTGCACCGCGCTCCGCAGCCAGTCGAGCTCGTGGGGGATGCTGCGGGCGTCGACCTCGCGGGCGAAGCGCGGACGCCAGGCGGCGATGCGGAGCGCCTCGAGCGCGAGTGTCCCGGCCATCCGCAGCCCACCACCGGTCGCGGCGGCCGCGACCTCGCCGAGCCGTCCCCTGGGCACGAGCGCGAACCACTGGTGGAAGTCGGCGCCCGGATGGGGGTCGGTCGCCGCGCGCGTCACGCCGCCCTCCGCCGTCGCGGTCCACGGATCGTGCCAGACGGGTCCGGCTCCCGGCAGCGCCGGCACCGGGCCGACGCCCGCGACGACCGCCCAGTCGTCGGTGACGTCCTCGACGGTCACCCGCAGCAGGAACCGCATCCGGTCGAGGAACGCGGCGAACGGGGCGGCCTCGGCCGCCTCCGTGATCAGCCACGCGCTCTCGCCGTCGTCGACGACGGCGGCGGCGTGCTCCACGCGGCCGGAGGGATCCAGCAGGAGGGTCTCGGCGGATCCGCCGGGCGGCAGGCCGAGCAGGCGCTGGCTCGTGATCGAGTCGAGCCAGGAAAGGCGGTCCGGCCCGGCGACGCGGATCACGCCGCGGTTGGAGCCGTCGACGACGGCCTCGCCGGCGGCGAGGGCGCGCTGCTCCTTGAGCGGCTCGCCGTAGTGGGCGGCGACGCCGGCGTCCGGCCCCTCGGCCGCCACGGCCCCGGGGAGCGCGAGCAGCGGGCTCACCCTGGCGGGCGCGCCCGGGGCCTCCGTCGTCTCGACCTCCACGGTCATGGAGTCTAGGAGCGGCCAGGAGCGCAGCCGCGCGCCGACCGCCCTTCCCAGCGCCCTGCGGACGACCCCGCGCGCTGCAGCGCGCTGCGAGGTCGTTGCGGCGCCGGCTCGAGCCTGGAGCGGACCGCCGCGCGGCGACTAGCCTGCGACTCGGCGCCCGCTCCCCGGGGCCGGACGGCGAAGGAGCCGACATGTCCGTGGTGCGATTCGCGACCCACCTCTGGTTCGACGACCAGGCCGTCGAGGCGGCCGAGCTCTACACCCACCTGCTGCCGGATTCGC
>DASYJR010000126.1:0-6164 GCA_035996305.1 Amnibacterium sp. | reverse complement strand
GTGCGACAACGGCGAGCGCAGCGCCAGCCCGGCGTTCACGATCACGGCGGTGGCGGCGCGTGCGGCCGACAGGCTGATCGCGGGGCCCGACGCCTCGGTCCGGGAGGGCGCCGCAGCGCCCGTCCCGGCCGGGGTCTAGCGGATCAGCGGCCAGGGCGGCGGGAGCGGGACGCGATCGGCCGACCGCGACGCGCCTCGCCGGTCGCGGCCGGCCGACCTCCGCGCGCCTGCGGCTGCCCGCCGCGTGACTGCGCCGGGGCGCCGGTGTGGGCGCGGGGTGCGCCGCTCTGGGGAGCGCGGCGGGGCCGGGACGGCTGCTGCTGCACCACCCGGGCCGGCGGCGCCACCTTGGCCGCGCGCTCACCGACGAGGCGGGCGACGCTCGCGGAGTCGGCGGTGACGCTCTCGGGTGTGACCGAGATGCCGGCCTTGCGCAGCAGAGCGGCGACGTCCTTGCGCTGCTCGGGCAGCACGAGCGTGACGACGGTGCCCGCGGACCCGGCGCGCGCGGTGCGGCCGGAGCGGTGCAGGTACGCCTTGTGCTCGGTCGGCGGGTCGACGTGCACCACCAGCGCGACGTCGTCGACGTGCACGCCGCGGGCCGCGACGTCCGTGGCCACGAGCACCCGGGCGCTCCCCTCGCTGAACGCGGCCAGGTTCCGGTCGCGCGCGGCCTGGGACAGGTTGCCCTGCAGATCCACCGCCGCGACGCCGGACTCCGCCAGCTGCTTCGCGAGCCGCTTGGCGACGTGCTTCGTGCGCACGAAGAGGATGCGGCGGTCGGAGCCGGAGGCGAGCGCCTCGAGCACGCGACGCTTCGCGTCCGCCCCGTCCACCTCGAACACCGCGTGCGACATCGCCTCGACGGGCGAGGTGGCGTCGTCGACGGCGTGCGTCACCGGCCGGTCGAGGAACCGGTTCACGATCTTGTCCACGCCGTTGTCGAGCGTGGCGGAGAACAGCAGGCGCTGACCGCCGGCGGGCGTCGCGGCGAGCAGCCGCGTGACGACGGGCAGGAAGCCGAGGTCGGCCATGTGATCGGCCTCGTCGAGCACGGTGACCTCGACGGCGTCGAGCGTGAGCATCCGCTGCCGCAGCAGGTCCTCGAGCCGGCCGGGGCAGGCGACGAGGATGTCGACGCCGGCCTTCAGCGCCTGCACCTGACGCTGCTGCGAGACGCCGCCGAAGACGGTGGTGACCGTGAGGGACGCGGATGCGGCCAGCGGTTCGATCACCGCGGCGATCTGCGTGGCGAGCTCCCGGGTGGGTGCCAGCACGAGGGCGAGCGGGCGGCCGGACCGCCGGGAGCCGCCGGCGAGGCGGCCTGCGAGGCGGGCGACCACCGGCAGGGCGAACGCGAGGGTCTTGCCGCTGCCGGTGCGGCCGCGGCCGAGCACGTCGCGGCCGGCGAGGCTGTCCGGCAGCGTCGCCTCCTGGATGGGGAACGGGGACTCGATGCCCGCGGCGGTGAGCGCGGGCAGGAGTCGGGCGGGGACGCCGAGATCGGCGAAGGTCGTGGGCATGGCGGAGCTTTCCGTCGAGGGCATGTCGCTGAGGTCGCGGCGATGCGGGGGCGAGCGTGCCGGACGGCACGTCGTTCGCCGACCGGCACGGGTGAGGCCCCGGAAGAGCACGCCCGGAACCGGGCGGCGGGGCGTGGATCGCTGATGTCGACGCAGGCGCGGATCATCGCGCCGTGGGTCCAGTCTACCGGTCTCTCCGGCCGGGGCCGCCCGCACCCGTTCGGGGGCCCTGATCCGGGAGCCGCCTGAACCCGTCGGCGTCGCAGGACGGGCAGCGCCACTCGTCGGCCGCAGGCAGGAGCATCGGGAAGCCGCAGAAGGGGCACTCGCCGACCTCGACCTGATCGTCCCGCCACGCCATGGAGGCCGCCTCTCGGACCGGGAGGGTCCGTCGGGCACGGTAGCGCACTTGGAGTCCGGGCTCGCCGATCAGGCGGTGCGGCCGCCGACCGCCGCGAGCACCCCGGGCAGGAAGGCGTCGGCCCAGCGGGCATGCCCCCGGTCGTTCGGGTGGAAGAGATCCCCCGCCGACCCGAGCACCGCGTCCAGCACACCGCCGATACCGGTCGCCGGGTAGAGCGGGGCGACCCAGAACCCGTGGGCCTCGGCCACCTCGTGGATGATCCGGTTCGCCGCCCGCGCCCGGCCCGCGACCGGCAGCACGCTGAAGCTCGGCAGCTCGGACACGACCGTCTGCGGGGGCAGCGCCGCACAGATCCGCTCGAACTCGTCCCGGAAACGCACCGGATCGAAGGTCCAGATGTCGTTCGCGCCGATCCCGAGCGTCACCACGTCCGGATCGAGGCCCGCGAGGCGCGGCAGCTCCTCCTGCAGCACGACGTGGAGGGTCGCCCCGTCGATCGCGAGGTTACGGACGCGCACCGCACGGCCGGTCCGAGCGGCCAGCGCGTCGGCGAGGATCCCGACGTAGCCCGCCCGCGGCGACGTCGCACCGATGCCGAGCGCCGCCGAGTCCCCGATGGCGACGTACAGGAGGCTGCCTTCCCGGGCTCGCCCGCGCTCCCGCCAGTACACGTGGTGGGCCGGGATCCGGTTCGTCAGCTCGGTGATCCAGCGCAGCCGGTACCGCTGGACGAGCACGCCGGCGACCGCCAGCACCGCCGCGCCGGCCGCGACCGGACCGAGCGCCCGCGCCACCCGGCTCATCGGGCGATGGCCGCGGTCGTGCCGCCGGTCGCGGCGAGGAGGTCGGCAGGCGCCAGCTCGATGTCGAAGCCCCGTCGGCCGCCGGACACGAACACGGTCGGATGGGCGAGCGCGCCGACGTCGAGATAGAGCGGGAGCCGGGACCGCTGGCCGAGCGGGCTGATGCCGCCCACCACGTACCCGGTGCGGCGCTCGGCGGTCGCGGGCGCCGCGAGTGCCGCCCGCTTCGCGCCCGCCGCCGCGGCGAGGGCCTTGAGGTCCAGCGTGGTCGAGACGGGCACCACCGCGACGACGAGGCGCCCGTCGGCGGTCGCGACGAGCGTCTTGAGGACCCGCACCGGATCGACGCCGAGCGCGGTGGCGGCCTCGGTCCCGTAGTCGGTCGTCCCGGCCTCGTGGCGGTACCGATGCGGCACGAAGCGGATGCCGAGCGCGGTCAGCGCCACCGTCGCCGGTGTGCCGGTGCTGCTCATGCCCCCGACGGTATCCGCCGACGGGGGACCCGCGCTCAGTGCTGGCAGCGCGGGCACCAGTAGATCTCCCGGTCCGTCGCACCCCGGCCGGGCTGCACCGGGTCGCCGAGGGTGCCGCCGCGGATCGGGGTGCCGCAGCGGCGGCAGGGCCGCCCGGCGCGCCCGTACACCCAGTCCTGCCGCCCGCTCCTCGTGTCGCCCGTCAGCGTTCGCTCCACCCGGTTCTTGTTCGCCTCGAGGCTGCGCTTGGCGAGTTCGATCAGGCGGGGGAGGTCGTCGACCTCGCGCACGGGCCGGGTCGGCAGCAGCCCGCGGAGGAAGCAGAGCTCGTTGCGGTACACGTTGCCGATCCCCGCCAGGTTGCGCTGGTCGAGGAGGGCGAGCCCGATCGCGCGGTCCGGCTCGACCTCGATCCGCCGGATCGCCTCGGCCGCGTCCCAGTCGGGGCCGAGGAGGTCGGGGCCCAGGTGGCCGACGATCGCGTCCTCCTGATCCAGCGGGAGGATCTCGAGGGTGCCGAGCGCGAATCCGACCGCCTGCCAGGCCTCCGTGCGGAGCACGATGCGGGCCTCGAACGCGGGCCGCCGCCAGCGGGAGCCGGGCGCGTACAGATGCCAGGCGCCCTCCATCTTCAGGTGGGAGTGGATCACGCTGTCGCCCACCCGGATCAGCAGGTGCTTGCCGCGGCTCGCGACCGACGCCACCGCCTCGCCGGTGAGATCGATGGTGGCGTACCGGGGCACCCGCACGTCGCACCCGGTCAGCACGGCGCCCGTCAGCGCCGAGCCGAGGTTCTTCGCCGTGCGGTAGACGGTGTCGCCCTCAGGCACGACGACGCCCATCAGCCACGGAGGCGCATGCCCTTCGGGTTGGGCGCGAACCCCGCGCGCTCGAGCGCCGCACCGAACGGGGTGCCCAGCGCGAAGACGCCGTCGATCTTCTCCACGGTGAGCCCCGCGACACCGCGACCGCGGACCGTCGCGGCGAGCGCCTCGGCGGCCTGCTGGAGCACCGCCTCGACGTCGCAGAACAGCAGGACGGTGCGCCCACCGCGTTCGAGGTGGGCGACGAGCGCGCCGTCCACGAGCACGACGAGGGCGCCCGCCTTCCGGCCGGGCCGGTGACCGCCGTCGCCGACGCCGGTCGGCCAGGGGAGCGCGGCGCCGTACGGATTCGCGGGGTCGGTCGCGGCGAGGCACACCGCCACGACCTCGGTGCGCTCGGCGTCGGGGTCCCGGTTGTGCGCTCGCAGCCGGTCGACGGTGCCGGACGTCGAGAACTGCGCTGCGCCGAGGTGCTCGACGAAGTAGCCGCGCCGGGCCCGGCCCGCCTCCTCGAGCGCGGCGAGCGTCTTGTAGACGAGCGCGAAGCCGCCCGGCACCTGCTCCGCCTGCACGGAGCCGCGCGTGACCACCCCGTAGCGGTCGAGCAGGAACTCGGCGGTCGCGGCCGCCCGGACCGTGAGGTCGTGCTCGGGCAGTGGGAGGATGCCCCACCGCCCGGCCGTCGTCGGCGGACCCTGGCGCGACGGCATCACCGGCCGTCCGTGCCCGCGGTACACCCGCGCGCGAGGGACCCGCCGCTGCGTGCGGTGCGCGGTGCCGCCGCTGCCGGTGAGGGCGCGGACGGGGGCGAACGTGTCGTTGGTGACGAGGCCCGCCCAGACGAGGTTCCAGAGCGCGTCCTGCAGCGCGGCGTCGTCCTGGGCGCCGACCGTGTCGGCGAGCTGACGGAAGAAGAACGCGCCGCCGCCGCCGAGCGCGGCGAGCACCTCCCGCTCGATCGGCGAGTGCTCCACCTCCTCGGCGGCGGGCAGTGTGAGCGGCAGGGTCTCGGCGAGGTGCAGCGCCACCCAGCCGTCGTTGCCCGCGATCCTGCCTGCGCCGGACCAGACGACCTCGCCCGTCGCGGTGAGCTCGTCCAGCATCCCGGGCCGGTAGTCCCGCACCCGGGACGGCAGCACGAGGGACTCCCAGGCGGATGCGGGGACCGGCACCCCGGCGAGCTGCTCGACGACGGCGGCGACGCCGTCGACGCCGGTGAGCGACGAACGTCCGGTGACGTGCTGCCACTCGGGCAGGAAGCGGGCGAAGGCGCCCTGGTCGACGGGCTCGACCTCACGGCGGAGCGCCGCGAGGGAACGACGGCGCAGCCGGCGCAGCACCTCGACGTCGCACCACTCCGATCCGCTGCCTCCCGGCCGGAACTCGCCCTCCGTGACCCGGCGCTCATCCGCGAGGCGCCGGAGGGTGTCCGTGACGACCGCCACGCCGAGGCCCAGCCGCTCGGCGGCGGCAGCAGCGGCGAAGGGGGCATGGGTGCGGGCGAACCGGCCGACGAGGTCCCCGAGCGGATCCGGCACGGGTTCGACGAAGGCGATCGGCACGCCGATCGGCAGGGGGACGCCGAGCGCGTCACGCAGCCGGCTCGCGTCCTCGATCGCCGCGAACCAGTCACGGCCCGTCCAGCTCGCGGGGATCGCCCGGCGCGTCCGCACCAGCTCGTCGAGGAGGGCCCCGGCCGCGGCCGGGGCGAGCGGCTCGCCCGCGCCGTCGTCGAGGCGCGCGGCGACCTCGTCGACGGTGAGGGGGCCGAGCAGCCGGAGGAGGTCGGCGGCCCCCTCCACGCCGTGCAGCCGTCGCTCGGGGTCGAGCCGCTGCAGCTCGAGCTCGATGCGCTCGAGCACGGCCGGGTCGAGCAGCTCCCGCAGCTCGGCGCGCCCGAGCAGCTCCGAGAGCAGGGTCGAGTCGAGCGCGAGGGCCTGGGCCTTGCGTTCCGCGAGCGGGCTGTCGCCCTCGTACATGAACGCGCCCACGTAGCTGAACAGCAGGCTCCGCGCGAACGGGGACGCCGACGGCGTCTCCACCTCGACCACCCGCACGGCGCGAGAGTCGAGCCGGGCGGCGAGGTCCTTGAGCGCGGGCAGGTCGTAGACGTCCTGCAGCACCTCGCGGATCGTCTCGAAGATGATCGGGAAGGTCGGGTACTTCTTCGCGACGTC
>DASYJR010000125.1:0-2100 GCA_035996305.1 Amnibacterium sp. | reverse complement strand
CTCGTCTCGGGGGTGCTGCTCGGGTCGGTCAGCCGGCCAGGCGGTCGTCGTGGCGGGCGAACACCACGTCGGGCGCGTCCACCTCGCGGTTCGGGATCGTCGTGGGCGCCTCGAGATGGACGGCGCCGGACGGCAGCAGGCCGGCGGCGCCGTACCGCTCCATGACCCGCCACTGCGCGACGACGTCCTCGCCCGCGTGGGCGGGCGGCAGGTCCCGCCAGAAGCCGAATCCGCCGCAGGCGACGAGCGCCGAGCGCCGGTAGAGCACGCAGGCGCCGATCCACGCGATCCGGTAGGGCACCCAGCCGCGTTCCGGCTGGCTGCGTTCCGCCGCGACGTGCACGAGGTTCGCGGCGTTGTGCAGCGTCCACCGCTCGAATCCCGGCTCGTCGCGGCGGATCCGTTCGGGCCGCACGGGGCCGTCCCACGGCTCGAACGGCCGTCGCTCGTGGGGGCGCCGGTCGTCGAGGTAGGAGAGGCCCTGGGGGGCCATGCCGACGAATCCGCAGTCGAGGGTGGTGAGGGCGTCGTGCAGTCGCTGCAGCGCGCCGGGCTCGAGCCAGACGTCGTCGTCGAGGAACAGCACCGCATCCGCGGTCGCCTGGCCGAGCAGGAAGTCGCGGTGCTCGGCGATGCCCCGTCGTGGACGGTGGCGCACCAGCCGCGGCTGCCGGCCCTGCACCTCGAGCACCCGGAACATCGCCTGCACGGCCGGGTCCGACGCGGCCGGATGGCCGTCGGACTGGTCGCTGACGAGCACGCGGAACGGCGGGTCGTCCTGCGCGGCGAGCCCCGCGAGCGTCACCGCGAGCTCCGCCGTGCGGCCGACCGTGCCGATGAGCACGTCGACGGCGGGCTCCGGGGCGGCAGCGCCCCGGCCCCACTCGGCCGCGGTGCGGCGGCTCATCCGGCCGCCGTCCCCTCCGGCAGGGCGCGGGTGCGGGCGATGATGCCGCTCGTGGAATGGGCGCTCACGTAGCCGAGGATCGCGACCGTTCCGCCGTACGCCTCGACGGTCGCGGTCTCCTCCAGCATCGCGGGCGTGTAGTCGCCGCCCTTCGCATAGACGTCGGGACGGAGGCGCTCCAGCAGCGGGATCGCGGTGTCGTCGCCGAACACGGTGACGTAGTCGACGCAGGCGAGCTCGGCGAGCACCCCGGCGCGGTCGGCCGCGCCGTTGATCGGCCGGCCCGGTCCCTTCAGGCGGCGGACGGAGTCGTCGTCGTTCACCGCGACCACGAGCACGTCGCCGAGCTGCTTCGCCTGCTTCAGCGAGGTGGTGTGCCCGACGTGCAGCACGTCGAAGCAGCCGTTCGTGAAGACGATGCGGCGGCCGGCCCTGCGGTCCGCGTCGAGGGCGGCCGTGAGCCGGTCGGCGTCGAGCACGCGCTTCGGACCCTCGACCGCGGCGACGAGGGCCGCCCGGCTGCAGACGCTCGTGCCCGGCTCGCGCACGACCACGTCGGCGGCGAGCTGCGCGACCGCGGCGGCGTCGGCGAGCCGCTCCCCGGTCGCGAGCGCCACGGTGAGGGCCGCGGCGAAGGTGTCGCCGGCACCGTTGGCCTGCGCATCGGGAGCCGGATGCGCCGTGGTCCGAGTGATGCCGTCCGGCGCATGCACGACGGTCCCGTCCCGGTCGAGGGTGACGATCACGCCGGCCGCGCCGGTCGCGGCGAGCAGCTCCCCGCGGAGCCGGGTGGCGTCGGACACCCGGTCGGCGTCGAGTCCACGTCCGAGGAGCCGCTCGGCCTCGCCGGCGTTCGGCGTGACGGCGGTCGGCGCGAGCACCGCCCAGGGGGCGAGGTCGTGGGCGTCGACGACGGTGACGGGTGGGCGGTCTCTTCGGGCGGCGAGCGCATCGCGCACGGCGCCGACGGCGGCGCCGATCCCGTAGTCGCACACGAGTTCCGCGTCGGCCGCGCGGGTCGCGGCGAGGGCGGCTCCGGCGACGAGGGCGCGGGCCGCCTGGTCGACCTGGTCGCCCTCGTCGAGGCGCACGAGCACCTGGCCGCCGCCGGCGACGCGGGTCTTCACCGTCGTCGCCATGCCCGGGACGCGGATGAGGCCGGCCGTGTCGACGCCCGCCTCGTCGAGCAGGCG
>DASYJR010000124.1:0-7506 GCA_035996305.1 Amnibacterium sp. | reverse complement strand
GATCGCACGCTGGATGGACACCAAGGCCGGTTCGACGCCGGTCGTGTTCACCGGCGACTTCAACGCGAACGGAGCGACGGATCCCCACGCCGGAAGTCTCGCATTGCGTGCGGAGGGGTACTCGGACGCCCGCGGCACCGTGGACGGCGCGGACTACGGCAGCTTCTACTACAGCTCGTCGAACGGGACGAACGGCACCGACGGCCCGGACGACGGCTATCCGGTGCACGCCGTGCGGCACCCGTACCCCACGAGTCGCATCGACTACATCATGGTGAAGAACTCGCCGTTCACCTTCCGGTACCGCAACGAGGTCCGCCTGACCTCCGGGAACCGGTTCGATCCGCAGTACCAGGGATCGGACCACAACATGCAGTTCGCCGTCATCGGGATCGCTGGATGAGCAGTGCCACGCAGCAGGGTCCGGATCACCCCATGCAGATCGCGGTCGCGCGCATCGCCGACCCGAGCCAGCCGCCCGGTGCCGGGATCCCGAGCCCCCTCGGATGCCGGCACCGACCCGTTCAGTCCTCCGACGGCGCCGAGGCCATCCCTTCGCGGATGGTGTCCATGACGGTGCTGTCGGCGAGGGTGGTGACGTCGCCGACGGCCCGGTTCTCGGCGACGTCGCGCAGCAGCCGGCGCATGATCTTGCCGGAGCGGGTCTTCGGCAGCTCCGCGACGACGAGGATCTGGCGGGGCCGGGCGATCTTGCCGATCTGATCGGCGACCCAGTCCCGCAGCTCCTTCGCGACACCGGGACCGCCGTCGCCGGCCTCACCGCGCAGGATCACGAACGCGACCACCGCCTGACCGGTCGTCTCGTCCGTCGCCCCGACGACGGCCGCCTCGGCGACCTTCGGATTCGCCACGAGCGCGGACTCGATCTCCGTGGTCGACAGCCGGTGACCGGCGACGTTCATCACGTCGTCCACCCGGCCCAGCAGCCACAGATCACCGTCCTCGTCCTTCTTCGCCCCGTCACCGGCGAAGTACTTCCCCGGGAACCGCGACCAGTAGGTCTCCACATACCGCTCGTCGTCGCCCCAGATCGTGCGCAGCATGGACGGCCACGGCTCCGTCAGCACCAGGTAGCCGCCGGAGCCGTTCGGCACCGGGTTGCCGGTGTCGTCGACGACGTCCGCGGAGACGCCCGGCAGCGGCGTCATCGCCGCGCCCGGCTTGCCCGCGGTGACACCCGGCAGCGGGCTGATCATGATCGAGCCCGTCTCGGTCTGCCACCACGTGTCGACCACCGGGGTGCGGCCGCCGCCGATGTGGGTGCGGTACCAGACGTACGCCTCCGGATTGATCGGCTCCCCCACGCTGCCGATCAGCTTGAGGCTCGACAGGTCGTGCTGCGCCGGGATGTCGGCGCCCCACTTCATGAACGTACGGATCGCGGTCGGCGCGCAGTACAGGGTGGTGACCTTGTACTTCTCGATGATCGACCACCAGCGGCCCTTGTCGGGGAAGTCGGGGGTGCCCTCGTAGAGCACGCTCGTCGTGCCGTTCGACAGCGGCCCGTAGACGATGTAGGAGTGCCCGGTCACCCAGCCGATGTCCGCCGCCGTCCAGTACACGTCCGTCTCGGGCTTCAGGTCGAAGACCTCGTACTGCGTCCACGAGCAGCCCGTCAGGTACCCGGCCGAGGTGTGCAGGATGCCCTTCGGCTTCCCCGTCGTGCCCGAGGTGTACATCACGTACAGCGGATGCTCCGCAGGAAACGCCTCCGCCTCATGGGTGCTCGACGCCGCCGCCACCGCCTCGTGCCACCAGTGGTCCCGGCCCTCGGCCCACGCCACCTCGTTCCCCGTGCGCCGCACCACCAGCACCGCCGACACGTCCGGGCACCGCTGCAGCGCCTCGTCGACCGCCGGCTTCAGCGGCGACACGCCGCCCCGCCGCCAGCCGCCGTCCGCGGTGATCACCACACGCGCATCGCAGTCCAGGATCCGGGTCGCGAGCGCCTCCGCCGAGAACCCGCCGAACACCACCGTGTGCGGGGCACCGAGCCGGGCGCAGGCGAGCATCGCCACCACCGTCTCCGGGATCATCGGCATGTAGATCGCCACCCGATCCCCCGCCCGCACCCCCAGCTCCGTGAGCGCGTTCGCCGCCCGGCAGACCTCCTCCGTCAGCTCCCGATACGTGATCGTGCGGGTGTCCCCCGGCTCGCCCTCGAAGAAGAACGCCACCCGGTCGCCGAGCCCCGCCGCCACATGCCGGTCCAGGCAGTTCACCGCCACGTTCAACCGGCCGTCCGCGAACCACTTCGCGAACGGCGGATCCGACCAGTCCAGCACCTCGCCGAACGGCGTCTCCCACGCCAACCGGCGCGCCTTGTCCGCCCAGAACGCCAGCCGATCCGCCGCCGCCTCCGCATACGCCTCCGCCGTCACGTTCGCCGCCGCCGCGAACTCCGCGGGCGGCGGGAAGCGGCGGTCCTCGTGCGAGAGGTTGTCGAGGGTGGGCGTGGCGGTGTCGCTCATTCAGCGGTTCCTTCCGGGGGTCAGGAGCGGGGGAAGAGGGGCAGGACGGCGAACGGGCTGCGGGGGGGCGCGGCGAGCCCGAGCGGGCCCTGATGGGCGAACGGCGTGACGGCGTGCTCGCCCGGTGGGAGCATCGCGGCGCTGCGGCTGTGCGGACGGGACGACGTGGCGCGTGCCGACGGCATGGTGTCTCCTTCGACCTGGGGGCGCTCCGTTCCTCCCCCCGCTGCGAGGCGGAGCATACGCCGGGAGTTCGTGGTGCTCCTCAGCAGATCGTCGGCTGGTCGGGCCTTCCCCCGCCGATCGGCGTCCGTCATGCCGCCGCCGCGGACGCGCCCGTGATCGCGGCCAGCGCGCGGTTCGCGGAGCCGCCGAGGCCCCACCGGGAGGCGAGCCGCGCGAGCTCATCGGCACCGCCGTCGGGGAGCGCGATCTCCGCGTCGAACGGGGGCAGCTCGAGGTCACGGACGACCGCCACGACGGGGCGTGCGCGCTCGAGGTACTCGGCGCCCTCCCGCAGCCTCGTGCGGGTGCTCGCCGACAGGGCCACCGCCGGATCGGCGGCCGCGGCGAGCAGGCCGTCGAGGTCGCCGAACTCGGCGAGCAGCCGCGCAGCCGTCTTCTCGCCGATGCCGGCGACACCGGGCAGGCCGTCGGACGCGTCGCCGCGGAGGACCGCGAAGTCCGCGTACTGGGCCGGCGAGACCCCGTACTTCTCGCGGAGCACGGCGTCGGTGAGGATCTCGAGCTTGTTCATCCCCCGCACCGTCGAGAGCACGCGCACGCCGCGGGCGTCGTCGATCACCTGGAAGAGGTCGCGATCGCCGGTGACGACGTCGACCGGCCCCTCGGCGGTCGCGGCGAGCGTGCCGATCACGTCGTCCGCCTCGTACCCCGCCGTGCCGACCGCGGGGATGCCGAGCGCCGTGAGGATGTCCACGATGACCGGGATCTGCGCGGTGAGGGTGGGCGGCACGACCTCGACCACGGATCCGTCCGGCCGCGCGCCCGCGACGCGATGCGCCTTGTAGCTCGGCACGAGGTCGACGCGCCACTGCGGTCGCCAGTCGTCGTCCCAGCAGGCGACGAGGAAGCGGGGCCGGAACTCGGTCACGAGCCGCGCGATCATGTCGAGCAGACCGCGCACCGCGTTCACGGGCGTGCCGTCGGGAGCCGTGATCGTCTCGGGCAGCCCGTGGAACGCCCGGAAGTAGAGCGCCGCCGTGTCGAGCAGCATCAGGCGGTCGTCGCTCACCGAGTCAGTGTGGCGCGGATGGGATGCACGCTGCCAGTCGGCGCCGGAACGGGAGGACGTCTGGCTGGGGTGCCTGGACTCGAACCAAGAACAACTGAACCAGAATCAGCCGTGTTGCCAATTACACCACACCCCATCGCGACGCCCTGAGGCGTTCGCGGGCGGCCCGCGGGCCGGTCAGGAAGCCTACCAGGCGCGCGGCCCGATGCTCTCCGCCGCCGGATGTCGATCCGGCCGCTGCTCGATCGTCCTTCCGGTGAGAGGGTCGGATCCACCGGCCCCGCGAGGAGGAGGACCCCATGCGATACACCCTGCTGCTGCACTACCCGGAGGCGAGCGAGGAGGAGATCGGCCGTGCGGCCATCGAGGCGGGGATGGCGGCCTTCCGGGCCTACGCCGACGCCCTCGACGCCGCCGGCGTGCTGCGGAGCGCCGAGGTGCTGCAGCCGTCGTCGGCATCCACGACCGTGCGGCTGCGCGACGGCGAGCTGGCGATCCAGGACGGGCCGTTCGCGGACACGAAGGAGCAGCTCGGCGGCACCTTCGTCGTCGAGGTGCCCGACCTCGACGCGGCGCTCGACTGGGCCGGGCGCGCACCGAGCGTCTCGTGGGGCGCCGTCGAGGTGCGGCCGAGCGCCGTGCGCTACGTCGACGGGTCGTGGCAGCCGGCATGACCGCGGCGGAGGCGGTGGCCGCGGCGGCGCGGCGCTCCTACGGGCGCCTCGTCGCGGCCCTCGCCGCCCCCACCCGCGATCTCGCGCTCGCCGAGGACGCGCTGTCGTTCGCGTTCGAGCGGGCGCTGGAGACCTGGCCGCGCGTCGGGGTGCCGGACGCACCCGAGGGGTGGCTGCTGACGGTGGCCCGCCGCCGCGCCATCGACGTCCTCCGGTCCGCGGCGACCCGCACCGCGGCGCCGCTGGACGAGGCGGATCTGCCCGGCGCGGACGACCCCCCGGACCCCTTCCCCGACCGCCTGCTCGCGCTGCTCTTCGTCTGCGCCCATCCGGCGATCGACGCGAGCATGCGCACGCCGCTGATGCTGCAGACCGTGCTGGGCGTGGAGGCGAAGGCGATCGCGGCCGCCTTCGCCCTGCCCGCGTCGGCCATGGCGCAGCGGCTCGTGCGGGCGAAGCGCCGCATCCGGGACGCGGGGATCCCGTTCGAGGTGCCGGACCGGAGCCGCTGGGCCGACCGTCTGCCGCCGGTGCTCGAGGCGGTCTACGGTGCCTACGCGATCGGACGTGCCGCGTCGGACCTCCGCGGCGAGGCCCGGCACCTGGCCGCGCTGCTCGCCGACCTCGTGCCGGACGAGCCGGAGGTGCTCGGCCTCGCCGCGCTCGTGCACCTCGCCGCAGCCCGGGAGCCGGGTGATGACGCCGCGCGGCTCCCCCTCGACGAGCAGGATCCGGCCGGGTGGGACCGGGTGCTGCTCGACCGCGGTGAGCTGCTGCTGCAGCGCGCCGCAGCCTTCGGGCGCCCCGGCCGCTTCCAGCTCGAGGCCGCGATCCAGTCGGCGCACGACGCGCGGGCGATCACCGGCGATGTCGACCGGGAGGCGCTGCGGCGGCTCTACGCCGCCCTGGTTCGCGTCGCGCCGACCTTGGGGGCGCGGGTCGCGCACGCCGTGGCGGTCGCCCGGGTCGACGGCGCGGAGGCCGGCCTCGCGCTGCTCGAGGCCGTCGACGGCGCGGACGGGTTCCAGCCCGCGTGGGCCGCGCGCGCGGCCCTGCTCGCCGCGGCGGGGCGGATCCCGGCGGCACGGGCGGCCGCGGAACGGGCGGCGGCGCTGACCGACGACCCGGGCGCCCGGACGCGGCTCGCGGGCCTGATCCCCGACTAGCGGGGGGCGCGGCCCGGGCGCTCGAGCACCGTTCCGGTGCGGGCCGCCGCGCGGCGCACGAGCGACGGCCGCAGCGCGAGGACGACGGCGGCCGTGACCAGGAGGGAGGCGGCGAACACGGCGGCGCCCGCCCAGCTCGTGTCGTCCCGCAGCGCGTACAGGTGGTTGAGGTTGCGGATCGCGCCGGTGGCGAGCACGAGGAACACGTGCACCGCGGTGAAGGCGACGAGGAGCAGCATCGTCCACCAGTGGATCCGCCTCGTCACCCGAAGCGGCAGCGCGCGGTCGAGGAACCGCAGCCGCGCGGCGAAGCCCGGCGCGAGGCGCAGCCCGGTGAGCACGGCTACGGGACCGGCGACGAACACGACCAGGAAGTAGCTGAGCGCCTGCAGGCCGTTGTAGTCGATCCAGCCGTCGGTCACGGGCCAGTCGAGCGACGCGTACTGCAGGGCCGCGGAGGCCGCCGCCGGCACGATCGACCAGTCCGTGGGGACGATCCGCATCCATTGACCGGTGGTGAGCAGCAGGACGACGAACACGACGCCGTTCAGGGCCCACACCGTGTCACCGACGTAGTGGGACCAGAGGTCGAGCGCGATGCGCACGGGTGGGTTCGCGGTGCGGAAGCGGCCCTCGTTGCGGCGCGTCCAGAACGCGGCCGGCCGCTCGGTGCGGTGGAGGCGCAGGCCCGACCGGACCGTGAGGAGCAGGAACAGCGCGTTCAGCCCGTGCTGCCAGGCGAGCCAGGCGGGGAACCCGACGGGCGCGCCGGCCGGCAGCGGCGCCGCGCCCGGGTAGGCCGACAGGAACGCCGCTCCGGCCGGGCTCGCGCGGATCAGACGCGCCGCCACGACGACCACGATCGCGGCGAGCGCCACCAGGATCAGGGCGACGAGCCACCGGCGGGACGCGATGCGGCGGGCGGCGACCGGATCCGCGCCCCCGCTCGCGGTCACGCGAGGGTGGCGCCGAGACGCCGGATCCGCGCGAGGGTCTCGTCCCGGCCGAGCAGCGCCAGCGACTCGAACAGCGGCGGCGAGACGCGGCGCCCCGAGGTCGCGACGCGCACCGGCCCGAACGCGACACGCGGCTTCAGCCCCATCCGCTCGACGAGCGCGTCCTGGAGCGCCTGCTGCACGGCCTCGACGCCCCAGTCGTCGACGCCCTCGAGCGCCTGGAGCGCAGCGGACAGCACGCCCGCGCTGTCGCCCTTCAGCGAGGCGAGCGCCTCGTCCTCGATCACGAGCTCGTCGGCGGTCGTGAAGAACGACGCGAGCAGGCCGGGCGCCTGGCCGAGCAGCTGCATGCGCTGCTGGACGAGCGGGGTGAGCAGCTCGAGCAGCTCCAGCTGGGCCGGCGTCGGGTGCTCGGGCAGCACGTCGGCGAGCTGCAGGTACGGCACCATGCGCGCGGCGAGGTCGGCGGGGTCGAGCAGGCGGATGTGGTCGCCGTTGATCGACTCGGCCTTCTTCAGGTCGAAGTGCGCGGGGTTCGGGTTCACCTGACCGGGGTCGAAGGCGGCAGCCATCTGCTCCCGGCTGAAGACGTCCTGGTCAGGTGCGAGCGACCAGCCGAGCAGCGCGAGGTAGTTCAGCAGCCCCTCGGGGATGAAGCCGCGCTCGCGGTGCAGGAAGAGGTTCGACTCGGGGTCGCGCTTGGAGAGTTTCTTCGTGCCGTCGTCGAGCACGAGCGGCAGGTGCCCGAAGCGCGGGATCCACTCGGCCACGCCGATGTCGATCAGCGCGTGGTAGAGGGCGATCTGCCGCGGGGTCGAGGGCAGCAGGTCCTCGCCGCGCAGCACGTGGGTGATCCGCATGAGCGCGTCGTCGACCGGGTTCGTCATCGTGTAGAGCGGAGCACCGTTGGCGCGCACCAGAACCGGGTCGGGCACGCTGCCGGCCTTGAACGTGATCTCGCCC
>DASYJR010000123.1:0-7072 GCA_035996305.1 Amnibacterium sp. | reverse complement strand
CGGCGTGAAGAACCCGGACACGGCGATGAAGCTGCCGAAGAAGAACAGCCAGTAGGCGAAGGCGTTCAGTCGCGGGAACGCCACGTCGGGCGCCCCGATCTGCAGCGGCATCAGCACGTTCGTGAAGCCGGCGAACAACGGCGTCGCGAACATCAGCAGCATGATCGTGCCGTGCATCGTGAAGAGCTGGTTGTAGACCTCCGGCGTCGGCACCAGGTGCAGCCCCGGAGCCGCCAGCTGGGCACGGATCACGAGGGCGAGCACGCCGCCGATGAGGAAGTACACGAACGACGTCGTCAGGTACAGGTACCCGATCCGCTTGTGGTCGGTCGTGGTGATGAACTGCACCACGATGTTGCCCTTGCGGGCGACCGGGCTGCGGTCGTCGATCGTGGTGGTCTGACCGGCGGGCAGGGCCGCAGGGCCGCCCGGGCGCCCCAATGTCGTCGTCATCGCGCGAATCCCATCACTGATTGCCGAGTTGCTTCGTCTCGCTGGGGGCGGAGCCGCTCCCGCTGTTCTGCGTCCCGATCGCTCCCGAGCTGTTGTCCTTGTTGAACTGCTGCCCCAGCTGGCCGGTGTTGCCGATGTCGCGCAGGTGCTGGATGTACGCGGTGTACTCGGCGGGGGTGACGACCTTCACCGTGAACAGCATGCGCGAGTGGTACTCGCCGCAGAGCTCGGCGCACTTGCCCGCGTAGGTCCCGAGCCGGGTGGGGGTGAAGGTCTCGTAGTTCGTCTGACCGGCGATCAGGTCCTTCTTGTAGAGGAAGTCGATCACCCAGAACGAGTGGTTCACGTCGCGGGTGCGCAGCTGCAGCTCGACGGACTTGCCCATCGGCAGGACGAGGACCGGGAGCTGCGCGTTGACGAAGCCCGTGTTCGGGACGCCGTCCGCCTTCGGCTGCGCCTGCAGGCCGGCGTAGTACACGTTCTCGTTCTTGTAGTCGAAGTCCCAGCTCCACTGCTGTCCGTAGACGTCGATCGTGACGTCGGGGTGCGGGGTGCGGGCCTCGATCGCGTTCTGGTCCTTCGCCGTGAAGGCGAAGAACCCGAGCACCAGGATCAGCGGCACGACCGTGTAGAAGATCTCGATCGGCATGTTGTACCGGATCTGGACCGGGAGGCCGGTCTGGCCGCGACGCCGGCGGAACACCACGGCGGCCCAGATGATCAGCGCCCAGGTGATCACGCCGACCACGAGCAGCACGATCCACGACCCGACCCACAGGTCGGAGATCATCTGCGCGTGGTTGGTGGTCGGCTGCTGACCGGAGAGGAAGCCGGGCAGGTAGCCGTGCATCTGCAGGTCGTCGCAGCCGGTGAGTGCGAGCATCAGCCCGACCGCCAATGGCGGGACCAGGATCAAGCGTCGGCGGTTGGAGCGCACCAGTTCCCTCTCGGTGACGATCGGACGTTCCCGGGATCAGCCTATCGTCAGGAGCATCCTCGCTCCCCCGACGCAGGCCCCCCTTGTTCTGCGGGTTGCATGCGAATGGCGCCCCCGGATGGGGGCGCCATTCACGGCCGGAGCGTCGGTCTCAGTGGAAGGAGTCGCCACACGCGCAGCTGCCCTGCGCGTTGGGGTTGTCGATGGTGAAGCCCTGCTTCTGGATCGTGTCCTCGAAGTCGACGGTCGCGCCGTCGAGGTACGGCACGCTCATCCGGTCGACGACGACCTCGACGCCGTCGAAGTCGACGGTCGCGTCGCCCTCGAGCAGCCGCTCGTCGAAGTAGAGCTGGTAGATGAGGCCCGAGCAGCCGCCCGGCTGCACGGCGAGGCGGAGGCGCAGGTCGTCGCGGCCCTCCTGCGCGAGCAGGCTCTTCACCTTGCCGGCGGCGGCGGACGTGAGCAGGACGCCGTGCCCGGTGTCGGTGGTCGGCCGGCCGGTGATCGCGATGTCGGTCATGCCCGGAATGCTACGCCCCGCGCCGCGAGAGGCGTGCGAGCAGCAGGGCCTCGGCCGTGATGGCGCGTCGCAGCACTCCGAGATGCTGGGACTCGTTCGGCGAGTGCGCCATGCTGCTCGGATCCTCGACGCCGGTCAGCAGGATCTGGGCGTCGGGGAAGGTCGCCGCGAGCATGGAGACGAACGGGATGGAGCCACCGATCCCGGTCGCCACGGGCGCGGTCCCCCAGCCGTCCTCCAGGGCCTGCCGGGCGGCCTCGGCGGCCCAGCCGCCGTGGTCGACGAGGAAGGGGTCGCCGAGATCGACGTCGGCGAAGTCGAGGTGGGCGCCGAACGGCGTCGCCGATCCCAGGTGCGCCCGCACGGCCGCGAAGGCGTCCGCGGCACGCTGGCCGGGCGCCACGCGCACGCTGATCCGCACCCGGATCGTCGGCTGCAGCGTGTTCGACGCGTTCTTCACGTCGGGGGCGTCGATGCCCGTCACCGTGATCGCCGGGCTCCGCCAGAGCCGGTCCGCGACGGAGCCCGATCCGATCGGGCGGACGCCCGGCAGGAGGCCCGCGTCGGCGGCGAGCCGCTCCTCGGTCGGGCCCCCGGGCGCCGCGGGGTCGACGGTCCGGAGCAGTCCGGGGACCGCCACCGACCCGTCGTCGCCCCACAGGGTCGCGAGCAGTCGCAGCGTCGCGAGCATCGCGTCCGGCACCGCCCCGCCGAACATCCCCGAGTGGGACGCGTGCTCGAGCGTCGAGACGGTGAGGGCGAAGGTCACGTTGCCGCGCAGGCTCGAGGTGAGCGCCGGAGTCACGGTGTCCACGTTGTCGGAGTCGGCCACGACGATGACATCGGCGTCGAGCTCCTGCCGGTGCGCCGCGAGGAAGGCGTCGAAGGACCGCGAGCCGGCCTCCTCCTCCCCCTCGATGAAGAGGGTCACGCCCACCCCGAAGTCGTCGCCGAGCACCGACGCCACCGCGGTGACGGCGGCGAGGTGGGTCACGACGCCGGCCTTGTCGTCCGACGCGCCCCGGCCGTAGAGCCGGTCCCCGACGAGCGTCGGTTCGAAGGGCGGCGAGTCCCACAGCTCGTCGCGGCCCGCCGGCTGCACGTCGTGGTGGGCGTAGAGCAGCACGGTGGGGCGCCCCGGTGCGGCAGCACGGACGGCGAGCACCGCCGGGTTCCCGGGGGTCCCGTCCGCGGCCGCAGCACGGTGGACCCCGACGCGCTCGAACAGGCCCGTCGCCCGCACCAGGTCGGCGACGGCCTCGGCGCTGCGCTGCACCTCCTGGGGCGGGAAGCCGGGGAACGCGATCGACGGGATCCGCACGAGGGAGCCGAGGGCCGCGATCGCGGCGGGGAGACCGTCGCGGACGGCGTCGCGCACCGCCTGATCGTCGGATGCCATGCGGGTAGGCTATTGGGGATCGTTTCGAGGAGGCCCCGTGGCGAAGAAGGCACCCCCCGAGCCGGTGGCGCCCGTGCCGCCCGGGCCCGGAAAGGGGCGTGCGACGCCCTCCAGACGGGAGGCGGAGCAGGCGCGCAGGCGCCCGCTCGTGCCGACCGACCGCAAGCAGGCGCAGCGCACCTCCCGCGCGGCGGCCGCCGCCGAGCGGGATCGCGTCCGCCAGGGCATGGCCCGGGGCGAGGAGCGGTACCTGCCGGTTCGTGACAAGGGTCCGCAGCGCCGCTTCGTGCGGGACGCCATCGACGCCCGGTGGACGATCGGCGAGTTCCTGATCCCGATCTTCATCGTCTTCTTCGTCGGCACGTTCGTGACGCCGATCGGGGTCCAGGTCTACCTCGAGTTCGTGCTCTACGGCGTGCTCGCGCTCACGATCCTGGATGCGCTCATCGCCGCTCGGAGCATCCGGCGCCGGATCGCCGCTCGACTCGGCGGCCCCGACAAGGTGGAGCGCGGCCTCAACCTGTACACGGTGATGAGGGCCGCGCAATTCCGCAGCCTGCGCACCCCGAAGCCGCAGGTGAAGCGGGGCGACCCGGTCGAGTACCGCGGCTAGCGGGAGAGCGCGAGGTCCCTCGCCCAGCCGGGCCCGCGGTAGAGGAACCCCGTGTAGCCCTGCACGAGGTCGGCGCCCAGGGCGAGCCGCTCCCGCACGTCGTCGGGGGTCGTGACGCCGCCCACGCTGATGAGGCACCGCTCGGCGGGCAGCGCCGCGCGGAGCACGCGGAGCACCTCGAGGGACCTGGCCTTCAGGGGCGCGCCGGACAGACCGCCCTCCCCCACCGCCGCCACCTCGCCGGCGGGTGTCGTGAGACCGTCTCGACGGATCGTGGTGTTCGTGGCCACGACCCCCGCGAGGTCGAGGCGCACGGTGAGGTCGGCGATGCGGCGGATGGCGTCGTCCTCGAGGTCGGGCGCGATCTTGACGAGCAGCGGAGTGCCCTGCGCCTCCTCGCGGACCGCGACGAGCAGCGGCTCGAGGCGGTCGAGCTCCTGCAGACCACGCAGACCTGGGGTGTTCGGCGAGCTCACGTTCACGACGAGGTAGTCGGCGTGCGGCGCGAGCAGCCGGGCGCTCGTGCGGTAGTCGTCGATCGCGTCGTCGACCGCGACCGCGCGGCTCTTGCCGATGTTCACGCCGATCACCGGCAGCGCGCCCGCGCGGCGGAGCCGCGCGAGGCGGGCGGCGACGGCCTCGGCGCCCTCGTTGTTGAACCCCATCCGGTTGACGAGCGCGGCATCGGCCGGCAGCCGGAAGAGTCGCGGGGCCGGGTTGCCCGGCTGCGCCAGCGCGGTCACCGTGCCGATCTCGACGTGGCCGAACCCGAGCGCGCCGAGCCCGCGCAGGCCGACGGCGTTCTTGTCGAACCCCGCGGCCAGCCCGAACGGCGTCGGGAAGGACAGGCCGAGCGCCGAGACGCGCATGCCGCGCGCGACGGTGCGCCGCCGGACGAGGCGCGCGATCGCGGGCGAGACGCCGAGCGCGCGGATCACGAGCATGGCGAGGTGGTGCGCGGTCTCGGGGTCGAGGCGCACGAGCACCAGGGAGAAGAGCGTCCGGTAGAACCGCTCGAGCAGGCGCACGTTCCTCAGGCGCCGGGAGCCGGGGACGAGTTCTCCATCCGCAGCAGCGTGATCGCCGCCTCGAAATCGTCGAGCGAGGAGAACCCCTGGTAGACGCTCGCGAACCGCAGGTAGGCGACCTCGTCGAGCTCGCGGAGCGGCGGGAGCACAGCCAGTCCGATGTCGTTCGCGTCGACCTGGCTCGCCCCGGTCGCGCGGATCGCCTCCTCCACGCGCTGCGCGAGCTGCGCGAGGTCGCCCTCGGTGACCGGGCGCCCCTGGCAGGCCTTCTTCACGCCGACGACGATCTTGTCGCGGCTGAACGGCTCGAGCACGCCGTTGCGCTTGATCACGCTGAGGCTGGCCGTCTCGGTGGTCGAGAAGCGGCGGTGGCAGTTCGGGCACTGACGGCGCCGGCGGATGGCGAGACCGTCGTCGCTCACACGGGAGTCGACGACCCTGGTGTCCGGGTTGCGGCAGAAGGGGCAGAACATGTCCCTCGAATGCTACCCGTGCGGTGGCTCCCTGTCAGCCGCGAACCACATGCGTGTAGTTCGGGGTGAACGGGGTGCGGATCAGGGGAAGCGCGCGTCGATCGCGTCGCCGTGGGCGGGCAGCGCCTCGGCGTCGGCCAGCACGCGGACGTGCGGGCGCGACTCGCGGAGGGCGTCGAGGTCGTACTCCACGACCTGCTGCGAGCGGAGGAACGGGCGCACGGACAGTCCGGAGGAGAACCGGGCGGTGCCGCCGGTGGGCAGCACGTGGTTCGACCCGGCGAGGTAGTCGCCGAGGCTGACGGGGGTCGCCGGGCCGACGAACACCGCGCCGGCCTCCGTGAGCCGCGGCACGAGCACGTGCGGCTCCGCCGTCTGCACCTCGAGGTGCTCGGGCGCATAGGCGTTGCTCACCGCGACGGCCGCGTCCAGGTCGTCCACGAGCACGACGGCGGACTGCGCACCGGTGAGCGCGGCCTCGACCCGGCCCACATGCGTCGTGACGGCCGCACGCGCGCGGACGGCGCTGGCGACGGCGACGGCGAGGTCGGCGGAGTCGGTGACGAGCACCGCCGCGGCCAGCTCGTCGTGCTCCGCCTGGCTCACGAGATCGGCGGCGACGAGGTCCGGGTCGGCGGAGGCGTCGGCCACGACGAGGATCTCGGTCGGTCCGGCCTCGGAGTCGATCCCGATCCGGCCGGCGAGGGCGCGCTTCGCGGCGGCGACGAAGACGTTGCCGGGACCCGTGACGACGTCGACCGGCGCCAGCCCGATCCCGGGCACGCCGTGCGCGAAGGCGGCGATCGCGCCGGCGCCCCCCATCACGTAGACCTCCTCGACGCCGAGCAGGCCGGCGGCACCGAGGATCACGGGGTGCACGTGGCCGCCGAAGGCCTGCTGACCGGGCGAGGCCACGACGATGCCCGGAACGCCGGCGACCTGCGCGGGGACGACGTTCATGACGACGCTCGACGGGTAGACGGCCTTGCCGCCCGGCACGTAGAGGCCGACGCGCTGCACGGGTTGCCAGCGCTGCCGCACGACGGCGCCGGCGCCGAGGCGCGTCTCCGCCGGCTGCGGCAGCTGGGCGCGGGTCGCGGCGCCGACCCGCTCGATGGCGACCTCGAGGGCTGCGCGGACCGCCACGGGCAGCGCTGCGACGGCCCTCCGGATCTCTCCCGCCGGCACGCGGAGGGCGGGCGGGCGGCCGCCGTCGAACCGGTCGGCCTGCTCGAGCAGCGCCTCGGCGCCCCGGACGCGGACGTCCTCGATCAGCGGCGCGACCACGGCCTGCGCCGTGCCCGGGTCCGTTCCGCCGCGCGGAAGGGCCTCGCGGATGGTGGCGACGTCGAGGTCGCGCCCGCGCAGGTCGATCGTCCGCATCACGGCTCGACCCTACCGACGCCGCCCTACACGCACGCGGGCCCGAGCAGGCTCTTGAGCTCGCCGTAGAGGTCGGCGGTGACCTCCACGGGGAACGGGATCTCGAAGACCCGCGCCGTGCCGCCCCTGGTGAGCCGCAGCCGCACCTCGGTGTCGCCGGAGTGCCGGATCAGCACGTCGTTCAGCGCCTTCACGACCTCGGTCGTGGCCCGGTGGTCGGGCAACGTGATGGTGAGCGGTCCGCCGCCGCCGCTCGTGCCGATGTC
>DASYJR010000122.1:0-5639 GCA_035996305.1 Amnibacterium sp. | reverse complement strand
GCGAACTGGTCGAGGTTCGTCTTGCCGAGCACGACGGCGCCTGCGGCGCGCAGTCGCGCGACCGCCGCCGCGTCGGCGGCCGGCGCGTAGGCGAAGGAGCGGGCCCCGGCGGTGGTCGGGAGGCCCGCGACGTCGATGTTGTCCTTGACCGCCGCCACGAGCCCCGCGAGCGGGAGCCGCTCCCCCGCCGCGACGCGGGCGTCGACGGCCGCCGCCGCTTCGAGCAGGTCCTCCCGGTCCCGCAGTGCGATCCAGATCTCGGGCCGGTCGACGGCGGCCACCCGGCGCAGGGCCGCTGCCACCCGGTCCACCGCGTTCACCGGGCTGCTCCCACCGCGGCCAGCACCTGGCCCGGGAAGACCTGCTCCCCGGGGCGCACGTAGACGGCGAGCACCTCGCCCGAATGCGGTGCAGCGACGGCGGTCTCCATCTTCATCGCCTCCAGCGCGAGGATCCGATCGCCCGTCATCACCTCGGCGCCCGGTTCGACAGCGACCTGCCAGACGGTCGCGACGAACGGTGCGGTCACCGCGGTGGCGCCCTCGGGCACCTGCACGGCCTCGGCGGCCGCAGGCGGCTCTGGCTCCGCACCGCGGTCGAACTCACCCGACGCCCGCCAGCGCGCCTTCTCCGCGGCGAAGGCGGCGGCCTGCCGCTGCCGGAACTCTGCGATGGAGCCGGCGTTGGCGTCGAGGAACCGTTCGTAGTCCGCGAGCCGGAACTCCCCCTCCTCCGTCTCGAATCCGATCCGTCCCGCGTCGGTCTCGGCCCGGAGATGGAGCAGCTCCTCGGGGGAGACGGGGTACCACTCGATCCGGTCGAAGAAGCGGAGCGCCCAGGGGTGCTCCTGGAAGAGCCCCCCGTGGCGGAACCGGTTCCAGACCTGCACGGTGCGGCCGACGAACTGGTAGCCGCCCGGCCCCTCCATCCCGTAGATGCAGAGGTAGGCACCGCCGATGCCGACGGAGTTCTCCGCGGTCCACGTGCGGGCCGGGTTGTACTTCGTGGTCACGAGTCGATGGCGAGGGTCCAACGGGGTGGCGACGGGCGCCCCGAGATACACGTCGCCGAGACCGAGGACCAGGTAGGAGGCGTCGAAGACGGTGCGGTGGACGTCGTCGACGGAGTCGAGGCCGTTGATGCGCCGGATGAACTCGATGTTCCAGGGCGTCCAGGGGGCGTCGTCGCGCACACCGGCCATGTACCGCTCGATGGCGAGCCGGGTCGCCGGGTCGTCCCATGACAGCGGGAGCCGCACCCGCCGGGACGGGACCGCGAGTTCGCGCGTGGCCGGCAGCTCCTGCTCGAGTTCACGGAGCAGCCCGGCCAGCGCGGTCGCCTTCAGGGTGGCGGCGTCGGAGTGGACCTGCAGCGATCGGATGCCCGGGGTCACGTCCACGATCCCCGGCGGCGCGATCTCCTCCAGCCGCTGCATGAGGGCGTGCACCCGCATGCGAAGGCCGAGGTCGAGCTCCTGCTCGCCGTACTCGACGAGCACGTTGTCGTCGCCGTCACGGCGGTAGGTGACGGGAGGTCGCTCGATCCGCCCGTCGCGTTCGAGCGGGTCGAGCCGGAAGAGCACGCCGTCGTCACCGTCGCCCCCACGGCTCGGCACGCGCCGTGCGGGGCGGGTGCCGTCGAGCGCGGCGGCGTCCGCCTCCCGGACCGGCACGAACCGCACCGTGTCGCCGGGTCGGAGCTGCCCGAGCTTCCACAGCTCCCCGCTCGCGACGACGGCGGGGCAGACGAAGCCGCCGAGGCTGGGGCCGTCGGGGCCGAGGATGATGGGAGTGTCGCCCGTGAAGTCGAGCGCTCCGACCGCGTACGCGGTGTCGTGGATGTTCGACGGATGGAGTCCGGCCTCGCCGCCGTCCGTCCTCGCCCACGCCGGCTTCGGCCCCGTCAGCCGGACCCCGGTGCGGGCCGAGTTGAAATGCACCTCGTAGCGCGAGGAGTAGAGGGCGTCGATGTCCTCCCGGGTGAAGAAGTCCGGTGCCGCGTGCGGACCCTCGGTCACGCCGAGCTCCCACTCATGCGTGAGATGCGGCCTGCGAGCCGCCGGCGTGGGGCCGCCGGTCCGCGTCAGCACCTCGCCGTCCCGGAGGTGCTCGTGCGCTGCGGCGGAGTCCGGCGATCCGGGCCGCAGCACGTCGCCCGCCACGAGGGCCCGTCCCCCATGGCCGCCGAAGCCGCCCAGGGTGAACGTGGCGGCGCTCCCGAGGTACCGGGGCACGTCGAGTCCGCCGCGCACGGCGAGGGCGAGGCGCAGGCCGGGCCCCGGTGCCGCACCGATGGCGAGCACCGACCCGGGGCCCACGTCGAGCGGCTCCCACATCGGCACCGGCTCGCCGTCGATCGTGACGGGCGCAGCCGCACCGGTGACGCACACGACCGCCGGCACCGAGAACCGCAGGGTCGGGCCGGCGAGGGTGATCTCGAGGCCGGGGGCGCCCTCCGGATTGCCGACCGCCAGGTTCGCCTCACGGAGCGACACGGGATCCATCGGCCCGGACGGCGGCACGCCCACCTGCCAGTACCCGAGCCGGCCGGGCAGGTCCTGCACGGTGGTCAGGACGCCGGGTTCGAGCACGTCGATCCGCGGCTCCGGGTCGTGCATCGTCGCGAGGGTCGACGTGGAGTGCGTCGCGCTGCGGAGCGGCACGTCGTCGACGATCTCGCGCAGTGCGCCGAGGTTCGTCACCACGCCGTCGATGCGGGTGGCCTGCAGCCCTTCGTGCAGCAGGTCGAGCGCGGAGTCGCGAGTGGGGCCGGCCGCGATCACCTTCGCGAGCATCGGGTCGTAGTAGGGCGACACCTCGAGCCCGGCTTCGATCCAGCCGTCGACACGAAGTCCGTCCATCGCCGCCGCACCGGCACCGGGGAAGACGGCTCGGGTCACGAGGCCGCTCGACGGGGCGCTGTCCTTGTCCGGATCCTCCGAGTAGACGCGGGCCTCCACGGCGGCGCCCCTCGGTTCCCACCGGCGGTCGAACAGGTCGGGGTCGAGAGCGGCGGCGCCGTCGCGGGCGAGCAGCAGCATCAGGGTCACGAGGTCCACGCCGAAGGCGAGCTCGGTGACGGGGTGCTCCACCTGCAGCCGGGTGTTGACCTCGAGGAACGAGGCCTCCTCGCGCACGGGGTCGTAGACGAACTCCGCGGTGCCTGCGGACCGGTAGTCCACGGAGACGGCGAGGTCCCGCGCGGTGACCGAGATCCGCTGGCGCACGGCGTCCGGCAATGCGGGAGCCGGGGCCTCCTCGATCACCTTCTGGTTGCGGCGCTGCAGCGAGCAGTCCCGGTCGCCGATCGCGGCGATGCGCCCGGCGCCGTCCCCGAAGAGCTGCACCTCGACATGCCGTGCGGGCCGGACGAGTCGTTCGAGGAACACGCCGCCGGAGCCGAAGCTCGCCTCCGCCTGGCGCACCACGCGGTCGTAGGCCGTGCGCACCTCGTCCGCGGTCGCGCACGCCTGCATGCCGATGCCGCCGCCCCCGCCGGTCGCCTTCAGCATGACGGGCAGGCCGAGTCGACGCGCCTCCGCGACCGCCTCGTCGGGCGAGGTCAGCAGGCCCGTCCCGGCGAGCATCGGCACACCCGCCCCTGCGGCGAGGCGACGTGCGGTGTGCTTGCTGCCGAACGCCTCGATCTGTGCGGGCGTCGGGCCGACGAAGGTGATGCCGGACTCCTCCACCGTCCGGGCGAACCCCGCGTTCTCACTGAGGAACCCGTACCCGGGGTGGATCGCCCCGGATCCCGTCGCGAGCGCCGCCTCGAGGACCGCGTCCGTGCGCAGGTAGGACTCGCGAGCCGGTGCCGGCCCGAGCCGCACCGCGGCGTCGGCCTCCCGCACGTGGGGCGCGGCTCTGTCGGCGTCGGAGTACACGGCGACGGTGCGCAGTCCGAGCGCCTTGGCCGAGCGGAGGATCCGGCGGGCGATCTCGCCGCGGTTCGCGACGAGCAGGGTGTCGAAGCTCACGCGACGGGCTTCGGGCGCGTGACGATCATCCGCAGCGGGGTGCAGCTGAAGTCGTTGCACGGATTGTTCATCTGCGGGCAGTTCGAGACGATCACGAGCACGTCCCGGTCGGCCCGGACGGCGACCCGCTTTCCCGGCGCCGAGATGCCGTCGACGATGCCGAGGGCGCCGTCCGCCTCGACGGGCACGTTCATGAACCAGTTGAGGTTGGAGACGAGGTCGCGCACCCCGAGCCCGCGCCGGGCTGCCTCGGCGAGGAAGTTCTCGCGGCAGCCGTGCTGGAACTCGGTGTGATGCCCGTACCGGAGGGTGTTCGACTCCTTGCCGCATGCGCCGCCGATGGTGTCCTGGCGCGCGACCTCGTTGCCGACCACGGTCATCAACGGGCGACCGAGCGTGCTGCGGAGCACGGTGCCCTCTCGCACGTAGGCATTGCCCTGCCAGGCGAGGGTGTCGGGGACGCTGTACCGCTCGTCGGGGTCGTGGGCGTCGAAGATCAGGCAGTCGGCGGACTGGTTGCCGCCGACGTCCACGATGGTGAGCACGTCGCCCGCCGCGACCACCGCCGACCACGGTGCGCGCGGCGCCACCCGTTCGTCGAGCACCGTGCGGCCGGGAACAAGCGGCTCGCTCCAGTCGAGCGGTGAGCCGACGGCGTAGGAAGCGCCCACCGGGACCGTCGTCGTGGTCACAGTCCCGTCGCCTCCGCCCAGGCGATCGTGTTGAGGTAAGCGCGACGCCGCTCGGGCGAGGCGCCGAAGCGGTCGTCGCCGGGGCCCGTCGGTGTGCTGCGCCACGCGTGCAGCCGAAGCGGGCCGACGCGGTAGTCGGGCCGAGGATCCAGCGGATGCGGCACGTTCGCGATGAGCACGATCAGCGGCAGCTCCGCGAGCAGGTCGACGGCGGTGCCCGCACCCGCTGAGCCGGTCCAGGTGAACGAGCCGTCGCTCGCCACCCGGACCCCTTGGAAGAACGACACGGACGGCGGGAGGTCGCGCGGGCTGAGGCCGTGCTTGGCTGCGGCGAGCGTCAGCAGACTCCGGCCGGAGGGCGACGGCCCGAAGGGGGCGGCGTCGCCGTACTTGTCCTCGTTCCACAGGTCCGACGACGTCCCGCAGAAGGCGTCGTGGTGTCCCGAGGTGTCCGCGATCACCGTGGCGAGCACCCGGCCGTCGCCGGACAGCAGCGGATGCCCCTCCCCCAGGTACGCCTGCCAGGGGATCTTCTGCGTGTCCGCGACGTTCAGCCGCTCCCAGGGCTCCACGGCGTTGAACATCAGCAGGTGCACGCAGGCGTCCCCCGTGGGATCGTCGAGGCGGATCCGCGTCCCGCGCGCCACCCGCTTGTGCGTGTAGCCGCCGGGGGCGACCGTCTCGGCCCAGACGAGGGTCGAGGGGTCGACGCCGGCCGGCGGGTACGGCGAGGTGGCTGCGGGCAGGTAAGCCATCCACTCCGCCGTGCCGGTGGCCTGCGCGCGGGCGTCCTGGCGGGCGGCGAGGACGCTGGCGGTGTCGCGGGTCACGCAGTGACCGCCGGCTCCGCGGAGTGGGAGAGCGCGCCGAGGACGACGGCGCCTCCGTGCCGCGTCCTGGTGCGCCAATGGATCAGCGCCCCGACCGCAAGGGTCAGGAGGAGGAAGAGCGGTCCGCTCCACTGCAGCCAC
>DASYJR010000121.1:0-2178 GCA_035996305.1 Amnibacterium sp. | reverse complement strand
GATCGTGCTCGTGCATCCGTTCCAAGGCCCGATCTCCGGCGCCTCCTCCGGGTCCGGGGGCGGCGCCTCGACGGCCGACCGGAGCAGCGCGTCGTCGGCCGCCGTCGTGCGCTGCCACGCCTCGAGCGACCCCCACTCGGCCGCCCGGACCGTGACGACGCCGGAACGGCCGAGCACCGCCTCGGTCGCCGCCGCGTGCGCCGCGGAGGGCGCCGCCTCCGGATCGCCGTTCACCACCGACCGGCCGCCCCTCGTCGTCTGCCGGGGCGCCGACGGCGCATGGCAGGTCTTCCCCTCCGACGCGCACCGGAGCACGCTCTGCACCCGGAACGGGCTCAGGGCGGGCTGACCGGACACCTCGCGCCTGCCCAGCGGACGGTCAGCCGCGTCCCGGAGAGTGCGGTCATGAGCTTCCCCGCCGAGAACATCCGCCTGTGGGCGGGCAAGGACGTCGTCGACGCGAAGGGCGACAAGATCGGATCGATGGAGTCGATCTACTACGACACGGGCGCCGACGAGGCGTCGTTCGCCGCGGTCCAGGTCGGCCTCGTCGGCAAGCACCTGGTCTTCGCGCCGCTGCACGGCGCGGTCGTCGGCCCCGGCTACGTGAAGGTGCAGGTCGACAAGAAGATGGTCCGCGACTCGCCGTCCCTCGGCGTCGACGGCGAGCTCACCCGGGATCAGGAAGCCGCGGTGTACGCCCACTACGGTCTGCCGTACGACTCGTCCGCGGAGCGGCGGCTCGGCCGCCGCTGAGCCCGCTCAGCCGCCCTGCGGCGCCGTCTCCCGCATGTCGAAGCGGTAGGCGCTCGGCACGGGCGTGTCCGGACGGAGCTCGCGCCAGAGGTCCGCGATCGCGTCCTCGCCCTCGCGGAGGTCCGGCATCTCGAGCCCCGCGTCGAGCAGCAGGGCGGCGCGCGCCGTCTCCCCGGTACGGGCGAGGGCGGTCGCGAGCAGGAAGCCCGTGCGCCCCTCCTCGATCGCGGGCACGTCCGCGGCGTCGAGCAGCGCGAGCGCCCGCTCGGCACGGTCGGCACGGAGCAGCGCGGTGACCGCCTCCAGCAGCAGCGGGCGGTGGCTGCGATCGACGGCGCATGCCGCCTCGTACGCGTTCGCCGCCGCCTCGGCGTCACCGGCCGCGATGGCCAGCAGCGCGAGGCCTCGATGCGCGTGCACCGTCCCCCGCAGCCGGATCGAGCGGCGGTAGGCGTCGGCAGCGGCTTCGTCTCGCCCGTCGGCATGGGCGAGCGCGCCCAGGTGCAGCAGGCTGTCGGCGCTCCCGGGCACCGCTGCGAGGCGTTCGGACCAGTCGGCCCCACGCACGAAGGCCGCCGCACCGTCGAAGCGGCCCCGGTCGAGCAGCTCCGCCCAGGGGCCCTGCTCCTCCCCCATCGTCGACGCGGCGAACGGCGCACCGTCGTCACCGAGCGGCGGCTCCCCGGCCCGTTCGCGACGGCGCTGCTCCAGGGCGCCCCACCCCGAGCCGGCGAGGACCGACCGGCCCGGCGCGCGACGGCGTACGGCGGCGAGCGCCGCGTCCGCCCGGTCGAGCTCCTCGAAGGCCGGGGCGAGGCGGGCGGCGCAGTGCGCGATCGCCGTCGACAGGTCGTCGCCGTGGGCGATCGCCGGGTCGACGTCCGCGACGCCGAACGCCTCCGTCCAGGAGACCGTCGCGTGCGCGCCGAGCGGGACGTGCTCGAACTGCGTCTGTGCGAGGCCGGACTGGATCTCGAAGTACCGGTCGTCCCCCTCCGGATTCAGCCACCGCTGCCACCGGTCCCCGCCGGGACCCGCGCCCCAGGTGAAGAGCTTGCGGCCGCGCAGCGCGAGGGTCGAGAGCATCGCCAGGCCGGGTCGGTCGGCACCGACCGCCGCGATCCAGCGCGGCTGGTCGGCCGCGAGGTCGAAGAACAGGTCCCTGGCCGCGGGGCTGCGGCTCGGCCAGGTGCTGTCGACGCCGTCGTCGTCCACCGGATCGACGCGGGTGACGCCGCCCTCGTCGTCGGTGCGGAACGCGGTCGCCGCGGGCGCGACCACGCGGGTGCCCGGCTCCTCGGGCACGGCCGCGTTCGTCCACCAGTACATCGGCACGGGATGCGGATGGGGGTTGCGGATCGTCGTGCGCGTGAAGAGCCACGGCGAACCGGCCGGCAGCCAGACGTCGATCGTGAAGACCAC
>DASYJR010000120.1:0-10446 GCA_035996305.1 Amnibacterium sp. | reverse complement strand
CGATAGGACGGCGGGGCGGATCGCCCGGTTCCGAGGTCGGGAATCGGAGAGCAATGAAGTGCTCCGGGAAGAGCGCGGGGGCGCCGATGGCAGCCAGTCGCGCGGACCGTGTTCAGAAGTCATGACTCGTTCTCGAAATGGGTAGTGATTCCTTCCTATCGGGAGGGTGCGGGGTCGGTCGTACCCCAGTTCGGGCGCCCCGGACTCGGATTCTCGCGGCCTGGTCCTCTGGGCATCGTGGCTTCGGGTCGAGCCGACGTGGCCGGGCGGCGTCGTGACCGACGACACGGCACCGTCGCAACTCGCCGCCGAGTTCGGAGTCGATGGGATAGGTGTGCGACAACTCCTGCGCAGGCACTCGCCCCTGCGGATCGGCTAAGGACCGCCGAGGCACCCCGCCCGGCGCGTTCACGACGACCCCGGAGGACCGCCAGGAGCCCCTTCTGCCCGGCGTCCGCGCAGGTCTACGGTGAAGCGACCGGGCGATCGAGGGAGCCCGCCCGATCGGCCGCACTCCGTCCGCCGTCGACCGTCCGGCGCGCGAAGCGACAGGGCAACCTCGGCTCCTTCGCGGAGGTGCGGACATGGTGCAGATACTGAGCGACCCGGTCGAGGAGCTTCGGAGCCGCATGCGGGGACGCGTGATCACGGCCGCCGATCCGGACTACGACGAAGCGCGTCGGGTCTGGAACGCGGCGATCGATCGCAGCCCGAAGGCCGTGGCGATGTGCGAGACGGTGGACGACGTCGTCGCGGCCGTGACGACGGCACGCGACGGCGGCCTCGAGATCTCGGTGCGCTGCGGCGCCCACAACATGAGCGGGTCCTCCGTCGTCGACGGCGGCGTCGTGATCGACCTGCGGCGGATGAACCGCGTCAGCGTCGATCCGGAGGCCCGCACCGCGATCGTCGGCGGCGGCGCGCTGCTCAGCGAGCTCGACGGGGCGACCCAGGCGCACGGGCTCGCAGTGCCCGCGGGCATCGTCAGCCACACCGGCGTCGGGGGCCTCGCGCTCGGCGGCGGCATGGGGCATCTGTCCCGGCTCGCAGGACTCACGATCGACAACCTCGTGCGCGCGGAGGTCGTCACCGCGTCCGGCGAGGTGCTCACGGCATCGGCGGAGTCGCATCCCGACCTGTTCTGGGCGCTGCGCGGAGGGGGCGGCAACTTCGGGGTCGTGACGGAGTTCGAGTTCCGGCTCCACCCGGTCGGCCCGATGATCGCGATGGGGCTCATGTTCTGGGACGTGGAGCACGCCTCCGCGATGCTGCGCTTCGCTCGCGATCTGATCCCCACGCTGCCCGCCGACGAGAACGTGATGATCGTCGGGATGAACGCGCCGCTCGCGCCGTTCGTGCCCCCGGAGCACCAGGGCCGGCCCGGCCAGGCGCTGCTCGTGGTGGGGTTCGGCGACGCGGATGAGCACGCCGCCCTGCTCGAGCGGATCCGGACCGCCGTCCCACCGACGTGGGAGTTCGCGACACCGATGCCCTACACCGCGCTGCAGCAGATGCTGGACGAGCCGAACGCCTGGGGGCTGTACGACTACGACCGGACCGTCTACCTGGAGGAGATCAGCGACGAGGTCATCGACGTGCTCGCGGAGGAGCTGCCCCGCAAGCAGTCACCCCTCTCGATCGCGGCGTTCTACCGCCTCGACCGTGCCTACTCGGCGGTCGCGGACGGTGACACCGCGTTCAGCGGGCGCCGCGCCCCGTGCTACGCGCTCTTCCTGATCGCCGTCTGCCCGAACGAGCAGCTGCTCCCGGCCGAACGCGAGTGGGTGCAACGGGTGAGCGACCGCCTCAAGCCGCTCGGTGTCGGGCGCGCCTACGTGAACGGACTGACGGACACCGACCCGAGCATCGTCGCCGAGGCGTACGGGCAAGCGACCTACGACCGGCTCGCGGCCGTGAAGCGGTCGTACGACCCGGCGAACCTCTTCCATCGCAACCACAACATCCTGCCGGCGGACTGACGCGGCGCACCGCCGAGGGAGCGCTTCGCCCCTCGGCGGTGCCCGGCCCGTGGGAGATCGACGTCGCGGGGGTGCACGAGCGCGCCGTCGCCGTGACGCCGGTGTGCCCGGCCACGGCTCGAAAGCCCTGTCGGACCTGCCGTTTAGCGTCCTCCCAGTTGAGCCCGAAGGAGGCGCGATGTTCGTTCGGAACGGCACGGTCGTGTGCAGCGCCTCCGACCTGAAGGCGTCGGTCGAGTGCGAGTGGGGCCTGATGCGCCGGCTCGACGCGAAGCTCGGCCGGGTGGAGGCGGTGCCTGAGCCGGAGGACTCGATGAACCGCCGGGCGGCGGCCCTCGGCGACGACCACGAACGGCGGCAGCTCGAGGAGTACCTCGCCACGTTCGGCGCGCATGTCCCCGGACGCCCGGGCGGCGTCGCGGTGATCGAGCGCCCGGACGACTCCACCGACTTCGCCGCGCTCCGTGCTGCGCAGGAACTCACGCTCGCGGCGATGCGCGACGGCGCCGACGTCGTGTTCCAGGCGACGCTGTTCGACGGGTCCTTCCTCGGCTTCGCCGACTTCCTCGTGCGCTCGAGCACCGAGGGCGGTGTGCGCTGGGAGGTGTACGACACCAAGCTCGCCCGCCGGGCGAAGGTGACGGCGCTGCTGCAGCTCGCGGCGTACGCGCAGCAGCTCGACCGGCTCGGAATCCCGGTCGGCGACACCGTGCACCTGCTGCTCGGCGACGGGACCCGCTCGTCCCACCGGCTCGAGGACGTCCGACCGGTCTTCGACCTGCGGATGGCGCGCCTGCGGCAGCTCGTCGGCGATCGGACGGCCGACCGCGCCGCCATCGAGTGGGGTGCCGAGGGCGTGCGGGCGTGCGGCCGCTGCGCCGAGTGCACCGCGCAGGCGGAGGCGACCCGGGACGTGCTGCTCGTCGGGCGGCTCACGGTCAACCAGCGGGTCCGGCTCCGTGAGGTCGGCATCCGCACGATCGACGAGTTCGCCGCGAGCACCGGCCCGATCGAGGGCATCGGCCCGGCCGCGCTCCAGCGGCTGCGACTCCAGGCGGAGCTGCAGCTGCGGGCCGAGGCGACCGCGGACACCGGGCGGCACCGAGTCGAGGTGCAGGTCATCGACCCCGACGGGTTCGCCGCCCTGCCCCCGGCCGATCCCGGCGACATCTTCTTCGACTTCGAGGGCGACCCGCTCTGGAGCGACGACAACCGGGAGTGGGGACTGGAGTACCTCTTCGGCGTCATCGATCACGACGGGCGGCGGGAGCACTTCAGGCCGTTCTGGGCGCACGACCGCGCCGAGGAGAAGCAGGCGCTGCTCGACTTCCTGCACTCCGTGCGCGACCGGAGGCAGCGGTACCCCGACCTGCACATCTACCACTACGCCGACTACGAGCGCAGTCACCTCCAGCAGCTGTGCGCCCGGCACGGCGTGGGCGAGGCGATCCTCGACGACCTCCTGCGCGACCACGTACTGGTCGACCTGTATCCGATCGTCCTGCGCACGATCCGCATCTCGGACCGGTCCTACAGCCTGAAGAAGCTCGAGCCGATCTACATGGGCGACCGGCTGCGCGAGAGCGACGTCACGAGCGCGGCGGCATCCGTGGACGCCTACGTCGTCTACTGCCGACTCCGCGACGAGGGGCGCTCGGCGGAGGCCGAGGCGCAGCTGCGGGAGATCGCCGACTACAACGAGTACGACTGCGCCTCGACGCTCGGCCTGCGCGACTGGCTGCTCGCCCGGGCGGACGAGTTGGGCATCCGGCGTCGTCCTCCGCTGCCGGGCGATCCGGCGAAGGACACGCAACTCGCCCGGCGGGAGGACCTCGCGCGCGACGCCCTGCTCGCCACCGTGAGCGGTGTCGCGGCGGATGCACGCACGCCCGAGCAGACCGCGCTCGCCCTCGCCGCCGCCGCGATCGAGTACCACCGGCGCGAGGACAAGTCGTTCTGGTGGGAGCACTACAACCGCGAGATCGCTCCCGTGGAGGCGTGGGCGGAGCAGAAGGACGTGCTCGTCGTCGACGCGGACGCCTCCTCGGTGCTGCAGGACTGGGCGCGGCAGGGGAAGCGGCAGTCGGACAGTCGTGTGCTCCGGCTCGTCGGCGCGCTCGCGCCCGGCAGCTCGCTGAAACGCGGCGATCGGTGCTTCGTCATGTACGACGATCCGCCGCCCGTGGGCTGCGACGCGGTGCCCGAGGGGCAGCGCGGCGAGCACAGCGGGGGCGAGGTGCTCGAGGTGCGGCAGCTGCCCGACGGCCGGGTCTCGGTCGACCTCGACGAGGTCGCGGGACGCGACGACGCCGGCGTCGCCTGCGCTCCCTGGCCCGAGCTCCCACTCGCCCTCACGCCGGGACCGCCGTTCAACACGAGGACGCAGCGGGAGGCCATCCTCGAGTGGGGTGAGGCGCTCGTCGCGGCGCCCGACCGCCGGGATGCGACGCTCGATCTGCTGCGTCGCGAGCCTCCGCGGCTGGCAGGCGGCGGGCCGCTCGCGCCGGCCCCCGCATCCGTGACCGACGCCATCGTGTCGAGCGCACTCCGCCTCGACCGGTCGTACCTCGCCGTGCAAGGACCGCCCGGGTCGGGCAAGACCCACCTCGGAGCGCAGGTGATCGCGACGCTCGTCCGCGAGCACGGCTGGCGGGTGGGGGTGGTCGCGCAGTCCCACGCGGTCGTCGAGAACCTCCTCGACCGGGTCCTGGCCGCCGGCCTCGATCCGGCGATCGTGGCGAAGCGCACCGCCTCGAACGGCGGCAGCGGGCCGTGGACGCCGCTCGAGTCGAAGGACGTGCTCCCGTTCGTCCGGCAGCACCGGCCCGAGGGCTACGTCCTCGGGGGCACCGCCTGGGTGTTCAGCAACCGGAACCAGGTGCCGCGGGACGAGCTCGACCTGCTCGTCGTCGACGAGGCCGGCCAGTACTCCCTCGCCAACACGATCGCCGTCGGGGTGAGCGCACGGAACGTGCTGCTGCTCGGGGACCCGCAGCAGCTGCCGCAGGTGAGCCAGGGGCTCCATCCCGAACCGGTGGACCGCTCCGCCCTCGGCTGGCTGTCCGACGGGCACGACGTGCTGCCCGGCGAGCTCGGCTACTTCCTCGCCGAGACCTGGCGCATGCATCCGGCGCTCACGGAGGCGGTGTCCGATCTCTCCTATGAAGGGCGGCTCGGCTCGCACGTGCCCGAGACCACGGACCGCCGGCTCGTGGGCGTGCAACCGGGGCTCGAACCGGTGCCGATCGAGCACGTCGGCGACTCGGTCGAGTCGGTCGCCGAGGCCGATGCCGTGGTCGGCCTGGTGCGGTCGCACCTCGGCCGGCTGTGGACGGATCCGTCCGCGGGCCGGGTCGATGAGCCGCTCGATCAGCCCGATCTCATCGTCGTCGCGCCGTTCAACGCGCAGGTCGCCCTGCTGCGGGAACGGCTGGACGCGGCCGGCTACCCGCGGGTGCCGGTCGGGACGGTCGACAAGTTCCAGGGCCAGGAGGCGGTGATCGCGATCGTCTCGCTCACCGCGTCATCGCCCGCCGACGTTCCCCGGGGCATCTCGTTCGTCATGATGCGGAACCGCTTGAACGTCGCGATCTCGCGGGCGAAGTGGGCGAGCCACCTGGTGCACTCCCCCGCGCTCGCCGACCACCTGCCGCACACCGCCGAGGGCGTCGCCGAGCTGAGCGGGTTCCTGCGGCTGACCCGCGGGGGCTGATCGGCGCGCCGCCGTCCGAGCGGCGCCCTACAGCGCGGGGAGGAACCGCTCCCAGATCAGGCGCTTCTCGCGGCGCGGATCCGCCTCCACGCGGTCCTCGTCGTCGTCGATGATCAGCGTCAGCCGCTCGTTCTGCGTGTAGCGCGGCCAGGCGTCCGACACCGTGCCGGTCGTGGCGAAGTCGAGCCAGTGCTGCTGCATCCGCTTGCCGGCTCGCATGAACGCGGCTCCCCCGCCCAGGATCGACATCGCCCGCACCAGCGGTGACTCCGCCTGCTCGAAGAGCGCCGGCACCTCGACGCCGTGGGTCGCGTCGAGCCCCGCGACCCGGAGCAGTCGCGGAGCCGCGTCGAACCGGTAGGCGTGCACGGGGACGAACTGCGACTGGTGGTCCGCCATCCGCACGCTCGGGAACCAGAACCCGAAGTCGCCGGCGAAGTCCGCCGCCGGGCGGCGGGCGGGAAGGCCCGGGTACGCGGCCCGCATCGGCGCCCACGCGTCGACGGGCGCCTGCCGGAACACGGAGCGCATCCGCTGCGGCGACCGGGGAAGGATGTCGAGGCGGCCGCGGAAGAGGGCGCCCTCCCGCGCGTTCGTCCCGAGGATGAGGGGCACGCGGTGCGCCCGCCCCGCCCGCATCGCGGTGAGCGGCGGCTCGGGCAGCAGGTCGCCGTCGACGACCGGAGCGAGGCAGAAGGTGCCCGGGTACGTGCTGGGCGTGCGGATCTGGAGGGTCACCGATGCGGTGACGAGATCCGTCGCGGGCGTGGTCGTGAGCAGCTCGAGCGCGGATGCGGTGCTGCGGCCGGCGTGCGGGGACCGGCCGGCGGGATCGCCGACCTGCTCGCGGAGGATCTCCAGGAACTCGGCCGCCCAGAGCGCGGCGAGGTCCGACGAGTAGAAGGCGTTCACGGGCGGGCTCTGCGCGATCGCTCGCGCGAACAGCCCCGCCGTGGAGGGCATGGTGAGCAGCGCGACGATCGCGTTGCCGCCGGCGGACTCACCGAACACCGTGACGTCGTCGGGGTCGCCGCCGAACGCGGCGATGTTGTCGCGCACCCACCGCAGGGCGGCGGCCTGGTCGCGGAGGCCGAGGTTGTTCTCGATCGGCCGCTCGCCGGTCGCGTATCCGGTGAAGTCGAGGTAGCCGAGGGCGTTGAGCCGGTGGTTGATGCTGACGAAGACGACCCGCCCGCTGCCCACGAATCCGTTCTCCTGGGCGATGCCCTCCCGTGACGAGCCGGTGCTGTAGCCGCCGCCGTGGATCCAGACCATCACCGGCAGGGCGTCGCGCTGCGGCTCCGCGGGAGCGGTGACGTCGAGGTTCAGGCAGTCCTCGCCGGACGGGACGCCCGGCCCGACGCCCCGGAACTGGCCGCGGAGCGCCTGCGGAGCGACGAGGCCGTACTCGGTGGCATCCCGCACTCCGGTCCAGGGCTCGGGCGGCTGCGGCGCGCGGAAGCGGAGCGCACCCGTCGGCGCCCGGCCGTAGGGGATGCCGCGCCATGACACGCGGTCGCCGTCGCGCCGCCCCCGGAGGACACCGCTCTCGACGCGCACCTCGAGCGGTCGCGCGGCGCGGTCGCGGGTCGAGGGCGCGCGCAGCCCGCTGCGGTCGGTCAAGGCGCCACTGTAGGCCTCCCCGTCACGGTGAAGTCGGCCGTCACCGCCGCGGCGATCTCGATGTCGTCCGGACGCAGCTCGATCGACGAGTAGCTCCCGGACACCGCGAGCGCCCGGCTCAAGTAGGCGCCGCCCTCCGAGCCGGAGGCGTTCGGGCGCAATCCCGGCTCCCACACGGCCTCGAGCGTGACGCCGTTGCCGCCGATCGCGCTCGCGTACGCCTCCGCGCGCCGAACCGCGTCCTGCACGGCCTCGACGCGCACCTCGCGCTCCACCTCCGTGCGCCGCACCTCGGTCACGGTCCAGTCGATGCCGCCGATCGAGGTGCCCGGCACCGAGCCGGCCCGGTCGATCCACTCCGAGAGGGCGCCGAAGTCGCGGAACTTCACGAGCACCTCCGTCGACGCGACCTGGACGGTGTACTGCGTCTCGCTGTCCTTCCGGTAGCGGCGTTCCGCTCGGACGTGCACCTGGTCGCTCCCCCACCAGGTCGCCGTGCCCGCGTGCACGAACGACTTCGCGTCGGCCACGAAGCGCTCGTGGAGCGCCGCGACCTCCTGCACGACGGTGGCCCGGTCGTCGTGCTCGAGCCCGACCGACAGCTGCACGGTGCCGCGCTCCGGCGGGAGGAAGCGGGACGCGGAACCGTGGACGGCGATCAGGACCATGGCGCCATTCTGCTGGTGCGCGCCGACTCGTCCGGATCCGCAGCCTGCCGGCGTGGCCCCGCACAGAACAGGCTCGACGGCGCAGGCGGAGTACCGCGTGCGAGCGGTCAGCGCTGGGAGCGGCCTTCGGCGGTTCGGCGCCACACGAACACGGCGATGGCGACGGTGATCGCCCGCCACACGAGCAGCAGCACGCCGAGCAGCTGCAGGGTCGAGTCGTCGAGCAGCAGCAGCGCGAGGGCGAGCACGACGACGCCGGCATCGAGCGCCCAGGCGAGCGCCGGCCGGCCCCAGAGGCGTGCCTGCAGCATGGGGTCGAGGCTAACCGTGGCCGACGTGACGGGCGACCTCGCCCGGCGTGGGCGTCTTCGGACCGTTCCGGGCGTCATCGGACGCCCGGAACACCCGAAACCGCCCGTCGCGACGCTCGCTGCGGACGCCTCCGATCGCGAGGCGGGCCGTCGGCGATCAGGCCTTCTTCGCGCGCTCCTGCTTGATCCGCGCGTTCTCCACCATCACCTCGGCGTGCGTCGCCCGCTCCCGGACGAGCCACTCGGGCTTCTGCCGCAGCAGCTCCTGGATCTGCTCCGAGGTCAGGGGGTCCTCGATCCCGGCACGGCGGAGGCCCGCGATGGAGACGCCGAGCTTCGCCGCGACGACGGGACGGGGATGCGGCCCGTTGCGCCGCAGCTCGGCGAGCCACTCCGGCGGCGACTCGAGCAGCTCGTTCAAGCGCGACCGGCTCACCGGTCCGGACCGGAAGTCCTCCGGCGTCGCGTCGAGCAGTACCCCGAGCTTCTTCGCCGCGGTCTCGGCCTTCATCGTCTGCTCCTGCACCACCCCGCCACGCTACCGTCGACGGAATGACCGACAGCGGGCTCGTGATCGGCGTCGTGATCGGTGTGACACCCGACAAGTGGGTGCGCACCTGGCACGACCGGATGCCGGGTGCTCCGCTGCGCATCGAGGCGCTCGCCGACGAGCAGGTCGCGCCGGCCCTGCTCGACGCGGTCGACATGGCCTTCGCGCGCCTGCCGGTCGAGGGCGTGGACGCCGAGGACCTGCACGTCATCCCCCTGTGGGACGAGACCCCGGTCGCCGTGGCGTCGAAGAACCACCCCATCAAGGTCTTCGACGCGGTCACGCTGGCCGACCTCGCGGACGAGGAGCTCCACCCCGGCTGGGACGACGCCACCCTCGACATCGTCGCCGCCGGCCACGGGGTCGCGCGGATGCCGCAGGCCGTCCTCCGCGCGACCGGCCGGCGGGACGTGGTCGGCCGCCCGATCAGCGACGCCGAGCCGACCCGGGTGGGCCTGGTGTGGCGGCGGTCGACGGAGGGCCCGCTCGTCGACGAGTTCATCGGCGTCGTGCGCGGCCGCACGGCGAACAGCTCGCGCGGATCCGCGGAGCCTCCCCCGCCCGAGCCGAAGCCGCGCCGGGCGCCGAAGGAGGCCGAGTCGCGGCCGAAGCGGCCCGGCCGGGCGCGCCGACGGCGGCAGACCCGCTAGCGAGCGCGCCGGTGGCCCCGGTCAGGCGGCCTGCACGGGCGTCGGCGCCTCGGTCGGTGCCTGCACGGCCGCGACCACCTCGTCGACCACCGGCCGAACCAGCTCGACCGCGGGCGCGACGAGGTCGCCCACCACCGGGATCAGCCCGGCGGATCCGGACACGATCGGCGGAAGCGGAGCGGCGGGCAGCACCGGCGCCGGCGTCGGCCGCAGCGCCCGGCCCATCACGCCGACGAACCGGCGGAGCGCCGACGGGCGCCGCTCGGCGGTGTAATCACGGTTGCGGTGCCGCTCCCGCACGGCGCGTTCGCGCTGCTCCCATGTGGCGGCGGCGAAGTCCTGGTGATTGAGGCTCATGATCCTGCTCTCCCGCGTGCCTCTGGATCCGTTCGTCCGATCCGCCTCGCACGCTAGGTTCCGGGACGAGCCGGACGGATCGGGTGCAGCACCCCAAATCGGCGTCCTCCCACCCCATCTCCGTCACCCGTCGACGGCGCGGGATGGGGTGTCGGCGGTCGCCGCCGCCTCCTCCCGGCTGTGCACGCCGAGCTTCGTGAACACCCGGGTGACGTGATGGTCGACCGTCTTGGGCGAGATCACGAGGCGCGACGCGATCTCGGCGTTCGAACGGCCTGCGCGCAGCTCGTCGAGCACCTCCTGCTCCCGCAGGGTCAGGCCCGCCGGATGTCCGCGCGTCGTCGTCCGCGAGCCGGTCGGCACCCCACGCGCGCCCCCCGCCCGGAGCCGCTCGCGGGCGATGCGCTGCGTCGCCGTCGCGTCGAGCTCGTGCAGCACCTCGAACGCGCGGCGCAGGTCGTGCTCCTGGTCGGATCCGAGCAGCGTCAGCGCGGCGAGGTACCGGCACCGCCGGTCGAACCAGTACTCGGCCGCTGCGGCGATGCGCCCCTCCAGCTCGAGCGCGAACGGCGCCGCAACAGCGCCCGGCGGCCTCG